>NZ_CP102589.1:0-77500 GCF_032818155.1 Niallia taxi
AAATTCTCGCCCGTCTCTCTAGTGCCTATATACCCTTTCTCTTTATACAGCTAACAGGACAGATAACGGGAAAAAGACAAAACAACATATAACCTCTATATTGAGTAAAAAGCTTGGGATAATCCTGCAAAAATTGGACGCGAGGGCATTGGAAAGAACTAATTATAAAGGGATATTCTATTTAAAGACTTTATTTATTAAAACCGAAAATACAAAAAACCGAACTATTAATCAATAAGATAAAATAGGTCGGTTTGATTAAACTTGCATTATTATTTCACAGTAATGCCTGTTTACTTATTCTTATCATTATCACTTTTTTCAATCTTTTCTACAGGTGATTGGCCATGCCAGTCTTCCCTTCTACGGCGTCGGCGCTTTCTGATCTGTATTACGGCTGCGACGACTATAATAATAAAGATGATTGCTATTGGGAAACCAAATACCCCATAAAATATACTAAATACTCCGTTTAAAAAATCATTCATTGTACTACCTCCTTCGCCCATTCTTCAATGATGAAGAAATACGTTCCGTTCTATGTATCCATGTTGATAATATTCCCTAATCCTCTCATTTTAAACTACGTTCTTTTTAATCCATTTAAAAAACAAAAAAAGCGTGGTGAGATAATCACCCGCTTTTTTTCTGTCTATTATTTTGCTGGAAGCTTCTCCAAGTAGTCGATTGCATCTTGTAATGTACTGACAGGCACGATTTTGATGTCATCATAGCCTTCCTCTTTTACTTGCGCTTTAATTTCCTGCTCATTTGTATCATAGCTATTTATGTCCTCTGGAAAGAAGAATATATCCACATCAGCCTTATGTGCCGCAACGATTTTATGCTTTATGCCACCAATTTGGCCAACATTGCCTTCAGCATCCATTGTTCCTGTTCCAGCTACTTTATAGCCCTTCGTCAAGTCTTCCTTGACTAGTTGGTTATATATTTCTAATGAGAACATTAGCCCTGCTGACGGACCGCCAATATTGTCACTGTTTATTTTCACATTAACAGAAGGATCAATCGACATATTGTTTTCTGGATTTATTCCAATCCCGACTTGGCCTGTCTTCTTATCGAGCACAATCATTTCAACAGTCGCCTTTTTCTCCTTGTTATTATGTGTATATTCCAATACTACCTTGTCACCAGCTTTTTTATCCTTTAAGTATGCAATTAAATCCGTTGCCTCTGTAAATGCCTCCCCATCCACCTTATGGATGATATCTCCAACATGAATAACGGATTTTGCTTTCGATGTTTCCAATACGCCCGCGACAAAAATTCCATTATAATCATATTCAACCTTTTCATCAGCAGCATCAAGGCTGGCTATAATAGCATTTTGCTTTGAACTGTCCATCATATGAAGCAGCAAAGAATTATATTCCGCATCTGAAAGGTCACCCTTGACCTCTTCTTCTTTTTTGATTTCCGTATGTGGAGCCAGTAATCCATAAAGCAGTATGTAAGGGTTACTTGCTTTAATAGAGTAAACCGTTGTTAAGTTTAAGCTGCCTGCTTCTGTCTTATCCCCATCCTCTACAGTGACTTTTTCCGCAAGTGGTTCAATAGAACCTGGCTGGTTTAAATAATAAGGAGTTGGAATGAAGAATAATACTAGTAAAATCCCCATTAGTATAAATAAACTTATTTTTAATTTTGCGCTCTTCCCTTTTTGTTCCATCACGAAATAAAACTCCTTACTGTCTTTTCTGGTTTTCTTTTTTATATCATAAAATAAATATTGGTTCATTAAAAAATGATGTAAAACAATTTAGATTTCCCTTTCAAGCACCCTTTTTAAAATGCTGATGCCCTTGGTTATTTCCTCTGGGGCAACACCGCCATACCCTAAAACGGCAAGATGCTTATGCTTGCCCTTTTGCATGCTGTATTGTTCAACAGGATATATGCATACACCCTCCTGTTTCATTCTTTTCATAATATTCTCTGTAAAATGAGCACCTGGGAATTCAACTACGAGATGCATTCCAGCTGCTTTTCCGATAATTCTTGCATCAGGAAAATAGTGTTTGATAACATCTACTAGTACTTGCCTTCGCTCTTGATAAATTTTCTTCATTTTGCGGATATGTCTATCAAAATGCCCTTCCTCCATGAAACGAGCGAGCACATACTGTTCAATGCTCGATGTGTGTCTGTCATTAAACCATTTAAGTTGTTGAAATTCATGCAATAAATTACGCGGCAAAACAACGTAGCCTATTCTCAAAGCTGGAGATAATATTTTGCTGAACGTACCAACATACAGGACATGCTGCTGGTCAATTCCCTGCATCGAGGGAACAGGAGCACCTTCATATGTAAATTCACTGTCATAATCATCCTCCACAATATAGCAGCCGCTTCGTCTTGCATACTCAATCAGCATTAATCTTCGCTGAATGGATAAAATACCACCTAAAGGAAACTGGTGGGAGGGAATAACAAAAAGAAAGTTAGGCGCATCTTCAGGCAACTGCTCGGGAATGATTCCATTTTCATCCACAGGCACTGGATACACCTTCGCATTTGCCATCGCAAAAATATTTCTCATCTCATCTGCAACAGGATCCTCTGATGCAATGAAGCCTTCAGGACTCAAGAGCAGCTCTGTAATTAGCCGCAAAGCCTGCGTTGCCCCCGAGGTGATGATGATTTGATCTGGATCGCATTTTACACCTCTGGCCTTTCGTAAATACTGAGCAAGCACATTTCTTAGTTCCTGGACTCCTCTGGGATCACTATAGCCGAATATATGCTGAGGCGAGTCCATGCATACTTCTTTTGTAAGCTGGCCCCATTTTTTTCTTGGAAAATAATCAGTTGCCGGATTGCCACCGCGAAAATCAATATAAGACTTTTCCGTCTGGAATAAATCTGTTCGCGACTTTTCATGCTCCATATGCTTAATCGTAGTAAGTGTTGTTCCCTTTGAAACATATGTGCCTGCCTTTGGTTTGACCTCTAAAAAGCCTTCAGCTATTAATCGGTCATAAGCTTCCATAGCAATATTGCGTGAGACACCGATAGTTGCAGAAAGCTCTCTTGTTGACAGCAATTTTTGGCCTTCTTTTAAGGTATTGCCAAGGATACTTGTTCTTATTTGCTCATAAATTTGCTGTGTTAAGGATATTGAACTTGACCTGTCTACTGTAATAAATATCATACTAAGCCACCTTCAAATGAACTGGCACTATTAAAGTTTATAAAATGTGGTCCTACTTTATACCAGAATAGCATGTTATGCTTTTGAAAACTATAAACAAAGGAGAAAACATGAAAACAATTGGACTAATCGGCGGACTAAGCTGGGAATCTACAGCAGACTATTATCAAATCATCAATACTTTAGTGAAGGAAGAGCTTGGAGGATTAAATTCTGCCAAATGTTTAATCTATTCCTTTAATATGGAGGAAATGGCTGTTCTTCAGCGGGAAGGAAAATGGGAACAAGCAGCTCAACTAATGGCAGATGCAGCCAAAACATTGGAAACGGGCGGTGCAGAGGTTATCCTTATTTGCACGAACACAATGCATAAGGTGGCACAAGAGGTGCAAGAGGCGATTTCCGTTCCACTTATTCATATCGCACAATCAACAGCACGAAGCATTACAACAAAAGGTCTTAAGAAAGTTGGTTTGCTTGGAACGAAATTTACGATGGAGCAAGACTTCTATAAAGAAGTCCTTAATCTTTATGGTATCGAAACAATCATTCCAGAGGCTTGTGACAGAGAGGATGTTCACTCGATCATTTTTGATGAGCTTTGCCAAGGAAAATTCTTTCCGGAATCAAAGGAACGTTATTTAGAAATCATCCGTAAGCTGCTTGCTGATGGTGCAGAAGGAATTATTCTTGGATGCACAGAAATCCCCCTATTGATTAAGGATGAGGATATCGACATTCCTTTATTCAACACTACTTACCTTCATTCCAAAGAGGCTGTTGACTTCTCCTTTGGCAAGGAATAAAACCATTAAAAAACTGCACCGTAAAAATTTACGGTGCAGTTAATTTTGTTAGGAAGAAAGATAAATGATTGCTGATTACTTACTAAAAAATGGCAATCGCTTTGCTTAGTGTGGATGCAATGGAAATGTCATTAAAGGATAATCCTAACTGAATCGCAGTTGTGGCAATCTCCGGCCTTATACCAGAAAGTGTGGAATGAACTCCAATTAAACTCAAGCCATGAATCAGCTGGAAAATTTGGTGTGCTACCATCGTGTCAATAATAATGACTCCAGACAAATCAATAAACAGCTGTGTGACCTTTTTGTCAGCACATTGTTTAATTGTATTTTCCAAAATAGCAGCAGCACGCGCTGTATCAATGTCGCCAACAAGCGGCAGCAATGCACGGTTTTTGCTGAGCAGGATAACAGGCGAGCTAAGCTCATTAATCATTTCCTGTTGTGCCCGAAGCTGTTTAATGGAGTTTTCATGGAATTGTTCTGTAAATTGGACAATGACAATATCAAATACCCTCACTATGCTCCGGTTCCAAACTGTAATGCGTTCTTCTGGCACATTATTCTGTTTCTGAAATTCCCTCACTAGCTGAAAATATTGCTCTCTCGTTCGGATAAATTCTCTAATGATAAAATGGATAGGAGTTTCTAAGTGCTCCTTATCGGAAGCGATGGCTACCACCCATTCCTGAAAATCCTTCAGAAAACTTTCCTCTTCCTCAATGAATACCTTTGCCAAGTAATAATGAAAATCGTTATTTTGCTTTTTTAATGTTCGAATAATCTCCAGATTATCGGAAGCGTATACACCATTAGGGTCTGTTCTATCCAGGTTTGCATACCATTCATCAGTTAACCTGTCCGCATTTTCAATGAAATAGTTATATAGCTGTTCATTCTTCTGCAAAATATTCCCACCTACTCTAAAATTTATGATTGGAAATTTCAAAGGAAAAAACGACTAATTATCTTCCTCTTATCTATACATCATTATTTAAAATTTTAATAATAAAGTGGGAATTACGCAATTTTTTTTATCACGGAAATTGAAATATATTTAGAGAACTAAACGAATAGTATTTCCAGACGGATCCTTAACATAATAAGCATCATTATCCTTCTTTATCTCTGCATTCATGACTGCCAGTCTTGCGGCCATTTCCTCTCTTGCAGTATGACTTGGGACCTTCAAGTCAAAATATTTCATGCCAGGATTTGTTTCCTTCGGAGCAGGAGCACCGACTCCGTTCCATGTATTAAGGCCGATATGATGATGGTACTTGCCAGTAGATATAAAGTAGGCTTGAGTTCCATATTTCTGGACAATATCAAAGCCTAAGCCTTTCACATAGAAATCTGCCGTTTCCCCTAATTCAGCAACATGAAGATGGATATGTCCCATTTTCGTCCCTTTTGGCAAGCCATTCCACTGTAGTTGACCCCTTGAGTCCAGCACACCTTGGGCATCCATTTGTAATGTATCCATTTTTACAAATTCTCCATCCCAAGCCCATTCATCTGCAGCACGATCGCGATAAATTTCAATGCCATTTCCCTCTGGGTCTCCAAGATATAGTGCCTCACTTACATTATGGTCAGATGCCCCTTGCAGTGGGTAGCCGCTTACCAATAAATGCTGCAATTGTGCACCAAGATCCTCTCTTGTCGGCACAAGAAGAGCAAAATGATATAATCCTGTTGTCCGGCTTCTTTTGTCTTCTGCCTCCTCAAGCTTTTCTAAATATAACAACGCTGTTTTCCCGTCTGCACTTAATGCTGCCTTACTGTCAGTTTGTTCTAATATTTGAAAGCCGATAATCTCTTTATAAAAAGAAATCATCTTGTCTAAATCCTTTACTTTTAATGTTACATGCTCTACATATAAATTTGGGTACTCATGAAAACTCAAGTGAACCCCTCCTGTCATTAATATCTTCATACTTACTTTATGTAAGTAATTATATTTTAATAAACTACAATTGTAAAGTAACTAATTTATAAATGATAATACTTTTACTTAAGGTAATAACTATTGTATAATAGAAAAAAGGAGTGAATTTAGCATGAATCCATCTGTCATTTGCCCAAGGTTTGAAAAAGCCATGGGATTGCTAAGTCAGCGTTGGACTGGTTTGATTATTTATCAGCTCCTAAATGGATCTCAGCGCTTCTGCACCATTGAATCATCTATTGGCATCAGCGGGCGGCTTCTTTCAGAAAGGCTTAAGGAATTAGAAAAACAAGGAATTGTCATACGGGAGGTCTTCCCTGAAATTCCTGTGCGTATAGAATATTCTCTGACTGAAAAAGGCCGTTCATTACAGCCATTAATGAAGGAAATTGAAAAATGGTCGCAAACCTGGCTGGAGCCGTAAGCTGACAAAGCACCCTTTCTGTGTCCAGTTTAGTATTTCCAACTGGCCACAAACACATGAACAAAAGGCGAATGAGCTCTATAGCCATTCGCCTCTTTTTATATAGAAATTTTTGTTAATCTTCATCCTTAATATCTTTATCTTCTGGTATTGGTTCATTTTCCAGTTCTTGTATGAGAAGCTGGTACTTTTCCAGCTGCTTAAAATGAGTCTTAAACTGATCTTTATAAATCAGCACATTTCCTTCCTCATCATGCAATACCCTAACTTTACCCTGCAGCACTAAATTTTCCACATATGACACAGATACAGATAAATATTCAGCTGTTTCTTCTATTGTTAAATACATTATTTTTCACTCCTCGTCTGTCTACTATATCATAAATTCCAGTCTCTACCGTCCGCTTTACTATCTAACTAAGCTTCATAAATATCATACATTCATTACTTTAACTTAATAATACATTAATAGTAGCTAAATGGTTATTGGATATATTAAAGATGTAAGAAGCAATCATATCGGAGGGATGCAAAATGTTAAGCACAATCCTTAATGGTTTATTTCTAGTAGAAGTAATCGGCATTTTCTCACTGATTTTTTATTGTTCTTTTATTCAAAAACCGAAAAAAAGGAGAAACCCGTAAGCAATAGAATACACCTGGATGCATCTCTTTTTTAAACAAAAAAGAGCTTCTTTTTTGTTTAAAACAAATAAAGAAACTCATTGCTTTCAAATTTAATGGATAGTTAATTCACTTATAAATTTTTCCCGCCATTCCTCCAGCTCCGATAGAACCATTGGCTTGGCATAGAAATAGCCTTGAAGCACTTTACATCCATCTACATTATATAAATAGTCCACTTGCTGAGCTGTTTCGACACCTTCAATAACAATATTCAAGTGCAAGGAATTCCCTAAAGCAATAATTGCCTTCATAATTTCCGAATCCTTTCGGGAACCTGGTACGCCGTCAACAAAGGACTTGTCAATTTTCAAAGTAGAAACTGGCAGTCTCTTAAGGTACGATAACGAGGATACTCCTGTTCCAAAATCATCAAGAGCAACTGAAAAGCCACTGTTCCTAAATGCATGTACTGCTTGAATTGCTCCTTCAATATTTTCAACAGCACTTGTTTCCGTCATCTCAAGCTCTAATAGCTCGGGTTCAAATCCATATTTGTCAATTGACTCTCTCAAGTAAGACATAAGCCTTGGAGAAGTCACATAAGGACCAGGAATATTAACAGACACCTGTATTTTTTCTCCATTTTTCTCCCAGCTTGCAATCTGCTGACATACTCTGTCAATCACCCAATCTGTCACATCAAACATTTTGTCTGCTGATTCCAGAATCGGGATAAAAACTGCTGGCGATAAAAATCCATAAATAGGATGGTTCCATCTCAACAAGGCCTCTAAGCCTGCCATTCTCTCAGACACCATTTCCACTTTTGGCTGATATACAAGGTAAAAGTGATTTTCCCTCATAGCCTGTTCTACATCGGCAACAAGTGTGTTCTGGAAGGACTGGATATGAATCTCCGGATTGTAATGTATCACTTCATGTTCATAGCGAACAGAGTGATGGTTTAAGACAGCAATGGCATTTTCATAAAGCAGCTTTTCATCCCGCTTCTTATCAAGAAACGAAAGGGCAAAGACAGTATTAACAATAATCATTCTGTCCTTAATATTTATTGCTGATGACAGAATTGCTGAGATCTGAAAAGCCATTTCCTCCAGTTTTTTATTATCTTCCTTGCTATTACTTATAAACCCAAGTCTATGTCCTTCAATTCGATAGACCGCGACGGTTTTCGGTTTAAGCTTTACTATTAGCTGTTCAATGTATCGGATAATTTCATCACCGAATTCAAATCCATACGTACTATTCCATTTTTCCAGCTCATGAATATGGAGAATGGCTAATCCGGAAACATTTCCAGTATGGATAACATTTTCAAACTGCCTTCTATTTGGCAATCTTGTTAGCGGGTCAAAATAATTAATCCTATAATCAACATAGCGGTCAAGCAATGCCGATAAGCCGGAAATAAGCAGAATCACAAATGTCCCTGCTGCAACGGCTAGAATCAAAATTCCTACATTCATCTCATGCATCATGCTGTAATCTAAATACTTATCTGCAGCCACATAGTACTTCACCGCATACATTCCGGTATAGTGCATACTAGCGACAGCAAGTCCCATTATAATAGAAGTAAACAGCTTTAAAAGCAGATTACTCATATATCTGTTCAAGCGTGCAAAAATAAATAGTGATACAAATGATACTGTTATCGCAATGATTACTGATAAGATAAAATATTTAAGCTGATAAACATACTTTACATCCTTCATGACCATCGCCATCATACCTACATAGTGCATGGCAGAAATACCTATTCCCATGACAATTCCTGAGATTATAATCGTTTTAGTCGAACGATTTCCAGAGCTTGTCATATAAAACGCCAGGAAGGACGCAAGCATCGCAGGCAATACGGAAATAACTGTCAAACCTATATTGTAACTCATCGAAGTAGGAAGCATTAGTGCACTCATCCCGATAAAATGCATGGACCATATCCCAAATCCCATTGTTAGCGATGCAAGGGTCAGCCATACATAGTGATGAAAAAAGCTGTTGTATCTTATTCTCTCATTCATGGATAGAGCAGTATAAGATGAAATACACGCAATAATAATGGATAATGCGACAACAGGCATAGAATAATGGCCTTCTAAATACACTACCTTACTGCTATCTGGCAACAAAAACATAGATTTTTCTCCCTTTTACTCAATTTATAGCAGATTAATGATTAATAGTATTGTAGTTTATCAATTGCCATCACAAACTTTAATCCCATGTCCTTTTTACTATATATATATGACTATATAGGATAATCATTGGTTCTACAAGATATGTAGATACAGTACTTTTTTCCAATTCGCAAAGACTACCTTCCTTGCTTAATAAAGCCTGTAAACAGCAAACTTCTCCCTCGATTCTTTAGGAAAAATAGGGATGGAAAATACAGTTTCTCTTACAAAGGAGGGATGTTCATCCAATAGGAAAATATACTCATCTGATGGATAATATAAAATGATTTTAATGCTTCGCTCATACTGCTCTGTTGAAAATAAGATATTATTTATTACCTTCGTAAAAATCTTGATTGAAAAAGGATTAAAAAAATAAAAGATAGTATCAGCAGGATCGATTGCATATTCTTCGGCTTTGCATAGCAAAAATTGGATGTCTTCCTGCTTCTTATTGCTTCTAAAATAGCTCTGCTTATTTCTCTCTGCATCTGCATAAAACACTTCATTCATTTCAATACCAACACTTTTGAGCTGGAATAAATGGTGAAGCAAAAATTGCATTCTGCCTTTTCCACAGCCAAAATCAACGAGCCGGTCTTCCGGTTGTAGCTGATACTCCTCAAAAAAGACTTTTAAATATTCATATGGAGTCGGTTCATAGCGGTGATAATGAAGTGAGCTATTAAAGCCAGCCTGTTCTCCTTCTGTCTTTATGCGCAGGATTTTATCATAATCTTTTCCCTTCATAGATAGAGCTCCTTTTTTGTCTTACTGTTCTGTACACTCACTATACACTTATTCCAATAAATTGATAAGCAAAAAAAGCTTAACCATATTGGCTAAGCCTTCTTAGGAACTAACTGATGAAATATACTCTTGTTTCGTATGGCTTAAGAGCCGTTTGCTTTCGCAGCTTCTTATCCCTAACGTCATAATTATGAAGGGCAAGCTCTGAATATTTGTAGGTGATTTCGGAAGGAACCTTAAATATCGTCGGCTTATCACTGAAATTGTTAATGATAATTGCCTGTCTTTTCCCTAAGGTTCTTGTATAGACAAACAATCTAGGATGGTTTGCCAATAAAAGCTGATAGCTTCCATAAGTAAACAATGGACTGCCTTTTCTCAAACGTATAAGCTCTTTATAAAAGGCAAGGATAGAATCAGAATCCTGCTCTTGATCCTCGACATTTATCTCAAGATAATTAGGGTTCACACCAATCCAAGTATGATTCGATGTTGTAAAGCCAGCCATATTTTCTTTATTCCATTGCATCGGTGTTCTTGCATTGTCACGGCCCTGCTTCCAGACAACCTTCATGATGTCCTCATGCGGCACACCCTTCTCTGACTCAACTTTATAGAAGTTAATCATGCCAACATCATCATAATCATCAATAGAGGGAAATTGAACATTCGTCATACCGATTTCCTGGCCTTGATATATAAATGGCGTTCCCTTCATAAGGAAATACATGGCAGCAAGCATTTTAGAGCTTTCCTTCCAGTAGCGCTTATCATTTCCCCAAGAAGACACCCTGCGGGGCTGATCATGGTTTTCGATAAACAAAGCATTCCAGCCTCTTCCTTCTAAACCGTTTTGCCATTTGGAGAGTACTTTTTTCAAGGCAATAATATCAACCTTATCTTCATCGTCTTTATTCCATAAACTTAGGAACTCAAACTGAAAAATCATATTGAAATAACCTTGCTCCTCACCAACCCACTTATCTGCATCATCTAAACCGACACCGTTTGCCTCGCCGACCGTCATAATATCATAATTCTTAATTGTTTTATTAGCGAACTCGCTCAAGTATTCATCAATTCCATGAACATTCATCATATAAGGGAAGCTTGGTACATATTCCAAATGATTCGGATTGTATAAATCCGGCAACCCCGGAGCCTTTTTTATATGGGAAATGGCATCTACTCTGTAGCCGTCAATTCCCTTATCAAGCCACCAATTAACCATGTTATAAAGGGCTTCTCGCACTTCTGCATTCTCCCAGTTAAGATCGGGCTGTCTTGCGGAAAATATATGCATGAAGTATTGCTCTGTTTCTTCATCGAACTTCCACGCAGAACCGCTGAAAATAGACTCCCAGTTGTTCGGCTCTTTTCCATCCTTACCGTCTCTCCATATATACCAATCTCGTTTTGGATTGTCTTTCGATGAGCGTGACTCAATAAACCATGGATGCTCATCACTCGTATGATTTATAACCAAGTCTAGAATTAGCTTCATGCCACGTGCATGCACTTCATGAAGAAGCTCATCAAAGTCCTCCATCGAACCGAAATCTTCCATAATATCCTGATAATCAGAAATGTCATATCCATTGTCATCATTCGGTGATTTGTACATAGGAGAAAGCCAAATGACATCAATGCCCAGATCCTTTAGATAATCAAGCTTTGAAGTGACACCCTTTAAGTCACCCACTCCGTCGCCATTGCTGTCCATAAAGCTTCTCGGATAAACTTGATATGCTACACTTTCTTTCCACCATTTTTTGTTCATCTATACGCACCTCATCTATTCAAAAATCCAAAGAGCTACTTTGCACCCCTTGCCTTGCTGGTTCACTGTTTTGATATGTTTCCTATATATTCTAAAGCATACCCACAAGATTGAAACTGCTTACATTGAGCAAATAGGGTGGAATATATTGAACATCCTTTTACCCTTATATTAGTAAATAAAACAATTTAGACCTATTTTTTACCTTTTAAACTATCCGCTAATCTTTGAATCTCTATATTCATTTGGGGTAACACCAACTGTTTTCTTAAACAGCTTCCGGAAATACTTATCATCCTGATATCCTATCAGATTAGCAATCTCATAAATTTTCAGCGAGCTGTTCACAAGCAGGGATTTAGCCTTTTCCACTCTTATCTTAGTTAAATAGTCAGTAATCGTGACATGAAATTCTTTTTTGAACTTACGCGAAATATATTCTCTGCTAATATAAAACTGTTCTGAAAGCTCCTGCAATTTAACGTCTCTGTTAAAATTTGCAATAACATATTTTTCAATTTCATAAATAATGCTACTCTCTTTGCTGGCAGCTGCTCTTTTCACCTTTTTCAAAAACACAGCTATATCTCTTTTTATATAAGCCTTATATTCCTCAAGAAGAAAACTGCCCTCAGGTTCAAAAAAGGCATCCATTCTATTGGAGGCACTATCCCATGCACTCGGAAGAGGAATTTGGAAGTGCTTATACCACCGTTCTCCAACAATCCGATATTCCTTTTCAAAATGCAATAGCTGTTTCCATGATAAAAAGCCGTTCTCTGTAAATTCATTTTCTATTTGCTGAATAATGTCTGTAAATGCGCCAATTTCTCCTGTTTGCATGGCCATCTTGATCGCTGTGTTGTGTTTCATTAAGCTTTTCCACTCTAGCTTAGGCAAAACTGGTTTAATATAAACTCTTGTTTCCCGTTTTTCAAGAACATTCATAGATAAAAGCTGCTCTTTTCCCAATTCATAAGAGTCCATTAGCTTTGCAAGCTCACTTACAGGTCCGCCAACCGCTATCGGACAGGAAATATTAAAGGTTGCGCGGATTTTTTGATAGATTTCTGTCAGTTGCCTGTCCACATCCTCTGCCTTATTCCAAAGGATAATAGCGATTTCTCCTTTATTCGCTAAATAGCGGAACGCAATGCCGGCTCTTTTTTCATTTAAGGCTTCACTTATAATATTCAGGATCGAAAAATAAGCTAATTCCCTGTCCTTATTGAAATTCTCAATTGTTTTTTCCGTTAAGAACATAACAGCAACCCTGTATTCACTTGCTAAATAGAATTGGAATTCGCGAAAAACCTCTTCGTTAACTGATCTACTTGTTAAAAAATGGGTTAGTTTTCTGTCCCGGTATGCAGGCTTCATCTTATTAATAAGCTGGTCAAAGTTCAGCTTCTTTTTTCTATCTAACTCCTCTTCATTCCACTTTTCCACTGCATTTTTAAGGGTATTATTCAAGATTTCAGGATCAACTGGTTTTAATAGATAATCAAAGCTGTTGAAATGAATCGCCTTACGCATATAATCATAGTCATCATAACCTGTGATAACAACCGTTTTGCTTGTCGGTCTATTTTCCTTAATCCATTCAAGCAATTTTGTTCCGTCCATTTTCGGCATCTTCATATCAGAGAAAATTAATTCTGGCTTATAACGCTCAATGAGCTGTATCGCATCTTCCCCATTGCTCGCCTCATAAATCTCTTCTATATTATTTTCTTCCCAATTCGCAAGCAGCCGAATGCCTTCCCTTACATGCTTTTCGTCATCAACGATTAAAACCTTCATTTTTCCTGCACCCCATTAAGTTTCTTCGGAATATATATTTCTACCATAAACCCGTGCTCTTCCTTGCCGCTTATGATCATTTCAGCCTGATTGTTATAATAAATTTGCAGCCGCTCATAAATATTTTTCAGGCCGATTGATTCCCTTTGACCAGGTTCAGTGACAGCCTCCTTCCTATAAAGCTTTTGCCTGATTTCCTGAAGCTGCTTTTGGTTAACCCCCTTGCCATTATCGCTAACAGACAGAACAATATAGTCATTCAATAATGTGGCTTGAATAGAAATTTCCTCAGGCTTGTCCTGGTCTGCAAAACCATGTTTGAAGCAATTCTCAACAATTGGCTGGAGAATCATTTTCGGAACATGCAAGCTCCCAATTCCTGGAGTAATATCAATAGTGTACTCAAAGCGCTCATCAAACCGCTGCTTTTGCAAGGATAGATAGCTTTGTGCATGCTTAACTTCCATCGTAAATGGAACAATATCCTCCTGCATATTCATGCTATACCTCATTATGTTTGATAACGACGTAAGCAGCGAATAAACATTTGCTGCTTTTGCCTTTAATGCCAACGTTCCAATTGATTGCAGGCTGTTATATAAAAAGTGCGGATTAATTTGGGACCGTAGCACCCTTAGCTGTGATGCTTTGTTTTCTATCTCCAGCTTATATTCTTTATCAATCAGCAAATTAATTTTCCCTATCATCGATTTAAAGTGTTTGCCGAGCATGCCAATTTCATCATTTCCTAATGAGTCAAAATCTGCTTCCAGTTGGCCTTTTTCTACCTTTTTCATATTGGCAATCAATACTTTAATTGGCGCTGTTACCTTAACTGAAACAAGTGACGTAATTAATAACACGATTGCTAAGGCTATAACGCCAATTAAGCTATTCATCACAACAGTTTCTCTTGCTGTCTGGTATAAAACGGCATAAGGAATCCGCTTTGCTATATACCAGTCTTTTTCTTGGACAGAGAACTTCTGGAATACAATCACACCTGAAAAGTCCTTATCCTCCCATTCCAGACTATGCTTGTCTCTCTCTTTCGTTATTTTATTAAACCAATTATCTGCCATCCCTTTACCTATTTCCTCTTTAGATGAGGAATAAATGATTTTCCTTTGATCATCCACAATATACAAATCTTCCTCTTCTGCTGTATATAGCCGTTCCGCTATGCTCGCAATTCTTGACAGGTTGATATCAATGGACAGAAACCCGAGAAAATCCTCTGAAGGGATGTTTCGAATGATATTATGAAAGCTTAACACATTCACTTTCTCTGAATTCGGTATTTCAGAAATATTGTTGTAGCTGTATATTTCATGAGGCGCCTCAATTAACGAATAGTCTGTCGTGTTCGTCTTAAATTGAGCATAATAAGGGTGGTCAAAGACATTTTTGTACTTAACTCTGGCACTGATTTTGCTGTGATAATTTGTATAAGAGTCAGAACCATTGTTAATGTACAGATGCATTTGCTCTATTTCCGTCCTTGTATTAAACAAATATGCGAGCAGCCTTCTTACCTCTTCCTCATTGACCTTACTGTCATCAGAGATGCCGTTTCCAAGCACATTCATGAAAGGAGTATAGCGATACAGTACAGACGACATCTGAGCAATATCCTCGAGATAGACGGACAGCTCTTCCTCACCTTTTTTGATAAAGTCATAGTTAGTTGTGACAGATCTTTCTTTAATAGAGTCGATCGTATAGTAATAAGTAATGATGATTCCCGTTCCGAAAGGGAGAATTGTTGCAATCATCAGCAGCAGTATAAGTTTCTTCCGAATTCCCCATTTCATATGTTTGGTCAGCAGCTCTTAGGTGTCCTCTCCTGACCTCCCCTCCCTTCTATATGTACGAATCAAATTGCACAAGTATGAGCAACTTTTTTTCTTTTATCACATTACTTCTATTAATATATTCACTTTCATTAAATTACTATTCTAAAAAAACAACTCCATTAAGCGAAAAAGGCAGTTTAATATTTTCCACCCTTCTCGTCAATGTAAGCAGTTTCATAAAATTCGTTTATAACTTACATTATACATACAGGAGGTGCGGAAAGTGAACAACGAAAATAATTTGCAGGAACAGAATCGTTCCAATATCGTTACAATTAATAGAAATACAAAAAAACCTGTCACTACAGCCAAGAAAAAGAGGCTTAAAAACGTAGGGCTGTTCACATTATTTGTGGGTCCTGTCTTCCTCGCCTTTACCATTATTGTTTTAGTTCCATTCTTTACAGGAATCTATTATTCTTTTACTGATTGGAACGGTATTACAGGACAAATAAAATGGGTTGGACTGGATAACTTCAAATATTTGTTTACAGAGGATAAACAATTCCAAGAGTCATTCTTACTGACGACGAAGTATACGATTGTCGCCATTATATTGACGAATCTTATCGGCTTTGGTCTGGCGCTTCTGGTCACACAAATGCTGAAAACCCGAAATATATTGCGGACTGTCTTCTTTATGCCTAACCTTCTCGGCGGCTTGCTGCTTGGATTCATCTGGCAGTTCATCTTCGTTAGAGGATTTGCTTCCCTTGGAGAGTTAACAGGCATTCCACTCTTTGAGTTGGCATGGCTTGGCGATGCTAATACAGCGTTTTGGGGAATTGTCATCGTCAGTGTCTGGCAGGGTGCCGGCTATATTATGATTATTTATATTGCGGCATTGCAAAACGTACCACAGGAGCTTATTGAAGCCGCTAAAATTGACGGAGCAAACAAATGGCAAATATTGCGCCATATTACAATGCCTCTTGTTGCGCCTGCTGTAACAATTTGCTTGTTCTTAACAACAGCATCTTCCTTCAAGATCTTTGATGCTAACCTTTCCCTAACAAACGGTGGACCATTTAAGTCAACTGAAATGTTAGCGCTTAACATTTATACAGAAGCCTTTGTCAATAACCGCTATGGTATCGGTGAAGCAAAAGCTTTAATATTCTTCCTTGTTGTGGCAACAATCTCTGTCCTTCAAGTAACACTTTCTAAGAAGAAGGAGGTTGAATCCTAATGGGCAACAAATATAATGGAAGAACCTTTATTCTAGAAATATTTGCGATATTAATCGGACTTGTCTTTTTAGTGCCATTTTATTATGTAATTTCAAATTCCTTAAAGCCATTTGCGGAAATTTTGACGAATACATCTGCATTGCCTAAGGCACTTCAATTTCAAAACTATGTTAGTGCATTTGAAAAACTAGATTACTTGAAGGTTTTGGGTAATTCATTAATCATCACAATAGCAAGTAATATCGTTCTCGTTGTTTTCTGTTCAATGGCTGCGTACATGCTTGTCAGAACAAAAAAGAAAATTTCTAATATTATCTTTATGTCCTTTGTTGCGGCAATGATTATTCCATTCCAATCAATCATGATTCCTTTAATCAAGACAGCAGGAAGCCTTAATCTGCTTAACAGCATCTGGGGACTTGTTATCATGTATTTAGGGTTTGGGTCTGGTATGACTATCTTCTTGTATCACGGATTTATTAAAGGAATACCGGTAGAATTGGAAGAGGCAGCCATCATTGATGGATGTTCACGATTCGGCTTGTTCTGGCGCATTGTCTTCCCGCTTCTTAAGCCGATAACTGTGACAATCGTTATCTTAAACAGCCTTTGGATCTGGAATGACTATCTGCTTCCATCCCTAGTCTTACAAAATCCAGATTTAAGAACGATTCCTTTGGCAACCTTCTTCTTCTTCGGTCAATATACGAAGCAATGGGATTTAGCACTTGCAGCATTGATGCTCGGTATCATCCCATTATTAATTTTCTTCTTTGCGATGCAAAAACACATCATCAAGGGGATTACAAGCGGCTCTATCAAGTAACGTACTTAACGGGATCTACCTCCATCCTTTCTTAAAAGGATGGAGATCCATATAAAAATTTTTTCCTAATTCAGGAGGGGAAACCAATGGGTTTTAAATTCAAAAAATTTTCATTAGCAGCAGGTGTTTTGTCTGCGACACTTTTACTTGCAACTGCATGTTCCAACGAAACGGCTTCTGATAATTCCGGCAGCAAGGACGGCAAGGTTGTTGTTGATATATTCAACGGCAAGGTTGAAATTGCTGACCAATTAAAAGCACTTACAGATGCATATACAAAAGAGCATCCTGACGTTTCTTTCAACATTGAATCTGTCGGAGGCGGCGCTGACGGCTCAGCTGCACTAAAAGCAAAATTCGCTTCCAATAAAGCTCCAGATATCTTCGGCAATGGCGGCTACCAAGAAGCCCTTACTTGGAAGGATAAATTCGAGGACCTATCTGATCAGCCTTGGGTTAAGGACGCTTATGAAAGCGCATTAGTACCGATGACAATTGACGGTAAAGTATACGGACAGCCAGTAAACTTAGAGGGTTATGGATTTGCCTATAATAAAGAATTATTTACAAAAGCAGGAATTACAGAGCTTCCAACTACTTTCACTGAATTAGAAGCAGCAGCAGAAAAACTAAAAGCTGCAGGCATTACTCCATTCTCCATCGGTTATGGCGAGTGGTGGGTACTAGCAAATCACGGCTTGAACGTGCCATTTGCTTATCAGGATGATGCAGATGCTTTCATTAAAGGCTTAAATGATGGTACTTCCAAAATTGAAGGAAATGAGTATTTTAACAAATACTTTGACTTGTTAGACGTAACTTTGAAATACGGCAACAAAAATCCTTTAACAACAGACTATAATACACAAGTAACTCTATTTGCCACAGGTGAAGCAGCGATGATTCAACAAGGTAACTGGATTCAGCCGATGCTAGACAAATTGGATCCAAACTTGGAAGTTGGCTTTATTCCTATGCCGCTTAGCGATGATAAAGAGCAATCAGATAAATTAATGATTGACGTTCCAACAAACTGGGTTGTCCACAATGGAGCTCCAGATGCTGATAAAGAGGCAGCTCTTGACTTCTTAAACTGGATGGTCACTTCTGACACAGCGAAAACTATGTTAGTAAAAGACTTCAAATATGTACCTGCATTCAAAACAATTGAAGCAAGTGCAGATGATATCGGTCCACTAGGTGCTGAACTTCAGAAATACTCTCAAGAAGGCAAAACATATACTTGGCAGTTTATGAAATACCCAGATGGCGCTGGACAGGAATTTGGTGCTAGCCTGCAGGCATATGTTGGTAAAGAAAGCACAAGAGAAGAAACAATGAAAGCTCTTGATGAAACTTGGAATAAACTGAAAAAATAACTCTACCAACAAAAAAAGCAGTGTTCTCTTTAAGTGAGAGAAACTGCTTTTTTAGTCTTTAAAGCTTCACAAACTTGTTATGAAAAGTTGATAGTTTTGTCATAATTTCTTCATATTTGCGGGGTACAATAAGTATATGTTAAGACAATTACTCTTTTTCAAGTTCCCCCTTGAAATAGATATACTTTGGAAATCCAGCTAGTAATAGCTGGATCTTTTTTTTACCTTAAAATGCTGGTAATGCAGAATCTTTAAAGTCTTCCTCAAGGAATTTCTTCACTTCTGGTCCTGTCATTTTTTCAGCTAGCAGCTTAATTGCTTCTGAATCAGCATTATCCTTACGCGCTACAAGTGTAATAGCGAATGCAGACTCTACTCCTTCTGTTAAAAGAGCATCCTTGTTTGGCTTCAAGCCTAACGGTTCAGCATAAGCAGGAGTCATGATCGTTAAATCTGTATCTTCATATACACGGGCAAGCATAAGTAAATCCACTTTTTTAATTTTAAAGTTACGTTTATTTTCAACAATATCTGCCTCTGTAGCATCTGTGCTAGTTGCATCATCTTCCAGCTTGATCAATCCATATTTATCCATAAGGGCAAGAGATCTGCTTATATTAGTTGGATCATTCGCAATAGCCACAGTTGCTCCATCTGGAAGGTCATCCAATGATTTATATTTAGGAGAATAACCGCCATATACAGCATGGTAAATCGGCTGAACTGCCACTAAATCAGCATTGGAATTTTTGTTGAACTGCTCCATATACGGTACGTGCTGGAAGAAGTTAGCATCCACTTCTTTGTTTGCCAAAGCATTATTCGGCTGAACATTATCATTTAGAACAACAATCTCTAAATTAATGCCTTCCTCCTTCATCAAAGGCTTCACTATTTCTAAAATATCCGTCATAGGAGGGATTAAGGAAGCCACTTTAAGCGTTTGTTCCTTTTTCTCTTTCGGTTCTTCTTTATCTGCATTGCTGGCGCATCCTGCAAGGCACAGGACACTGAACAAAATGAATAACATTAATTTTTTCATATGTAGCTCCTTCAATTTTTTCTGGCACATTTGCCAGAAGTAATTATAGCATGATTCCTTCCAGTATGAGAATTATTCTCAAATATTCTGATATTTCATACAAAATCAAAAAAGGTGCAAAGCTCAGTTGCTTTGCACCATATCATTATTAATCAAGTATTTTCACTTTAACTGTCTTGCGTCCCCAAGCTTTTGCTTTGCCGTTATTAGGCATCAGAACGTCAATTTTATGGCCTTTAATAGCACCGCCTGTATCGCCAGCGATTGCCTCACCATAGCCTTCTACCCAAACTTTGCTGCCTAATGGGATAACTGAAGGATCAACTGCAATCAGCTTCATGTTCGCATTCTTTTTGATATTATAACCAAGGGCTGTATAATCAGACTTTGTGCTTTCATGGCTGTATGCTGTTGCAGATACATAAATTGTCTCTGAACTGCTGCTTTCCTTTTTAGAGCTTGAATTCTTATTTGAATTTGAGCTTGAGCTTGAATTACTCTTACCTTTAGATGATGAAGAAGATTTGGGTGCCTCAGTCGTTTCAGCAGATACTGCTGTTTGCTGCTGCACAATTACCTTTTTACGTGCTGCTGCCTCTTCCTGCTGTTTCTTGATGCTTTCCTCTGCATCCTTCAATTCTGCTTGAATAGCTGCCTTTTCTGACTCTGCTATCTTAATTTCCTTTGAGATGCTTTTGTACTTATTATTTGCTTCAGATACAGCGGCCTGTCTTTTTTCCAGGTTCGCTTCAAGAGCAGATTGATTTTCAGCTAATGATTCATAGCTTTGCTGAAGCTCTGCCTCTTTATCGTCAACATCCTTCTTTTCTGCCTCAATAGTCTCTAGATCCTGCTGCTGCTGTTCCAGAAGGTCTTTATCGCCATTATAGAAAGCTGATACAGCTGCTGCACGATCAATGAAATCTGATAAATCTTGAGCATTAAGTATAACTTCCATAATTATGTTTGTTTTATCTGTATTTTGTAAGGCTACCAATCTATCCTTCATGACATCCTTACGTTCTAGCACTTTATCTTCTAACTCAACAATCTGATCTTTTTTCTCTTCTATCAGAAGTTTTGTCTCTTCTATTTTACCTTCGATGGATGAGATTTCTTTTTTACTAGCCTCTAATTGGCCTTCTGTAGACTCAAGCTCATCCTGCACAGCTTTAAGCTCTTTCGATGCTTGCTGCTGTTCTTGCTCTTTTTCATCGAGCAATCTATCGTTTTCTTCTAGTTTGCTTTTACCATTTGTAAGTGTTTCTTGACTCGTTTCTGCATGTGCCATCAATGAAGTAGAAAAAAAAGAAGCACATATTAATGATAAAACCATCATTTTTTTAATCAGACTCATCTTAAAACCCCTTTCCATTAAGTTATAACACATGAAAGGGGCTGTTAAATTACAATTCTATTAAATTAACGAGTCAATTCCTTTAAAAAACGCTTACACGCTGGAATGTTTTACTAGTAATGTGTTTTATTTCTATTAAAAATTCTATCATTTACCAAACAGCTTTTTTTATTACATCTTAAAATTCTTCACAAGTGCTGATAAATTATTTGCTTCTGAAAGCATTTCCTTTGTTCTAGCAAAGATATGTTCTAGCTCTCCGTCCTGCTCCTGCAAGGATCCGGACGACGAAACAGCACCTGCGGCAAAAGTTTGTGAAGCCTCTGCTGCCACTTCTACACCTGCTTTAATCTCCAAACTGCCAGCCATAAGTTGTGCAAGTGTATTTGATATTACAGCAATGTTACAAACCATGTCTTCCACTTCCGTCTTTATTGTTTCAAAGCCCTCTCCAGTTTGCTTGATTTTAACGGAGCCATTCTCTAACTCTTGAAAACCGTTCTTTAGAGAGCGGGATACTGCTTCTGAAACATTTTGCACCGCTGTTACTGTACTGTTGATTTCCACCAATGATGTTTCCACTTGATTAGCAAGATTTCTCACTTCATTTGCCACTACTGCAAAGCCTTTGCCTGCTTCACCTGCTCTTGCTGCTTCAATTGCAGCATTTAATGCCAGCAGGTTTGTTTGTGCGGCAATCCCTTTTATTGACTCAACTAGTGTATGAATATTTCTTGTTTTCTCTTCCATTCCTAGCACTTCTTCATATGTGTCTCGTATCATCTCGTATACAATATTAGTTTGAGTAATCGACTCTTTCATCGAATTATGCCCTTTCAATGTTACAGAGAGAACCTTTTCAGAGCTATCCTTCACCATTGCTCCATTATCTGCGGCAACTCCAAGCTGTCTGTTAAAGGACTTGTATGCGGCAATCAGCTGGCTTGTACCCTCTCCCTGCTGTTCTGCACTCGCGGATAAAGCTGCCATCGTTTCAGATATCTGCTGACTTGTATGCTTAACATTTGATGAGCTGTGAGCGAGCTCCTCGCTGTTGTTATTAACAGAAACAGCAGCGTTCCCAATACTGTTCACCATACTCCTCAGACTGTAAATCATGCCATTAATTGCTGTTTCCAGCTGGCCAATCTCATCCTTGCCATCATAAAGAGATTCTTCCTCCAACAAGTCTCCTTGCGCTACTCTGCTAGCTCTTTGCACAACCCTTTCTAGGTTGTTTTTTAAAGAACGGGAGACAAAGTAAACAAAGACTCCACTGAAGATAGCAGACATCGCTGCAGCTGCTATTATGAGCCAAACAAAGAACGTCATGCTCTGTTCCATGTTCTGCATCGTATTATTACGGTCTGACTCTACATAGTTAACTAAGTCCGCAAGTATCGCTGCATTATCCTCTCTAAGCTGTGCGATTTCCATCCTTGCGTCCGTGTAAATCTTTTCATCTAGTCTTACAACCGCCGGAGCCACAGTCCGAATAAACAAATCATCTATCTTTTCATTATTCTCTTCTATTTTATTAATCAGCTGTTTTTGCTCTTTATCTGCAATTGTCCCATTTAAGCTATCTAGCGACTCATTTAGTTCGTTTCGCAGCTGTCGATAGCTTTTAATGTCCTCATCTTTTAAAAAGGTGATATAGTCCGCAATACGGATATCCTTTGCTCGTATAAGAGAGCCTATTTCCTCAATTGCCGCAGCCTTTTCTCCCTGATTTTTTATATCGATTGTTTTTGACCAGAACATATTGAGCAATATAATTACAACTATTGTTGTAGCGAAAAACAGAACAGTGTTAAAACCAAACAGTAAATAGAGCTTTGACCTAACTTGCATATCCTTCCATCTAAATGAGGTTTTCTCCCGATTCTTACTCTTTGCCTTCTTTTTAACAATATTGAATGTCCTTGGCTTCAGCTTGAATTTCCATTTCCCAGACATGACTTTCCTCCTGCAAAAAAAGATAAATAAGACAATATACCTAATTACCAATATGAAGGATTTAAGAAGTTATATCTACAAATTTACGGAAATTTTACAAAAATATAACAATAAAAAAACCAGCAGATAAATCTGCTGATTATGTGTTCAAATCGTATCTTTTTCCAGTTACTAAATAGATAACATTTTCGGCAATATTCGTAACATGGTCGCCGATTCGTTCGATGTATCTGCAGACGAAGGCAAGCTGTGTTACCTGCTTTGTTTCACTTGGGTGCTCACGGATATAACCCATAAGTTCCTGAATAAGACGGCCATACATTGCATCAATCTCATCATCCTTTTCAGCACTTGCTTTTGCTATAACCGTATCCTCCGTATAGAAGGCTGTTAAAGATTCCCTTAGCATATTTAGTGCCTTCTCCATCATAAGCGGTATTTCCACTATATCCTTAATATGCGGTTCACTGCCAATATGAATGGTGGATTTAGCAATGTTAACAGCCATATCGGCAATCCGTTCCACTTCAGACGAAATTTTGAGAGCTACGATTATTTTTCTTAAATCTGTTGCTACTGGGGATTCTTTTGCGATTAACAAAATTGCCTGATCGTTAATCTTATTTTCCATTTCGTCAATTTTGTTGTCTCCTTCAATTACTTCCTCAGCCTTCTGCAAATCTTGGCTAACTAAGGAAACCATTGCTTTTTTGATGGCATATTCTGCTTCTTCCGCCATATCTAAAAGACTTTGTTTTAATTCTTTAAGATTACTGTCAAAATTCGTCCTAGTGTTCATCCCTGCACCCCAATCATCCAAATCGTCCGGAAATATAATCTTCTGTTCTTTGGTCAGCCGGTCTTGAGAAAATTTTAGATGTTTCGTCAATCTCCACTAGCTCTCCCATTAAGAAAAAGGCTGTCTTGTCTGAAACACGTGCTGCCTGTTGCATATTATGTGTCACGACAACAATTGTATATTTCTCCTTCAATTCAAGCATCAGCTCTTCAATTTTCAATGTTGAAATTGGGTCAAGAGCAGATGTAGGTTCATCCATTAAAAGCACATCAGGCTTTGTCGCAAGCGCTCTTGCGATGCAAAGACGCTGCTGCTGCCCACCTGAAAGTCCCATCGCCGGAGTATGCAGACGATCCTTTACCTCATCCCAAAGTGCAACGTCACGAAGTGATTTTTCTACAATCTCTTCAAGCACCTTTTTTCGTTTTTCGCCATGAATTCTCGGCCCATATGTTATATTTTCAAAGATTGTTTGCGGAAATGGATTTCCCTTTTGGAAAACCATGCCGACATTTTTGCGCAAATCAACAAGATCCATTTTTTTGTTAATAATGTTTTTGCTTTTATAGTTAATTTCACCAGACATCTTAACGTTTGGCACCATATTAATCATCAAGTTTAAAGTTTTAATAAAAGTCGATTTACCACAGCCGGATGGACCGATAATAGCCGTAACTTCATTGCGGTTAATCGGGAAATTGATATTTTTCAAGGCATGGTGATCTCCATACCAAAGGTTTAAATCATTTATTTCAAATACAGGCGCGTGCGTAACTGCTGTTGACATGATAGTCCCCCCTTATCCAAATCTGCCGGAAATATACTCTTCTGTCTTTTTAACAGATGGGTTTGTAAAAATTTTCTCTGTCGCATCAAACTCAATTAAATCTCCGCTCAAGAAGAAGGCAGTCTTATCCGAAATTCTTGAAGCCTGACCCATGTTATGTGTAACAATTAAAATAGAATATTCCTTCTTCAATTCCACAATTAACTCTTCGACCTTGGCATTTGAAATCGGGTCAAGAGCAGATGAAGGCTCATCAAGAAGCATAAGTGAAGGCTTCATTGCAATTGTACGGGCAATGCAAAGTCTTTGTTGCTGTCCACCAGATAATGACAAAGCAGATTTATGAAGTCTGTCTTTTACTTCATCCCAAAGTGCTGCTTTCGTTAAGCTCTCTTCTACAAGGACTTCCAACTCACTTTTTTTCTTTATCCCCGCAAACTTCAATGCATGCGCAATATTTTCATAGATTGATTTAGGAAAAGGATTTGGCTTTTGGAACACCATGCCAATCTCTTTTCTTAATGCAACAACATCAATGTTATCACCAAGGATATTCAAGCCTTCATACAGAATCTCTCCTTTTGCTTTAGCTCCAGGAATAAGGTCATTCATTCGATTAATACTGCGAAGGAAAGTTGACTTACCACAGCCAGACGGTCCAATTAATGCAGTGATTGAATTTTTCTCGATATCCATTGAAATGGTATTAACTGCTCGTTTTTCTCCGTAATATATGTCTAAGTCCTTCACTTGAAGGATTAAATCTTTATTTGTAACTGACGTTTCAGAAATCTGTTCTCTGTTAAGGACGGCAGTTCTTGGCAATGTACTTGTATTCATTTTCATCATCCTTACCTAGTTATTTAGATGCTGTAAGTTTACGATGGATTAAACCTCCAATTAAACGCGCACCTAGATTGAAAATCAGCACAGACAAAATCAATACTGCGGAGGCACCGTTTGCGATATCCTCAACATCCGGAATAAGCCCTTGTGTGTTAACAGACCAAATATGAACAGCTAAAGTTTCTGCAGGTCTAAATATATTTAATGGTGAGTTTTCAACGAATGGATTCCAGTTTGCATAATCCAGTCTTGGTGTTGACAATCCAGATGTAAATAATAGCGCAGCCGCTTCCCCGAACACCCTTCCAGAAGCAAGAATTGCACCTGTTAAAATTGATGGAAATGCTGTTGGTAAAAGAATCGTTTTAATTGTATGCCAATGTGTAATTCCTAATGCAAGACTAGCTTCTTTCTGGTCACGTGGCACTGAACGAAGTGCATCTTCACTGACACGCACCATAACAGGCAAGTTAAACACTGTTAATGCCAATGCACCGCCAAGGATTGAATAGCCCCATCCTGTTAGGTTAACGAACATTAATAGACCAAACATACCAATAACAATAGAAGGAAGTGATGCAAGTACCTCGATACAAGTACGAATCGTGTTTGTCACTTTCCCAGGCTTTGCATACTCAGCCATGTAAATTCCGCCGCCCACTCCAAGTGGAACAGTAATAATCATTGTGATAAACAAAATATAAAATGAATTGAACAATTGATCTCTAATTCCACCGCCTGCACGGACATTACTAGATGGATTAGTTAAGAAATCAAGAGATATGTGGCTTACGCCATTAAACAAAATATATGAAAATAATCCGACAAGTACGGATACAATAACGATTGCTATCGCAACAAACACACTGGTTGCGATACGATCTGCTACTCTGCTGTTCATTATACTTTCCTCCTAGATGACAGATAACGGATTAGCAAGATAAATGCGAATGACATAATTAACAAGATTAGCCCCATTGACCATAGTGTATTGTTTTCAACACTTCCAT
Organism: Niallia taxi; assembly: GCF_032818155.1. Taxonomy (NCBI): domain Bacteria; kingdom Bacillati; phylum Bacillota; class Bacilli; order Caryophanales; family Bacillaceae; genus Niallia; species Niallia taxi. The sequence goes on from NZ_CP102589.1 coordinate 26,572, forward strand.
ATGTTGTATGACCCATATTTAATGTGATGATAGTTGTCAATGTTCCGGCTGGATCTAAAATGCTTCCAGGGATAATTCTCGTGTTACCGATAACCATTTGAACCGCTAATGCTTCCCCGAACGCTCTTGCCATACCTAAAACGATTGCAGTTAACAATGAAGGAAGGGCAGCAGGAACAAGTACTTTCCTGATTGTTTGCCATCTCGTAGCACCAAGTGCATAAGATCCTTCACGCAATGATTTAGGCAATGTCGCCATTGCATCTGTTGCAATTGTCGTAACTGTCGGCAGGATCATGATTGCTAAGACGATTGTTCCAGATAATAAACTGAAACCAAGTCCGCCTACATGCTCCCTGATAAAAGGCACTAATACTGTAAGCCCTATGAATCCATAAACAACGGAAGGAATACCAACAAGCAACTCAATTACTGGTTGAAGTATTTTCTTCCCCCATGATGGAGCAATTTCAGTCATGAAAATAGCTCCTCCAATTCCAAGTGGTGCTGCAACTAGTGCGGCAAGCATTGTTACCGCAAAAGAACCAAAGATAAAAGGCAGTGCCCCATACATTGGGCTTTCTGGATCAGTAGGATTCCAATTCGTACTGGTTAAGAACTCAATCGGACTTACACCGTTTTTAATGAAAGACTGTAAACCTTTTGTACTTAGGAAAATTGTGATTGCAATAGTAGCAGAAATCATGATAATTGCACATAATGTTACTAAAACTTTACCCCGTACCTCACCATTAAGCCTTGTTTTATTAGATTTGATTAATCTCTCTCTAACAGGAAGTGATGATTTTTCCATAATTTTTGAAGCACCCCTAATTTACGTCATTAATTGGTAATGAGGCAACGCCAGGTCGGCATTGCCCCTTACCTAATTCGTTTATTTTTGATTTCCTTCAGCGTCACGCTCTACTTTCATTTCGCTGCCAGGAATATATCCTTGGTCTTCGATCAATTGTTTTTGCTCATCAGCAGCCATGTAGTCAAGGAATGCTTTAGCAAGTTCATTTGGCTCACCTTTAGTGTAAGCATGTTGGTAAGCCCAAACTGGGAATTCTCCAGTTTTTACTTTTTCATCAGTAGCTTCTACACCGTCAATTGCAAGTGGTGTTACAGTGTCATCAGTGAAGTAAGAAAGTGCAAGGTAACCTACAGCTCCTTCAGTTTCAGAGATGATTTTCTTAACTGTGTTTGAAGAATCCTCCGTAACGCCTTCAGCAGGTGTAGCGCCATCTAATGCATATTTATTGAAAGTTGCACGAGTACCAGAAGAATCTGGACGGTTAACTAATGTAATTTTTTGGTCAGCACCACCAAGGTCTTTCCAGTTAGTGATTTTGCCTGTAAATACTTTAATCAAATCTTCTTTAGATATATCTTTAACTCCAGCAGATGGGTTAACAGCAGCTGTCATGCCTACTACAGCAACTTTGTGGTCAACTAGCTCATCAGCAGGAATTCCTTCTTTTTCTTCAGCAAAAACATCAGAGTTTCCAATATCTACGGAACCTTCAGAAACTTGTGATAAGCCTGTACCAGAACCACCAGCGTTCACTTGGATATCAACTTCTGGATTTTCAGCCATAAACTCTTCAGCAGCAGCAGCTACTAATGGTTGCATTGCAGATGAACCAGAAACTGTCAAAGTGCCTGATAGTTTTTCTTCTGAACCATTATCTTCATTGTTATCTCCACTTGTGTTGTCATTTCCTCCGCATGCAGCGATGAATGCCATAAGTGCTGCAACAAGCAGAAGCAGGCTTAGCTTTTTCAAACTTTTCATTTCTTTAATTCCCCCTAAGGATATGTTGGTGTTTTGTCCTACAAGAATTAGAATAAGGGAAAACTATTAATGTTGTTTGAATCAATTGTAAAGGTTTTGTAAATGCTAGTTTTTTGTGAATAATTGTCGAAAAAATGGTTACTATCCCATTATTATAGTTATCAAGTCCCAATATTTATGGACATCCCCCATTAATTCACCAAAAATCCGTTAATTTACAAAAGATTGCTTGTGACGTAATATAGAAGAAAAGGTCCTATTCTCATTTAGATGAAGAGGTATAATACTATGTCAAACGTTCAATCACTGGAAAGAGCATTAACGATATTAAACAAGCTTTCTGAATATCCAGATGGCCTGCAAATCGCCCGCCTGTCCGAGCAGGTTGGCCTCTCCAAAAGCACCGTACACAGACTTTTGGCAACATTAACTAACATGAACTATGTCGAAAAGGACATGGATACAGACAAATATAAGCTTGGATTACAGACACTTTTCCTTGCAAGAAATTTTTTGAACAGCAATACACTTGTTCATACAGCAAAACCGTTTCTGACCAAATTATGTAAGGAAGTCAATGAAACCATTCATTTATGCACACAAGACCGAGAAGAAGTCCTTTATGTGGACAAGATAGAAAGCACACAAACGATTCGCATGTTCTCCCGTGTTGGCAGCAGAGCACCAATGTACTGTACAGCTGTTGGAAAAGTACTATTATCAGGGCTCGATCCCGAAGCTTTAGAAGAATCGCTCTCCAAAATGGAATTTGTCAGCAAAACAGCTGCTACCATCTCATCAAAGGAAGAATTACGCGAGGAAATAGATAAGGTGGAGCAACAAGGCTATGCATTAGATAATAACGAGAATGAAAAGGACTTACGCTGCATCGCTGCCCCTATTTACAACCATGAAGGCAGAATTATCGCAAGCTTCAGCATCTCAGGTCCTAGTACAAGAGTGACAATGGACTTAATAAATGAAGTGTTGGTTGAAAAAATGCAGCATTATAGTGCGGACATATCCCGCCACTTTGGCTTCATCAGCTAATAATAGTAAATAGAAAAAGAGCAAAGCTGCCTCATTGGCACACTTTGCTCTTTTTCTATTTATCTATTTAATTTAGGTTCCATAAAGTCGTTGAGACCTTTTCGGTCAGGGAGTCCATCATTGTCACCTGGAGCCATGACTGCAAGAGCGCCGATTGCTGTTCCTCTTCTAACAGCTTCCTCGAGCGGTAGATCCTCCAACAATGCACTCGTCACACCAACAGCAAACCCATCTCCAGCACCAACTGTGTCAATGACTTTGTGAACCTTAAAACCTTCTGTATAGAATTTTTTATCCTCAGAACTAGTATAAGCCCCTTTTGGTCCAAGCTTTATGATTACGGTTTTTACACCAGCAGCATGATAAAATTGAGCTATTCCTTCAGGAGTTTCTCTGCCCGTAAGCAGCCTTCCCTCTGCCATGCCAGGAAAGACAATATCAGCTAAAAAGGCAATGTCATTGATAACTGCCGCCATCTCTTTTTTATCTGGCCAGAGTGCAGGTCTAATATTAGGATCAAATGAAATCGATACCCCTTGCGCTTTCGCCTTACGCGCCAATTCATAAACCATTTCCCTGCAGCTCGTTGATAATGCTGGAGGAATGCCGGTCAAATGGAGATGCTGAAAGTCTGCAATAGACAATGAACTTATTGATTGAATATCCATTGTAGAAGCAGCAGAATTTTTTCTTAAAGCAAACACTTCTGGATCTCCTGCGGAAACCTTTTGCTTCCATTGCATTCCTGTAGCATGCTTGTCGTCAAAGGTAACAAAACTCGTATCAATATCATTATTCTTCAAGAAGCCTTGAATATTTTTGCCGAAGGGATCATTCCCAAGCTTCGTAATATATGTGACATCATGGCCTAAACGAGCCATCCCGATTGAAAAGTTCACTTCTGCTCCTGCCACAAAACGAGCAAACCTATCTACCTCTTCCAAAAGCCCTTCAGACTCTGCCGCAAATAGGGCCATCGGTTCTCCCACAGTAACTATTCTGCTCATACTAACAATCAACTCCTTCTATTAATATAGGAAGAATCTGCTCTTTAAAGTGCACGAGTATTTACGCCACTTCCACTATTCTTGTTGTTCTTTTTTTGCATATATTTATACCAAAAGGCAGTTAATATCGGAACTAAAATGGAGGTTACAATGACAGATGCTGCTACCAATGCTGTTGCAGACTGGGCAATTGGCATAAATTCCGGCTTCATACTTGCAATAATCATTGGATTGGCAACAGCAGCCCCAGCAGTACTTGAAGCCGCAATCCCAGCTGTTCCGTTTCCTCCACCAATAAACTTGTCTGCGAGCATTAATGGAATGCCTGTAACTATAATAACGAGAATACCAAGCAAGACGCCGGCGAAGCCTGTTTTTACAATTACGCCGAGATCAATCGTATTTCCTAATGCAAATCCGAAGAATGGAATCATTGTATGTGTAGCCTTGCTGAAAAAACTTCTAAAATCAGAATCAAGATTTCCTAAAATAAAACCGACTAAAAATGGAAGCACTGCTCCTACAAATGCCTGTGGCTCAAACGCAATCCCAGTTGAGCCAAGAATAAGCATCGTCACAAGCGGACCTGACTCAAGCGACATCAATACAAATGCACCGGCCTCCTCCTTTGTTCCGTATTGCTGCATCATGGACGCATACAAACCACCGTTCGTCATATCCATCGCCGCAACAAGTGTCAAAATCGAAAATCCGGCGAAAAAGCCTGTCTGTACTCCACCCTCTGGCAAAAATGCTCCTGCCACAAGGGCAACAATCCATGCAACCCCAATCTTTGTCACCAGCAGCGTTCCCGATTTCCGCAAAACAACTCCTGTCGATTTCAAATTAATTCCTGCACCCATGCAGAAAAACCAGACAGCAAGAATTGGGATTGTACCTGTCATCAGCCCATTCGTAAACGAGCCGAAATACTCTCCAGATTTTGGTGCAAACGTATGAATAATAGCTCCTACAAACAGCGGAACCAGCATAAGGCCTCCTGGTATTCGCTCAATCGACTTCATGATTTTCATATTAGCATCCTTACCTTCCCATTTAGGTAATTTAAGCAATTGAAAAAGACGCTGCATCTGATATGTAGTAATTGAATTATGCCGCGTGTCAAAGACCTGCTCTTCAACGCATCATCCAGTTCTTCATGCTCTTAGAAACAACTAACGATAATTAATAGAAAAAACTTGCCCTGGCCATGATGGCGTTCACTAATCCAATGAAGAATACGCTTACATATTTAGAAAAAACAAAAAAACAAGTAGCCTCCTTTCAACAACCTAACAAACGTTCCACATCGTGGTACGTTGTTCCATAAAATAATTATACCGCTTACATTTTTATAATTCAATAATTTGGCAAAAGAAAAGGATATTTCGACAGAAAAAAACAATATCTGTTTCAGAAGATATTGTTTTCTTCTATTACTATGTAAACCATTATTCTATAAACTAAGATGCTAACATCTAGCCTTTAAACACGAAAGTTTAAAAGCTTACTTCTTTATTAAATAGCCTCTTTACATAGACACCATCCAAAAATACAGCATATGATTTAGCAGCGTTAAGTGATATTACGCTTTGAATCAAATTATCTAGAGTATTTACGATATTCATGTAGTTGTACCAGTTAATGTGGATATTCACTGAATAATTAGGAGTTTCATCAATAGTTATCAACATTATGAGGTTTATTAATAACAAATGTTAATACTTTCAGGTCTTATCCACAAGGTCTTTCTGTATAAACAAATATTCAAGGTTTACAGAAAGCGATTTATTGTCTTTTCTAGCTATCATTAAAACAAAAAATTCTGGATTCCTTTAGGGAAGTCCAGAATTTTTCCAAGAATTAATATTACACTGTTAATACCAACTGAGCTACAGCCTCAACATGCATTGTCTGCGGGAACATATCCACAGGCTGTACTTCAAGTGTTTTGTAGCCGCCGTCTTCAAGAACGCGCAGGTCTCTTGCTAATGTTGCTGGGTTGCAGGAAACATACACGACTTTTTTTGGCTTCATGTCAATGATTGTTTGTAATAGGGCTTCATCACAGCCTTTTCTTGGCGGATCAACAACTAGAACATCTGCTGTGTTTCCTTCTTTATACCAGTTGGGGATAACTTCTTCTGCTTTACCGACAGCAAAATCCACATTGTGGATATCATTTAGGAGTGCATTTTTGCCAGCGTCTTCGATTGCTTGTGGAACAATTTCTACTCCAAACACCTTTTTTGCTTTTTTCGCGAGGAACAGAGAAATCGTGCCAATACCACAATAAGCATCAATAACGTTTTCTTCGCCTTGCAAATTAGCATACTCTAGTGCTTTATCATATAAAACCTTTGTCTGTTCTGGATTTACTTGATAGAAAGAGCGGGCTGAAATAGCGAACTTCACATCTCCAATATAATCAGTAATTGTTTCTTGTCCCCACAATACATTTGTTATGTCGCCCATAATGACATTTGTTTTTTTGTTATTCACATTGTGGATAATTGATTTTAAACCGGAAATCTCTGTTGCAATTTCATCCACAACTTTATTTTTGTTTGTAATTTCGTTTGTTCTCGTAATAAGCACAATCATCATTTCACCTGTAACTAAACCACGGCGAACCATGATATGACGAAGCTCTCCTTTATGGCGCTCCTCATTGTATGCCTTTACTCCGTACTTTTGACAGATCTCTTTTACTTTTCTTACGACATCATCATTTTCTTCTTGTTGTATAAGGCAGGCTTCCATATTAATAATTTGGTGGCTGCGCTGTTGATAGAAACCTCCTATCAGACCGCCCTCCTGCTCTCCAATTGGCACCTGAGCCTTGTTGCGATAACGCCATGGCTCTTTCATTCCGATTGTCGGGTGAACTACAGCATCGATTTTTCCGATTCTTTCAAGGACATCCTGAACATGCTTATGCTTTACAAGGAGCTGACCTTCATAGTTAAGATGCTGAAGCTGACAGCCTCCGCATTCTTTATAAATTGGACATGGTGCTTCCACTCGATATGGGCTTTTTTCCTGCAATTCAAGCAAACGGCCAAACCCAAAATTTTTATTAGTTTTCACGACTTTAACCTTCGCTTTTTCCCCTGGAAGTCCATTGGGGATAAACAGTGGATAACCTTCAACCTTCGCTACGCCAGAACCTTCATGTGTCAAATCTTCAAATACTATATCTAATATATCGTTCTTTTGAACGGGCAATGTTCTGCTCATTGTCTACTTCCTTTGCTACATGTTATCTATTTTTGAAAAGTATACCGAACAAAATTGTATCATACTTTTCCTGTTATCTATAATCCTGTTGGTTTTTTTAAAGTTTGAAAACAATGGAAATAAGGGGCTTTTTTGGGGATTTGGAGTGGTGGATAGAGTGAGTCCGCACTCACTCTATATCTTTACTCTGCTGTTAGTGTCTCTTCTTTAGGGCGATCTTCATCGCGGATTTGGTCAATTGGAACAAACACCTCAAAATGTCTGTATAAATTAACAAATTCTGCTGGAAGCACCCCACCGAACTCACCATCGAGGTTCAGCTGTACCTTCTCTTCAGATGTTATCTTAATACGGTTTGCACCTACATAAATAACATTCGGATCATTAATATGCTCTCCGCGAAGCGCCAATGTGGCAATACGGATAAAGTCTGCTAGATTGGCTTTTTTTAGGATAAGCAAGGAAAATAGACCATCATTGATCGAAGCACCTGGAGCAAGCTTTTCAAATCCGCCGACAGAGTTTGTCAGACCAATTAAAAACAGCATGACTTCCCCTTCGAATAGCTTTCCGTCATATTCTATCTTTACTTTAGTAGCTTTAATAAAAGGCAGCTTTTCCATACCTTTCAAATAATACGCCAGCTGTCCAAGCATTGTTTTCAACTTGCTCGGCACTTCATACGAAAGCTCAGTCAAATTGCCTCCGCCGCCAATATTGATAAAGTATTTGTCTTCATTTATCCGTCCAATATCGACAGGGATTGTGTCGCCTTTAGCAATTATATCCGCGGCAGCTTCAATGTCTCGCGGGATATGCAAGGCTCTTGCGAAGTCATTAGTTGTACCCACTGGGATAATTCCAAGCTTTGGCCGGTAGTCCTGTTCTGCTAGTCCATTAACTACTTCATTAATTGTGCCGTCTCCGCCAGCTGCAACAACAAGATCATATCTTCTTTCAATTGCAATCCTCGCAGCCTTTGTGGCATCCTCTGGCCCTGTCGTAGCATGACAGGATGTTTCATACCCTGCATTCTCAAGTTTTTTCAGCACCTCCGGTAAATGCTTTTTAAAAGCTTCCCGGCCTGATGTTGGATTATATATAATTCTTGCCCTTTTCATACCCATCATCCTATTTCATAATTTCATGGCTTGTTTTCTATCATCTAACATCATATACGAAAACCACTTCTTTAGGCAATATTTAGTATACTACCAACTGCTTTGTAAAAAAAATTTAGAATTCTGCTATCAATTATACCCAAATAACTAATATCCCAACCCCAATAGGCATCTATAAAAATTAAACAAACGTTTGATTAATACTTACTTTTTATCGTTCAGCTGTAACAGCGCACTATTAAAAACATAGATATGATGGTCGGCTTTTCCCTTTTTATAATTGCCATTATAAGTAGTATCGTCTTCTGTTGATTCATACTCATCAGTGTCTTCCGCTTCCTTCACAAAGCTCCAATTCTGATTCTCTCCATTTTCCACCTGAGTATTCTCCACAGAAACCATTACATCGTTCGTCTCTTGTATATCTATATCAAGCTCACCAGCACCAGACACTTTCCAATCGCTTTTCAATCCGCGTGGATTAATGGATAGGTTGCTTTTAAGATTAGTAATTTCTAATTGAACATCTGTAGGCACAAGCAAGGTAGCATCCATATTGGAATAATCAGAGTAGAACGTCGATGTTTGATACGGTCGCTCTTTCACCCTTATATACAGTGTATCTCCTTTATGTGAAGTGGTGACATAATCCTCCAGTTTAGCTATTTTATCTAATGAACTATCCTGTCTGTATGTACCAAACAAGGAGACGTTTCTGTCATTCGTACCATCTACTTTAAGTTGCCCTATTCCGTCTCCTTCCACAACAACTCTATTGATATCATTGCTGATATTCTGTTCATATGCAGGAAGGTCCAGCGTTCTTTCTTCCTTCTTAATTTCATCCTGAATCAAGTCAATGAAGCCTGAAGTCTGAAGAAACACCATTATAATTCCGGCTGTACCCAATATGCCGACGATAAGAATACTAAATATGTCAAAATTCAGATAAGGTTTCTCCTGCTTGCTTAGAAATAGGTACAGCAGTATTTCTAAACCAAGAACTACAAGAATAACTGGCCACCAAAGCTTTAAAGCAGTTGTAATATCCCACTCTAAAATTTGCGATAGTAACAGGAATACACCAAGAAGCAATAGTGATAATCCCATCGAAAATGTTCCTACTCTCCAAGTCCTCATTCCGTATTTCTCCTCCCTTAATTAAGACAGATTTTACTGTCTATTATCTGTCTTTATCTTATTCTTATTGCCAGCAAGCACTCGCAAACCGCCGAAAATAAGGACGATGCAGACAACACCTGTTTGGAAGTAATGATAGAACAAAAATTGCAAGTCAATGCCAAGTAACAGCTGCAGTCTTGTTGAAAAGACTGGAAGCAGTATATTGACTGTCATATAGTAGAAGCCCACAAGGAGAAGGCCAATTCCGACCCATTTTTGATAGTTTGTTAAATAAGCTATCACTGGTGTATCCTCCAGCTCCGCTTCGCCTATTCTCGAAGCTTTCTGAAGTCCATCGAAAAAGCTGTAAAACCATATAATCGGTATTAAAAACAAGAAAATTCCTAAGTAAAGCTCATTGATTAAGAAGATTGCAAATAGGAAGGCAGCCATTAATTGCAGACCTCTTTGCTGCAAGCCTAAGTATAAATGACCTGCCCCTGGAAAAATGGAAAGGAATGTGGCAATGATTTTGCTTTTTTTCCCGTCTTCTCGATTTTGTTCAAAGTCTTGGAATATGGTCTGGTCAACAAGCTCCTCGCCATTTTGTTTTTTAACAAACTGCTGCATAACATCAAAAAATCCATATACCCAAATAACCGGAAGTATAGCCAGAAACAGCAGGAACTCTCCTGCTCCAGTTAGGAATGACACAAATAAAACCATGATAATTAACCCCAAAAAGGTGGATAACAGTGTTATACCGCGGTACATCAAGCCTAATTGTATATGTCCTAAACCAGGGATAAAGGATAGGACTATGGTATAGAAGCGCTGTGATTCAATTGTATTTACAAGCACTGTTTTGTCTTCCTGACCACCTGGCAGTACTTGTCTTTTAAAATACCTGCTTGTGGTTATAAAAGTATCCAGAATGCTGATGCAATAAATTAGAAGCCCTATAAAAACAAGCACGATAACAATTTCATCCATATATCCTGACATGCTTAGCAGTAATATGGAAAATACAGCAAGTCCGAAAACGGCAGCACCGTATAAAGAGCCTCTTATCCGCTTACCGATATAAAATAATCCACCTCCTGGAAAGAAAGCTAAAATAAATGCGACGATCGGGTTTTTCATTTTTTCTTTTCCTCCTTCGTACTTCCATCAAATGTATCGAGCCAAGAAAATGTCTTGTTAACAAAGCCTACTTTTACTTCTTCCTGTTTCATCGGCATTTCCGCCTTTTGGATGCTTTCCGTATGTTTGATAATCGATTGGAAAACACCAGTCGACATTAGAACCAGCGTTATGCTGGCAGCAAGTGCGTAGTGAAAGACAGAGGATTGGTAAAATGATTTTTTCTTTTTCGGTTGTAAAACAGGAATATCTGCTGCTTCTTCCTTTTCTTCTGAAATCTTCAGCATGATTTGATCTGTAAATGCCGCCACATCTGATATGGACGGAAGCTCAACTTCTTGTACTTCAACTGCTTGAACGTATAAATCAAGGCACTGATCACACCCATAAAGATGGTCTTCCATTTGTGTTCGTTTGCCTTCATCAAGCTCGTCCTTTGCGTATTCTAGCCATTGTTCAAAAGAATAGTGCGGTATCATAAGAAATCCTCCTCCTTCCAATGCTTCTTCAACCAAATCCTTGCCCGGTACAGTTTTGTTTCAATTGTCTTAACTTGAACATTTTGCTCTTCAGCTAATTGCTGGTAGCTCTTTTCTGCAATATAGTAACCGTATATAACATCGCGATAGTTGTCAGGAATATCATTAAGCTTTTCCCTTAACAGCTTGCGCTGCTGCCTTATTAAGACCTCTGCCACTACATTGTCTTTTTTCCCTGTATCAAGCTCAATTTGTTCTGTGATGTCTTCTTTCCTTCTTTGCTGTTTTCGCTTAACATCAATCGAATGATTGACTGCTATTCTCGTTATCCAAGTTTTAAACCCTTGGTTTTCGTATTTGGGGAGAGAGTAATAAATTTTGAGGAACACTTCTTGTGCAGCATCTTCCGCTTCCTTTTGATCCTTAAGAACGCTGTAAATGGTGCGAAATATGTCCTGGCGATATTTCTCAACTAGCAAGCGAAATGCATCATCATCTCCAAGCTTGACTAGTTCAATCAATTCTTGATCTGCTATTATTCTCTCCCCCCTTCTAAACAACTTCATATAATAGACGTTATTAAATACTCAACCCCTACACCAATGTTTTATTTTTTTCGAATAATATTATGTTACTGAAATAAACACTTTTTTATAGTACCATTTTTCCCTGCTGTTATTAGAAGTTTTTTTAACAATGAAACTATTATGGATAGTGACCGTATATTGATGGAGGCATTATTAAAAAGGAGGTTTTTTATTTAATGGTTTATTTATTATCACTACTCGCATTGACGCTTAATCCATTCGTTTGGAAGACATATTCCCGCAGCAAAGCTTTTTTATATACACAGCTGCTTCGTGTCATGGTAGGTGCCTTCATTATATTTGTTCTAACCTATTTCCAGCTTGTTGATTATTCTGTGCAAGCTGCAATAAAGTTTGGATTATTTTATGTAGCCCTGTTCTTTCTCGGGGATCTTCTGTATAAAAAGGCAAAGGGCTTCTACTATACTAGTTACCTTGGAATAGCCATGCTTCTTGCAAGTGCTTACTTCCAGTTTGCTTACCCATTTACTATTGCAAATGATAAGTATGACTTCGTGGCAGCAAAAGCAACGATTGCCCAAAACAAAGAAGAATCGACAGATGAGCAGCATATTGCAGTTGTACCGGAGAAATACGCTCGGTACCGAAGCGAAAAGAAACTAGGCGAGCTTTCTCATGCTTCCTACTATGATTTAGGACATTCAACTTTGCAAAAAATTGACGATCATCTTTATTGGGTAACACCAATTGAATACACTGGCTTTTTTAAATGGATGAAGAACCAGCCTGTTCCTGGCTTCATTAAAATGAGTGCAGAGGATGAAAATAAAGATGCAGTGTTAGTCAAATCGGAAATGACATATGTTCCATCTGCTTATTTCAACGAAGACTTAAAGCGTCTTGTAAGAAAAACGCATAAGGATCACGTCCTGCTGGAAGCAAGCTTTGAGCCAGACGATAACGATAAGCCGTATTATGTTGTGCCATACGGGGATTACAACAAATTCAGGCAGATTGTTGATGTAAAGGGTATTTATATTATTGATCCGGCAAATGGCGAAATTAAGGACTATAAAATGAACGAAATCCCTGATTTCATCGATCATGTTATCCCAACAAGTGTAGCAGAGGATTGGAATGAGTGGTATGGCAAATATATACACGGTTTCTGGAATACCATCTTCTCTAAGGAAGATATTAAGGTACCGACTGAATGGGAAGATATTGATGAAGTAAATGGTGTATTCAATAAGGATCTTGCCTTAAATTGGTTTACTGATTTCACTCGACCGAACTCAGACAGCGGAAGCATGGTAGGCTATTCACTAATCAATGCAAGATCTGGAAAGCTTACATTCTATGAAGAAGCAAATGGTTCCTTAAATGGAAAATCTGCCATTAATGTAGCTGAAAAGACATTTAGAGCGGAGAAATATGAGGCTGGCACCCCTATCCTTTATACGATATATGGTCAGTTCACATGGGTAGTTCCACTTATGGACTCTAACAGCGTGTTAAGACAAATCGTACTTGTTAATGCGAAGGATGAGAAGATCTACAGCTACAGCAATGAAAAATCAAAGCTATTCAATGACTATAAATATGCCATTGCCACATTGTTAAAGGATGACAACACAGTTCCTAATAATATAGCAGATTTAAAGGACTTGAATGGAAAAATCAGCTATGTTTATAAATCTGAAATGGAAGGAAGCACAGTCGTCCGTTTTATGGTTGAAGGCGATAAGCGGATATTCCAAGTTTCATCTAATGACTTCCCATACAGCATCTTCCTTGATAAAGGGATGGATGTGAATGTTAAGTTTATTGATACAGAAGAAACAGTTGTTACCGTACAAGAACTTGTTATAGATGGTTTTAAATAAACCTTTCAGCAAAGGAGCCTGCTTAACAGAACAGTGGCTCCTTTGCCTTTTTTTTAAAGCTTGGCATTAAGGAACAAGTATACTTTTCGGCTTGCATATACTAACATAGAAACTGGGAATATTTATCATAATGTAAAAGGAGAATGCTTTTGTATACGCTATTGATCGCTTCTTATTTATTGGGATCTATTCCAGCTGCCATTATAATTGGAAAGATTTTTTTTGGCATTGATATTAGAAAGCATGGCAGCTTAAATCCTGGAGCAACTAACTCGATTCGCGTGCTTGGCAAAAAGGCAGGTCTTGCCGTTCTCATCTTTGATATCGGCAAAGGCTCGCTCGCTGCAGCGCTCCCGCTCCTTCTTCACCAGGATATCGATCCAATTTATACTGGTTTGGCTGCAGTTATTGGACATTGTTTTCCAATATTCGCAGGCTTTCGCGGTGGAAAAGCGATCGCAACAACTGCAGGGATGCTGATTGTCGCAAACCCGATTATGTTTTTAATTGTCTATTTAACATTTATAGCTGTCATTTGGATTACAAAGTATGTGTTCTTTGGAAGTATTTCTGTCGGGGTTACGATATTGCTCTATGTCTTTTTTGATGCGAGTGTAGAACACGAACTTATTTTTATCATCTATCTGTTACTTCTCATTTACTTACACAGGTCTAACATCATTAATTTCATTAACCAGCAAGAACCAAAAATAAATGATAAAACAATTAAAAAGGATCGCATCGGACCGAAGAAAATCAGCTAAAATCCTAATTCGGACAAGCTTCGCAAAAACAAAATCGAAAATTGGATATTGGCGCCTTTTCCTGGGAAATAGTGCGGGAAAATGTCGAAAAAAAACCAAGAGAGCTAATCTCTTGGTTTTTTCATTATCTTTTATTTATCTCTTCAACAAGAAGTTTGTTAACCAATTGTGGGTTAGCTTGTCCTTTTGTTGCTTTCATAATTTGACCAACAAGGAAGCCGACTGCTTTTTGTTTACCATTCTTGAAATCATCGATAGATTGAGGATTATTATCCAGTACTTCAGAGATAATTTTCAGCAATGCGCCTTCATCTGAGATTTGTACTAATCCTTTTTCTTTAACGATTTTTTCTGCGTCACCGCCATTTTCAATCAGCTCTTTAAATACTTGTTTGGCAATTTTGCTGGAAATTGTGCCGTTTTCAATCAGCTTAATCATGCTTGCAAGACCTTCTGGAGTCAGTGCAACCTCTGAAAGCTCTTTACCTTCAGCATTCAAAGTTGCTGATAAATCGCCCATTACCCAGTTAGAAGCAAGCTTAGGGTCAGCCTTAGCATTAACTGTTGCTTCAAAGAAATCTGCCATTTCCTTCGTAACAGTCAATACATTTGCATCATATTCAGGCAAACCTAATTCTTCTATATATCTCTTTTTGCGGGCATCAGGAAGCTCTGGAATTTCGGCACGAATTCTTGCCTTCCAATCCTCATCGATATACAGGTCCATTAAATCAGGCTCTGGGAAATAACGATAATCATCAGAACCCTCCTTAACACGCATCAACAATGTTTTACTCGTTGCTTCGTCAAAACGGCGTGTTTCCTGATCAATCACACCTCCGCCAAGCACAACCTCACGCTGACGCTTCTCTTCGTATTCAAGACCTTTGCGGACGAAGTTAAATGAGTTTAAGTTCTTCAATTCTGTTTTTGTTCCGAACTCTTCCTGTCCTACTGGACGGATGGAGATGTTCGCATCACAGCGTAAAGAACCTTCCTCCATTTTACAGTCAGATACACCAGTATACTGAATGATAGATTTCAGCTTCTCAAGGTATGCGTATGCTTCATTAGGTGTTCTAATATCCGGCTCAGATACAATCTCAATCAATGGTGTTCCTTGACGGTTAAAGTCAACTAATGAGTAGCCATTGCCATGGTTCAGCTTTCCAGCATCCTCTTCTAAATGGACACGAGTGATTCCGATTCTCTTCTTATAACCGTCCACTTCAATATCAATATAGCCGTGCTCTCCGATTGGTTTATCAAATTGAGAAATTTGATATGCTTTCGGATTGTCAGGATAGAAGTAGTTTTTTCGGTCAAATTTCGTTTCTGTCGCAACTTGACAATTCAATGCCATAGAAGCCTTCATTCCGTATTCTACAGCCTTTTTATTTAGGACAGGCAATACTCCTGGATATCCTAAATCTACAACTGTTGTATTTGTATTCGGAGCAGCACCGAAATGGTTCGGGCTTGCGGAGAATATCTTCGATTCTGTTTTTAACTCCACATGGACTTCAAGTCCAATGACTGTTTCAAATTCCATTTATTTCACCCCTTACAGCGTTGGTTTTTGCTTATGATAATCCGTTGCCTGTTCGTATGCATATGCCACTTTGTAGACAGACTCTTCATCAAAGTGTTTACCGATAATTTGCAAACCAAGTGGCAAGCCGTTTGTGAATCCACATGGCACAGAAATTCCTGGCACACCAGCAAGGTTAACTGGGATTGTCAAAATATCATTTGCATACATCGTTAATGGGTCATTTACATTTTCGCCGATTTTGAATGCTGGTGTCGGGGTTGTAGGTCCTACAATCACATCGTATTTCTCAAATACATCCTCAAAATCCTTTTTGATCAATGTACGTACTTTTTGTGCTTTTTTATAGTACGCATCGTAATAACCAGAACTTAATGCAAACGTTCCAAGCATGATTCTGCGTTTTACTTCATCGCCGAAGCCTTCTGCTCTTGTCTGTTTATAAAGCTCAATCAAGCTTTCCGCATTATCTGCACGGTATCCATAGCGAATTCCGTCAAAGCGGGACAGGTTCGCAGAAGCCTCTGAAGAAGAAAGCAGATAGTACGTAGCCAAAGCATATTTACTATGTGGCAATGATACTTCTTCCCATGTTGCTCCAAGCTTCTCCAATACCTTAAGGGCATCAAGTACAGATTGGCGCACCTCTTCGCTTACGCCTTCTCCCAAATATTCCTTAGGAACTGCAATCTTCAAGCCTTTAATATCCCCTGTAAGGCCTTTAGTAAAGTCCGGAACTGCCACATTTGCTGATGTGCTGTCCATTGGATCTACTCCTGAAATAGCATTAAGCAGGAAAGCATTGTCTTCAACTGTTCTTGTAATTGGTCCGATTTGGTCAAGTGAAGATGCAAATGCCACAAGGCCAAAACGTGAAATACGTCCGTATGTTGGCTTTAAGCCGACAACTCCGCAATATGCTGCCGGCTGTCTGATAGAGCCGCCAGTATCTGAACCAAGGGAAAATAGAACCTCTCCAGCTGCAACAGCTGCTGCAGAGCCGCCAGATGAACCGCCTGGCACAGTATCCAAATTCCATGGGTTTTTAGTATTCATATAATAGGAATTCTCTGTTGAGGATCCCATTGCGAACTCATCCATATTCAGCTTTCCGATTGTAATCGTGCCGGCATTATGTAATTTTTCCATAACAGTCGCATTATAGATTGGGTTGAAATTCTCTAAAATGCGGCTTGAGCATGTTGTTCTCAAATTCTTTGTGACAATATTGTCCTTGATACCGATTGGAAGGCCGAACAACGGTCCAGTCTTTTCACCTGCAGCAAGTAATGAATCAAGTTGCTTTGCCTGATTAAAGGCATTTTCCTCATCTAATGTTAAAAAGGCTTGTACTTTTTCATCGACATCTTTAATTCTCGTGTATGCTTCCTGCACCAAGTCTGTTACAGAAAGTTCTTTTTTAAGCAGCATTTCCTGTAAATCAGCTGCTTTTTGATCAAATAAGCTCATCCTCTTCCCTCCTTACTCTATAATCGATGGCACTTTGATCTGGCCGTCCTGATGTTCTGGAGCATTCTTCAATACATCCTCAATCGGAAGACCTTTTCCTGCAACATCTTCACGCAATACGTTTTTCACATCCAGCACATGGGATGTCGGTACAACACCTTCCGTATCGAGTTCATTCAATTGTTCTGCAAACGTAATGATTGCATCAAGCTGTTTCTGGAATTGTTCAGCTTCTTCTTCTGTAATTGCAAGTCTAGCAAGGTTTGCTACATGCTTTACCTCTTCTTTTGTAATCCTTGACATAATCGTCACCTCCAAGTACGTTCCATGCAATAATCTGATGATATCAAACAAGCCTCTATTAAGGCAACAGGAACAATAAAGTTATTGCAAATCTCTAGCCAATCCGCCTGTTTCTTTCATTAGACATTTTTTACGTATTATGTGGATATAAACATTATGTACTTCTTCATTAGGAAAAAAAACTAAATTGGATTACAATAGAAATATGGAATGATATTTTAAAGTTGGTGAACGACATGACAAATGAAATAGACTTGCTTAGACTGGAAAATCAGCTCTGTTTTTTGCTTTATGCCAGTTCAAGAGAAATGACAAAAAAATACAAAAGCCTGCTTGAGGAATTGGATGTTACTTATCCTCAATATTTAGTCCTCCTATTATTATGGGAGCATAAGGTATTAAGTGTTAAAAGCATGGGAGAGCAGTTATACCTTGATTCGGGCACATTAACTCCAATGCTTAAACGAATGGAGCAAAATGGTCTTATAAACAGGGAACGCTCCCAAGAGGATGAGCGCTCTGTTATGGTTTCCTTAACAGAACAAGGCAGCAAACTTAAAGAGAAAGCAGCCTGCATCCCATTAGAAATAGTTAAGCTTGCAAATAAAGAGCCAGAGGAATTCAAACAGCTGAAGAACTCCCTCGCCCAGCTTTTGCAGCAGCTTGCCAAATAAGGAAAAAGAAGTGTCCCTTAATTAGGACACTTCTTTTTGTATAAAAAAAACACCATCGTATTTCTACGATGGTTAAATTTATTATGCAGCAATAACTTCCAGTGTCACTTCGATATTGCCTCTAGTTGCTTTTGAGTATGGGCAGAAATTATGTGCTTTATGAACAAGATCCTCTAAAGTTGCTTTATCTACGCCAATTCCTTTGACAGACAATTTAACTCCAAGCTTAAAGCCTTGATCTGTTGGATCTTTAACTAGGCTGACACTCGCTGACACTTCTGATTCAAATTTCACACGCTCTTTTCCAGCAATCATTTGAAGAGCTGAATCGAAACACGCCGCGTAACCTGCTGCAAATAATTGCTCTGGATTTGTTGCATCCTCAATTTGCTTTGCTCTTGGAGTTCCAGGCATTGCTGTTTCTAATTGAATAACATAATCCTCTGATTCAACTCTTCCTTCTCTTCCGCCGACCGCTTTTACAGTTGTTGTGAACAATGTATCTGACATGGTTAAAACCTCCGATTAAATTTTTAATTTTACACAATTGTATTGTACACAATTTAATTTTATATTACAAGTATTAAAGCTCAAGATTTATATAATTCCCGTACATAAACGAATTATGTTATTGTTTCTCTTTATCACAAGCTTGTCTTTTTTAAACGTTAACTTATAAAAAAAACCAGGAAAAGGGATTTCTGCACATAAATCCTTTCTCCTGGTTTTCCTGAATATTATTTGTTAAAAAGCTTAGCGAAAAATCCTTTTTTTTCTTTCGGTTGATCTGGTTTTTTTTCTACTGCCGGTTCATTCACATAAATGTCTTCTTTATCAACAGCATGGTCGTATGCAATCAATAAGCCGATTTCACTGTTATAATCATTGTTCGTAACCATTGTATATTCCATATTTTGCTCGTTAGCTAATTTTAAGTACTTAGACAAATAGGAATAATCCAAATGGCCATTTAAATACAGCTTAGCTCCTTTATTGCCCTTAATCGCTTCCTCGGCCTCTTTATAGACATTTGCTTCACTCACTTGATTTTGCAGTAACGCTAGTACGACACGCTCTCTAATTGTCCCAAGAAACTTTCTTCTCTCTTCCGGCTTTGTCTCCTTCGCACCATACATGCCTTGCTGCAGGTAATCATCTAAATTTGGATTTGACATACTTTCCAACTCCTTATATAGATACTCTTTACCACTATACTAAAAAAAATCCACACACAGTCATTTAAATTGTTTCAAAAAAATGAACAACTAAAAAGATTATCCCAATGCCTTGGAATAATCTTCTTGTTTATTGATATATATGAACAAACGGCTCGTCTTGACCTGCATCCCTGACAATAAGGGCTTCTTCTCCATTAGCGGAGGAGATGCTGACCTGTACAGTCTGGTTTGTGTCCTTAAAGCGATCAATCACTTTTCCAGCCACATATTGAGAGAAGCCGATTACTTCTGTTGCCCCATAAAACTGTACCTTCATATCAATGCTAATACTGCGCAGCTTATTGTTTACATAAAAACCTTTACCGATAACGCCATTGAAATTAGGAAAATACTCTTCAATATCGTTTTGGAATTTAGAAAAGGCAGCTTGCTCTGTCTTATATTGGCTATTTGTATTTGGAAAAATAACATACTTTTCATTGATATCCTTCCACTGACCCAAGGAGGCTTCTCCACTGCCAGCATTTGCATAGGAAATAAAGTTTCCTGGTACAACAGAGGATGTCTCTTTTTGTTCAAACAAAGCAATTGTTATAGGTACGTTTTCCAGCCCTTCTATTTTTCTGAGCCTTTTAGTGACCTCTTCTGCGATACTTTTACCTTCTCTTTCAAGGGTTTGCTCACTAATATCCTTCTTTTTTGTCGATCCGTTTGCTTTTTCCTGATAATAATAAACAGAATTTAATGCAAGGCCAATTGTTACTCCGCCAAGCTCCAGCTTATTTGTTTCTTCATTTTTTACTAAGTAATCATGCTCTAAAATGTGAGCCAAATAGATCGGCTCCATATTACCAGATTCTTTTTTACTTTTATCTTCATCAGAAGGATTAAGACCAACATTGTCATTTGCTGATATTTTTTTGGCACTAAGCTCCTTCTTTGTGTACTTCCTGTTCAGCCAGGCAGCAACAGTCGAGCTGTTCAAATACTGACCTTCTTGGAAATAATAATTTTCTGTATCAAATGTATTTTGGGCAACACGCATCAAACCGCTCTCGAATTCACTGATATCGTATCGCGAATTTAAATTATTTACGACAAGCCCTCTTGCTTCAGATGTCTTAAAAGGTAGACTCATGCTGTAATAGTCATCCGAAATCTTGAATTTCGGCAGGATGGCTGTCTCTGTTTCATTGTCGCCTGTTTCGCTTTTCACTTCTTCTTCCTTCTGAAAATTCGGTGCACAGGCAGAAAGGAAAAAAATGAGACTTGCTATTAATATTAAGCTTTTTTTCATTAACATTACACACCTTTAACCTTTTAGTTCTTCCAACAGCTTTTCCTCGTCCCATATCTCAATCCCAAGCTGTTCTGCTTTCGTCAGCTTGCTTCCTGCATCCTCACCGGCAATAACGAGATCTGTTTTTTTGCTGACACTTCCAGTAATTTTTCCGCCTAAGAGCTCAATTTGCTCCTTTGCTTCATTTCGGGAAAGCTGTTCAAGCTTACCTGTCAATACAATCGTTTTGCCTGCAAACACACTGTCTGACTCTTCTGCGGCAACAGGTCTTGCACCCGTATATTCCATGTTCACACCAGAATCCTTTAATTCCTGAATAAGCTCGGCCGCTTCTTCCTGCTCAAAGAAAGCAACGATGGAATCAGCCATCTTATCGCCTATTTCATTAATAGCTGTCAATTCTTCTCTAGTTGCATTTGCCAATTTATCCATATTTCCAAATTCCATTGCAATTGTCTTAGCAGCTTTTGAACCGACATGACGGATTCCTAAACCAAACAGCAGTCTCTCCAAGGAGTTGCTCTTAGAGGCATTTATCGCATTTAACAGATTCGTAACTGACTTTTCACCCATTCGTTCAAGAGAGATAAGCTGTTCATATGTAAGCTTGTAAAGATCAGCAACATCCTCAATCAGTTTTTCCTGGAACAGCTGGCTGACAACTCGTTCCCCAAGTCCGTCAATATTCATCGCATTCCTAGAAACAAAGTGAATTAATCCCTCTCTTATTTGCGCAGGACATTTCGGATTAATACAGCGTAAAGCAACTTCACCTTCAATTCTCACCAATTCACTTTCGCATTCTGGACAATGTGTTGGCATTAAGAAGTCAACTTCCTCACCCGTTCTGCGTTCCACAAGAACATTCACAACCTCAGGAATAATATCGCCTGCTTTTTTTACGACCACACTGTCACCGATTTTAATGTCTTTCTCTCTTATAAGATCTTCATTATGCAAGGATGCCCGTTTGACTGTCGTCCCTGCCACTTTAACAGGCTCAAGCAATGCTGTTGGCGTCAATACTCCAGTTCGGCCAACACTTAGTTCTATATTAAGAAGCTTTGTAACAACCTCTTCAGCAGGGAATTTATAGGCAATTGCCCATCTTGGACTTTTAGCAGTAGTTCCAAGCTCGTCTTGCTGTTCCAGACTATCCACTTTAATGACAATTCCATCAATCTCATAAGGAAGATGTGGACGCTTTTCCTGCCAGCCTTCTACATACTGTAAAACATCCTCAATTGATGCACAGCGCTGTCTTTCTTTATTTGTTTTAAAGCCAAGGTCATCAAGTAAGTCAAGGCCTTGACTATGTGAGCGGACACCCGTTTCTCCTGGGTCTCCAATCGCATATAGAAATATATCGAGATTACGAGAAGCAGCAATCCTTGGATCAAGCTGTCTTAAAGAGCCTGCAGCCGCATTTCTTGGATTTGCAAACGGTTCTTCTCCATTTTCATCCTTTGCCTTGTTAAGAGCCTCAAAAGATTTCTTCGGCATAAAGGCTTCTCCACGGACTTCAATGCTTACTTGTTCATTTAACCGAAGGGGTATGGAACGAATTGTTCGCAGATTAGCCGTTATATCTTCGCCTGTCGTCCCATCTCCTCTTGTCGCTCCAAGCTCAAATAAACCGTCCACATAACGCAGAGATACAGCCAACCCATCTATCTTCAGCTCACAAACATAAGAAAAGCTTTCCCCGATTGCTTGGCGCACCTTCCGATCAAAGTCCCGCAAATCAGCTTCATTAAAAGCATTCCCAAGACTGAGCATTGGTGAATGATGCTGCACCTTTTGGAACATGTCCAAAATTTCCCCTCCAATCCTTTGGGATGGAGAGTCACTAGTCTTTAAGGCAGGGAAGCTTTCTTCCAAATCAACAAGCTCTTTTAGTAGTGCATCGTATTCTGCATCTGGAACAGAAGGATTATCAAGAACATGATATTCATAATTATATTTGTTTAAAAGGTTATGCAGTTCCTTTGTCCTTTTTTCTGCTGCTTGTAGATCCATACTTCCATTCCTTTCTTCTCATCAGCCTTTTTGAATCGGCGCGAATTTTGCTAACAGTCTTTTAATACCCACTGGGCTTGGGAAAGCGATATCGAGCTCTTTTGAATCCCCTTCGCCCTTGACGCTAACGACTGTGCCTGTTCCCCATTTTCCGTGAACGGCTTTATCTCCAACATTCCAGCCAATTCCCTCACCGCCAGTTGTCCTAGCCGCAGGGCGAACAACTGCTTTTCTTGCTGCTGCAGGTGCTGCTGGTCTTGACGCAAATCGGCTTTCACTTTTTCTTTCAGGAGCTCCTTCTAATAGGTCCTCTGGTATTTCCTTTATAAACCGGGAAGGAGGATTCATATTCGTACGCCCGAATAATGTTCTCATTTGGGCATTTGTTATGAACAATTGCTGTTCTGCCCTTGTAATACCTACATAGGCAAGTCTTCTTTCCTCTTCCATTTCCGCTTCTTCCATAAGTGAACGGGAATGCGGGAAAACCCCTTCTTCCAAGCCAATAAGGAAAACTACCGGAAATTCCAGTCCTTTCGCAGAGTGAAGCGTCATCAGTACAACTGCATCCGCCTGGTTGCCGTCTTCATCAAGCTTATCTATATCCGCAACAAGTGCCAAGTCTGTCAGGAATGCAATCAATGACTTATCTTCGTTTGTATCTTCAAAGTTTTTCGTAACAGACATGAACTCTTCAATATTCTCAATTCTGCTTTGAGATTCAATCGACTTCTCTGCTTTCAGCGCATCTAAATAACCGGATTTTTCTATAACTTCCTCCACTAGCTCTGTTACAGACAAGTACTCCTGCATTTCGCTGTAGCGTCGAATGAAATTGCGGAATTCTATAACTGCCTTTGTAATTTTCGGGCTCAATCCTATTAATTCAGCCGACTCAAGAGCATCGTACATCGACATATCATGCATTGTCGCAAAATTAGCGATTTTATCAATCGAGCTTGAACCTATCCCTCGCTTTGGTACATTTATAACCCTTTGCAAGCTTATATCATCATCCGGGTTGGCAATCAGTCTTAAATAACCGAGTGTATCTTTAATTTCTTTTCGATCGTAGAACTTTATTCCTCCAACGATGGAATACTCTATATTCGATTTAAGAAGCATCTCCTCCATTACCCGGGACTGAGCGTTTGTACGGTAAAGAATAGCAATATCAGCCAGGTTCTTTGAAGTTTCCCGTCTGATTTCCTGTATTTTTCCGATTACAAACTGCGCTTCACCTTGCTCGCTGTCTGCACGATAGTAATGAATTTTATGTCCATCTTCATTTTCCGTCCAAAGATTTTTGTCTTTTCTGCCTGAGTTGTTTTCAATAACCTTATTGGCAGCTTGAAGTATCTTCTTCGTAGAACGGTAATTTTGCTCCAGCATAACTACTTGAGCATTTGGATAATCCTTTTCAAATGAAAGAATGTTAGCAATATCCGCTCCGCGCCATCTGTAAATAGACTGGTCAGAGTCACCCACGACACAAAGGTTGCGGAATCTGCTTGCCATAAGCTTCACAAGCATATATTGTGATCTGTTCGTATCCTGATACTCATCAACATGAATGTATTGGAACTTGCGTTGATAGTATTCAAGCACCTCTGGAACACGCTGAAACAGATGAATTGTCTGCATAATCAAGTCATCAAAATCAAGAGCATGGTTTTTTCTCAATCGTCTTTGGTATTCCGTATATACATCACTTGCAATTTGAGAGAAATAATCACCAGCTGTTTTTGCATACTCCTCTGGTGTAATTAATTCATTTTTAGCAGAGCTGATGCTTCCAAGAATTGCGCGAGGATCATGTTTCTTCGGATCAATATTTCTTTCCTTCAAAATTTGCTTAACAACAGATTGCTGATCTGTCGTATCCAATATCGTGAAGTTTCGGTTATAGCCTATTCTGTCAATATCCTTCCTCAAAATGCGGACACACATGGAGTGGAAAGTAGATATCCAGATATCTTCGCTAGCACCGCCAAGCACTGCAGCTATCCTGTGCCTCATTTCTTTTGCTGCCTTATTTGTAAAAGTAATCGCCAGGATGTTATATGGGTTTACCCCTTTTTCGACCATTAAATAGGCAATTCTTTGTGTTAATACTCTTGTTTTACCACTGCCTGCGCCTGCCATTATCAATAGTGGGCCTTCAGTTGCCTTTACTGCTTTTTGCTGTTCAGGATTTAATCCGTTTAATATTTTATCTGTTAAAAATTGCATTATCTCACCGCCATAAGAACATATATTCTAATCATACCTTTTTCCGTTACCTTAATCAATGAAGACTCTTGATTTTCACCGTGCTTAAAGCAGCAGCCAAATCCTCATAAATAATGTTTCCAACTACGATAACGTCTGCTTCCTTCGCCATTTGCTGTGCCATTTCCAATGTTTTTATTCCTCCACCGTAAAAAAGCACTGTATTATTCAAATGTCTTTTTGCTTCCTTCACGACTTCAACGTCTCCGTAAGCACCGCTGTACTCAAGATAAAGAATAGGAAGATTAAACATATTCTCTGCCATCATTGCATATGCAGCCACGTCATCCGCAGTCAAATCAGTTGTTGCAGCCGTTGCCTTTGCTGCTTTACAATCACTATTCAATATACAATAGCCTTGAACAAGTATTTCATCCCAATTCATTATTTCCCCGTATTCCTTCACCGCTTCATGATGCAGTCCTGTCACCCATTTTACATCCTTACTGTTAAGAACAGTTGGAATGAAATAAAGATCAAAGCCAGGTGTGATAGAATCAATTGTTGATATTTCCAAAATGCAAGGCACTGTATATCTTCTAACCCTGGACATGATGCTCAGTACGTTTTCAAGAGTAACTCCATCTGTACCGCCAATAATAATTGCATCTGTTCCAGACTCAGCTATTTTTTCTAAATGTTCATCTGATATTTCTTTATTTGGATCTAATTTAAAAACGTGACGCCACTCACGAACATTATACATGCAAAAATCCTCCATTCTAACTTACCATTACATCATTATAGCACTTGTATATGTTTCAAAAAAGAAATGATGGGAGGCAAATTTCCATGTAAATATTTGCAGTTAATATTCTCTTCCTGACGACCACTTATTATCAAGTTTTCTAGTATATATGACGACTTTCTAAAAAATAATGTTTCATCTAAAGCAATATTAGCCTTTTTTAGCAAAAGAAAAAGCAGACAATGTCTGCCTGCCATAATAATTATTCGTTTTCGCTATTTTCTTCTTGTACAGTGTCATCCTTAATTCTGTCCAATGCCATAGCATATGAGTCATTCCCGTAATTCAAGCATCTTTTCACTCGAGAAATTGTCGCCGTGCTCGCACCAGTCTCTTTCTCGATGCTATGATAGGTATTTCCCTCTCTCAGCATTCTTGCAACCTCAAGGCGCTGTGATAATGATTGGATTTCATTGACCGTACATAAATCATCAAAAAACGAATAGCATTCCTCTAAATTCTCTAATGAAAGGATGGATTTAAACAACTGATCCAGCTCTTTACCTCTTAGTTTATCAATTTGCATTTTACTCATGCCTCCATCGGTTACATATATTAGTTATTGTGTCTCTAATGAAACGGCTGCGTTTAGTCCAGGATCGGAAGGTATGATATTAATCCATGTTTTTCCAGGGATAAATCCTATTTGCCTGTCTCCCTCAACTGGGAGAATTCGGCCATCTATGTTTTTCCACTCTACTTTTCTAACCTTGCCCTTTTGCAGCAAGTAGCCAATCCCACCAGATTGCAAATCTATATCTCGTCTTCCCTTGCTGTCTACTGTGTGATGCGCTGCTTCTATAACAAATACATTGCTTACAGCCACAGGCATGCCTGATTCATAATCAACCGTTTTTTCGCCATTTGAATACCTAGAATACTTCTCCGTATCTTTATCATAAAAAAATAAAGAGTTGTACTGTGGATTGGAACCATAATAAATAGATACTTTATTCGCTTCTTCCCCCTGTATCTGTTGTGCTTCATCATCATTCAAGAAGACAAGGGAACTTGGAGCTTCATCCATTTGAAAATTATTTTGTTCCGCCCCTTTAAGGATATTACTATAGCTGATATATGAATTGTGAGGCGCTTGCCTTTCTGAGGAGCGCTGAAATAACGTCCCGTCATATTCCATCCCGTTTAGGTTATCAATATATCCTTCTGTTAACAGCTTTTTCGCCTCAGGACTGTATCCATGCGCAAGATATAGGCTGTTATAGCCTTTAGCTAGCTCAATATAGTAATCCCGTGAGCTTCTGACAGGACCAATCATCTTAGGAACCTTGCTTTGAAAAATAGCTAGAAACCTTGTGACCTCTCCTTCTGCAAGGGCCTCATATACAATATCGGCATCTGCTAAACCAGTCTGCGGTCTTGCCTTCGGATGGTTATTAACCATCACAGCAATTGCACGCTCACTGCTTTTTTTATCAACAGCCAGGCCTGATAAAGGATATGTATAGCCTAACTCATCCACACTGTTTTCGTCTTTGCCTGCGTCACCGCCCTGATGATTCTCATCATGGGTGCCAGCATCCTCAGGTCCATTACTGCATGCTGTCATAAAAAGGAAAACCGCTGCCAAAATCAATATCAAGCTCTTTTTCATAAATCCTCCTAAAATAGGCGTATTTTTTTCAAATTTACCTCTGTTAGGAAGAATAACGGAAATAATTATGGCGAAGCTGTCTCTTTTGAAAATAGGCTTAAATTACATTACCATATGGACTATACTTTGTGCTTGGCGTTATCAATACTTTACCGCTATATTGTTGCCTTTTAATACATATATCAGAATATTCTTATTAATAAAAGAATCTCTTTTATATTTTAACGCATTATTGACGGAAAGAGTACATTTTTATTCATGACATCATATAAACCTCTCTGGGTTATTCTTATATATGGTAAATGGGTAGCGGAAAAGAAAACAAGTGTATAAATTGGATCATCAAATGGAAAGCCAGCATCTTTAATATATTGTAATAGCTTTTTCTCTGTTTTAATCAGCTCATGTATTGACATATCGGCCATTACTCCTTTTAAAGGCAGTGGCAATTCTATTGCAAGTATGCCATCCTTGAATATGACGATTCCCCCACCTATTTCCTTCAGTCTATTAAAGGCCAAAATCATGTCATTTTGATCTTTTCCTAACAGAATAATATCCCCATCTCCCGTATAGGAGCTCGCCAAGCCGCCTATTTCCTTAGAGAATCCCTTTAAAAGCGTATTTATTCTCCATTTTCCGCTTCTTCCTAATAGCATAAAGAAACATTCATCATGTTTTTGGGAAAGCGCTTCTCCAGATACATCAATTGAAATAGAATATGGTTTTGTGATAACAGAATTTTCGAGTTTAATCCCAAATGGCATTGAAAATTGCATATCATCATTTGTCAATTCCCAGTCAATCGCTAAATGCTCAAAGCCGAATTCATCCCAATCGATGGAAGGGTACACGTCTTCCACTATCTTCCCTGCACGTTTTACCCATATCCCCTTTGCTAATACAGTATGAGGTGTTGGGTTATCAGGATTGCTTAAGAAATTGATATCAGCGACTCTGCCAGTCGCAATATTTCCATGCAGATGTTCCATATTGTAGTATCTTGCAATATTTATTGTTGCCATATTATAGGCATCTACAGTAGGAATTCCTTGTTCCATAGCTATGCGGATAAGCTGGTCGATATGTCCATTTTCATAAAAATACGACGGGGAACCATCTGTTGTCAGCATACATTTATCGAATTGACTAATCCCAAGCTCCTTCATTTCACTAAGCAGTCTTGGTAAATCAGGGCGAATGGATGAATATCTTAGACTTACCATATATCCCTGCATTAAACGATCAAACACCTCTTTGCCTGTCATCGCTTCATGATCACTATCCACACCAAGCAGCATCAGCTTTGCTAAAGTCTTTTCAGAAGCCCCAGGAAAATGACCTTCCACTTGTTTACGCATCCGTTTCGTTTCTTGAATCCAGTGCAGCATCATGTCATCTCCATCCAAAAGCTGAGGCCAGCCGCTCAGCTCTCCACCTTGAATGACAGCATCATGCTCAAGCCAGCTCTTAACATTACTATGGGAGAATACTCTTTCTTCCTCTGCGAGCTCTGTTTGTGAATCATACCGGCACCACCAGTACATAGACGAAGGAATGTTTCGCATCTGACTCATAAAAGAAAACGCTTTCTTTTTATCCAGCTGCAAAGCTAATAAAAGATTATCATTCACCAGTGTAGTTGTTCCAAATTGAGATGTATATTGAGCAAGAGAAAGGGGATTATATATTTGAAAAGGATGGGAATGCGGCTCTATATAACCTGGCACTAGATATTGACCTTCACAGTCAACAATTTCGCTGCCGCGTACATTTACAGGCATATCTTGCCCAACATAAATAATTCTGTCTTGATAAATCCAGATGTTTGCACAAATCCATTTTCGCAGTATTTGGTTGAGGTATTTAGCATTCTGCAATATGATGGATGGCGCAATTTCGCCATTTAGGACGGAAACATGTTTTCTTAACATTTTATTTTTCCAACGATATCGTTGCTCTAACATTGCTTTCTCCCCTTTTTTTTTCAATTAGCAGTTTTGTTTTATTTTTTAAAAAATGGAAATGTTTTTCATTTAAAATCATTTTATCACATAAAAATTTATCTAATATTACTATTACGTTAAATTTTTTAAGGAGACTACCATTTATGAACCCAAAACAAAATATCAGTTTGATTAATGCTATGATTCGCATCACACTTGGCTTTATGTTTTTAGCCTGGAGCACGGCCAAACTTGTGAAAAGGCCAAATCAGCAGTCCTATTTATGGATAGCCTTACTTGCCGGGATGAAAATCGCTGAAGGTATTGTGCGCTATTGTCCGATTGTTGCTATATTTGACAATAAGGAACAATTAATGAAGAAGGGTTCTCAGCACACTTCTCATACAAACTCTAAAGACCAGCAAGCTCACGAGCATAAAGGGCAAGACGAAACAAAATCGGAGCATACAGAAAAGGCTTCACCTGCTGATATTCAAAACATTATGAGCGAATTTAATCCAGCAACAATCTTTTCACCTGATGATATGAAAAAGTAATCTATTAATGCCTGCAGCAAAAAAGCCTGCAGGCTTTTCAATGTATTCATACATAATATGCTAAATGATTCCCTTCCATTCCTGCAATTTTTATTTCTGTTTGTAATTTTTCTTCCAAGTTTTTGTTTATTGTACGGATTGATTGGGAATCCAATTAGAGAAGCATAAAAAAAGACAATCGGAACTAAACCAAAAGGAGAGATTTATTTTGTCTAATCTAAACAATCCATTAGAGCAATACTTTACAGGAGACTTCCCAAAACAATACCAAGACCCGCCTGGTCTTCAGCAGAAAATGGAGCCAGTTCCTGACTGTGGAGAAAAAAGCTATAAAGGAAATGGCAGATTGACAAATCGCAAAGCACTTGTCACTGGAGGAGACTCTGGAATCGGTCGCGCAGCTGCTATTGCTTATGCAAGAGAAGGAGCAGATGTGGCCCTTAATTATCTTCCGGAAGAACAGGCAGATGCTGAGGAAGTAAAAGAATTGATTGAAGCAGAAGGAAGAAAAGCTATTTTAATCCCTGGTGATTTAAGCGATGAAGCCTTTTGTGGTGAATTGGTCAAAAAAGCATATGATGGCCTTGGAGGTCTTGATGTGCTGGCATTAGTAGCAGGTAAACAGCAAGCAGTTGAGGATATTGCTGATTTGACGACAGAGCAGCTGCGAAGCACATTTGAAATAAATGTATTTTCATTATTCTGGGTTGTAAAAGCAGCGCTGCCGCTTCTTCCAAAAGGAGCTTCCATTATTACAACTACTTCTGTTCAAGGCTATAATCCGAGTCCAAACCTGTTGGATTATGCTTCTACCAAATTTGCCATTACTGGATTTACGCGCGGTTTGGCTAAACAGGTTGCTGCAAAAGGCATCCGTGTTAACTCTGTTGCTCCAGGACCAATCTGGACAGCCTTGCAGGTTACTGGCGGACAACCTAGTGATCAAATTCCGCAATTCGGACAAAATACACCGTTACAACGCAGCGGCCAGCCTGTTGAACTATCAAGCGTATATGTTTTCCTTGCATCAGAGGAATCAAGCTACGTTACAGCACAAGTATACGGAATTACAGGCGGTATTGAACTCGCATAAAAAAAAGAATCCCAACCTACATGCAGGTTGGGATTTTTTTGCTTATCTAATTGCCTTAAAGCCGATGTCTTTTCTATAGAAGACACCATCGCTTTCCATTTTCTCAAGCTCTTTATACACTTTATCTTGGGCATCCTTGATTGTTTTGCTTTTGCCTGCCACAAGCAAGACACGTCCGCCATCAACTGTAAAGTTGCCATCCTCATCAAGGCTTGTTCCTGCATGGAAAACAGATACGTCATCCATGTTTTCTAAGCCTTTAATAACAGCACCTTTTCCATAGCTTTCCGGATAGCCATTTGCTGCAACAACAACACCAAGCATATCCTCTTCATACCATTCAATCACAGGAGCCTCACCAGCTAAAATTGCCAATAAAACCTCTACTAGATCAGACTTCATTCTTGGTAGAACAACCTGTGTTTCTGGATCTCCAAGACGAGCATTAAATTCTATAACCTTCGGACCGTCCTCTGTTGCGATAAGACCTGCATAAAGGATTCCTGTAAAGCTTCTTCCTTCTTTAATCATCGCCTTTACAGTCGGCTTGACAACTGTGTCAATGGCAGTCTGAACAATTGCTTCATCGATATGAGGAACAGGAGAATAAGCACCCATTCCGCCAGTATTAGGGCCTTGATCACCATCATATGCCCGTTTATGATCTTGGGCAATTTCCAATGGAATGACCGTTTCTCCGTTGACAAAAGACATTAAGGAAAATTCCTCGCCTGCCAGAAATTCTTCGATAACTACTGTAGCAGACGCATCACCAAATTTAGCTCCAACAAGCATCTCCTCAAGACTTGCCAATGCTTCATCCACTGTCATTGCAACAGTAACACCTTTTCCTGCCGCAAGACCGTCTGCCTTGATGACAATTGGTGCCCCAACTTTCAAAACATAGGCTTTTGCCTGCTCAAAGTCTGAGAATGTTTCGTACTGTCCTGTTGGAATCTCGTATTTCTTCATTAAATCCTTTGCAAAGGATTTGCTTCCCTCAATTTCAGCTGCTTTTTGCTTCGGACCGAAAACTTTAAGGCCGGCAGCTTCCAGTTTATCAACAACACCTAATAATAAAGGCACTTCAGGACCGACAACTGTCAGATCTACTTTATTATCTGTTGCAAATTGGACTAGCTTGTCTATTTCTGTTTCTTCTATTGTGATACGTTCAGCAACATCTGTCATACCTACATTACCTGGTGCTACAAAAAGAGTATCAACTAATTCGCTTTCCTTTATCTTTGTGCAAATGGCATGCTCTCTTCCACCACGGCCGATTACGAGTACCTTCATTATTTCATTCCTCCATCAAAGCTTTTAGTGTTTAAAGTGCCTTACTCCTGTCAGTACCATCGCAATTCCATATTCGTTCGCTTTCTTGATGGAATCTTCATCTCTGATACTGCCGCCTGTTTGGATAATTGCAGTAACTCCAGCTTTTGCCGCTGCTTCTACAGTATCGTCCATTGGGAAGAATGCATCTGAAGCCAACACTGCACCCACTGCTTTTTCTCCAGCCTGCTCCAACGCAATTTTTGCTGAGCCGACACGGTTCATTTGCCCTGCACCTACGCCTAATGTCATTTCTTTATTGTTGACAACAATCGCATTGGACTTCACATGCTTAACAACCTTCCAGCCAAACTTCAGTGCTTCCCACTCTTCATCTGTTGGTTTTTTGTCTGTCGGAATTGTAATAGTCGCATCATCTAATGAATAACGGTCGAAATCTTGAACAAGCAAGCCGCCTTCAATAGAAGTAAATTTCACTTCTTTTTTATCATCTTTAGTGAAAGGAATTGTTAAAAGACGAAGGTTTTTCTTTCCTTTAAGAACCTCTAAGGCTTCGTCTGAAAAGGACGGTGCAATAACAATTTCTAAAAAGATTTCATGAAGCTTTTTAGCAGTACCTGCGTCCACTTCTCTATTCAGAGCCACAATTCCACCAAAGATGGAAACAGAGTCAGCCTCAAACGCTCTTGTGAATGCAGTGAAAATATCTTCACCTGTTCCAACACCACAGGGGTTGCTGTGCTTAATTGCTACAGCGGCAGGCTCTGTGAATTCCTTAACGATTTGGATGGCAGCATCCGCATCATTGATGTTATTGTAGGAAAGCTCCTTACCGTGAAGCTGTGTTGCATTCGCAATCGAAAAGGAAGAACCTAATGGCTTGCGGTAGAAGGCTGCTTTTTGATGTGGATTTTCGCCATATCTTAACGACTGCTTCAACTCATAAGTAACGGTCAATGACTCAGGATTTTCTTCGCCTGAAAGATCGCTCATATATTGAGAAATCATTGAATCATACGCAGCAGTGTGACGGAATACCTTAGCAGCAAGCTTTCTTCTCGTTTCAAACTTCACTTCTCCAGCAGCTTTCAGCTCATCTACAACGATAGAATAGTCGCTTGGATCAACGACAACTGTTACATATTGGTGGTTTTTTGCAGAAGCACGCAGCATTGTCGGTCCACCGATATCAATATTTTCAATGGCATCCTCCACTGTTACATCTTCCTTCGCGATTGTAGCTTGGAATGGATAAAGATTCACACACACTAGCTGAATTGGTGTGATTTTATGCTCCTCAAGCTGAGCTTGGTGTCCAGGTTCGTCAAATTTCGCCAAAAGACCGCCATGAATATAAGGATTTAATGTTTTAACTCTGCCTTCAAGGATTTCTGGAAATCCTGTAACATCACTAACACTAAGAACCGGAATGCCACTATCTTGAATGGCCTTTTTTGTTCCCCCTGTAGAGATCAGCTCGAATCCTAATTCATGAAGCTCTTTTGCAAAGCTTGTAATTCCTGTTTTATCCGAAACACTGATTAACGCACGCTTTTTCATCGCTTTATTTCCCCCTGTTTTCCTATAATTGTCTTATGCTGCCTTCATATTTTTGTAAGGACTAACGTTTGAACAACCTTTGGATATAGACCATGCTCTATCCTTTGAATTTTTGCCTGGAGACTCTCATTTGTTTCTCCTGCTGCAATCCCCACAGATTCCTGTGCAATAATTGGACCTGTATCCATACCTTCATCTACATAATGAACTGTTACCCCAGTTTCCTTCGCACCTGCAGAAAGTGCTTGGCCGACCGCATCTTTACCTGGAAAATTTGGCAGTAAGGATGGATGGATATTAACTATTCTTCCAGGAAACGCCTGCAATAGCGTATCTCCGATTAAGCGCATATACCCAGCAAGAATAATCAAATCAATCTCGTAATCTTTAAGCTTCTGCAGTATCTCCATTTCATACGCTGCCTTGGACGGATAGTCTTTAGCACTAAATGCAAATACATCAATACTATGGTATGCAGCCCGTTCGACTACATAGGCTTTCGGTTTATCACAAACAAGCAATTTTATAGAAGCCTGCAGCTCATTGGTTTCCACAGCATTCACGAGCGCTTGAAAATTGGAGCCGCTGCCTGACGCAAAAACAGCAATATTTTTCATGTCTGTTCCTCCGTTATTGTTTCAGGATGATGTTAATCTCACCATCATCTGTTACCTTGCCAATTGTATATGCCTTTTCCCCGATTGCCTGGAAATGTGCCAGAACATTTTGTTCGACAGCTTTATCCACTGCAAGGACCATGCCTGTACCCATATTAAAAATATTATACATTTCCTTACGCTGTAAGTCGCCGATTCGTTCCATTAATTTGAAAACAGCAGGCACTTCCCATTTAGACTCATCTAATTCAATTCCTAAGCCTTCTGGTAGCATGCGAGGGACATTTTCAATAAAACCGCCACCTGTAATATGGGATAATCCTTTTATTTCAAATTTTTGGATAGCAGAGAGAATTGATTTAACATAGATTTTTGTTGGCTTAATCAGCTCTTCCCCAAGTGTACAGCCTAATTCCTCAACATATTCAGATAATGACATACCTGCTTGCTCAAGAAAAAGCTTACGAACAAGGGAATAGCCATTGCTGTGAATACCACTTGAAGCAAGTCCAATTAACACATCGCCAGCTTTAATGTTTTCGCCTGTTATCACCTGCTCTTTTTCACAAGCGCCAACTGCAAATCCAGCAAGATCATACTCCTCTTCGCTGTACATTCCTGGCATCTCAGCAGTTTCTCCGCCAACTAACGCACAACCAGCCTGTTCACAGCCATCAGCAATACCTTTTACAATAGCTTCAATTTTGGCAGGCTCTGCTTTTCCGCATGCAATATAATCAAGGAAATAAATAGGCTCTGCACCTTGCACAACAATGTCATTCACACACATTGCAACAGCATCTATACCGATTGTATCGTGCTTATCCAGCATAAACGCAAGCATCAGCTTTGTCCCTACTCCATCTGTTCCTGAAACGAGCACTGGGTTTTTCAAGTTTAATACTGATAGATCAAACATGCCGCCGAAACCACCAAGACCACCCATTACACCCGGTCTGATTGTTTTATTTACATGCTTCTTCATTCTCGAAACTGCTTCATAGCCTGCCTCGATATTTACTCCTGCTTGTTTGTAGCTTTCAGCCATAAGTATCCTCCTAATGTTCAAAGACATCTTTTATGTGCATTTCAATGGAAAAGCGACACACCCCTATGCCGCTTTTCACTTCCTTCTACTATTACACCTTTTCGTATGATTGCAGTGTAGGAGGATAGATTTCTGTCGGGTATTTGCCAGTAAAGCAAGCTAAGCAGGAACCTCTAGTCTCGCCTTCTTCCGTTCTGCCAATAGCATCTACCATTCCCTCTGTGCTCAAGAAAATAAGAGAATCTGCACCAATGATTTCACGCAGTTCTTCCACTGAGTATTTAGAGGCGATCAGCTCTTCCTTCGTAGAAGTATCTATTCCGTAAAAGCATGGGTTTTTGATAGGCGGTGAACTAATCAGTACATGCACCTCTGTCGCACCTGCTTCACGAAGCATTGTCACGATTCTTCTGCTCGTTGTACCTCTCACGATAGAATCATCAACCATGATGACACGCTTTCCTTCGACAACACCACGGACTGCGGAAAGCTTCATTTTTACCCCTTGTTCACGCAATGTTTGTGATGGCTGAATAAAGGTACGGCCTACATACCTGTTCTTGATTAAGCCTAACTCATATGGAATGCCTGTTTCTTCCGCATAGCCGATAGCAGCAGAAATACTGGAATCAGGAACACCTGTTACAACATCAGCCTCAATTGGAGCTTCAAAAGCAAGTCTTTTTCCAAGATTCTTCCTTGCAGTATGAACATTGATACCATTTATATTGCTGTCCGGTCTGGAGAAATACACATACTCCATCGTACACATTGCAATATTGGAAGCGACAGAGAACATCTCAGAGCGGAAACCATTATCGTCGATGATTAACAGCTCTCCCGGCAGAACATCGCGGATAAATTCTGCACCGATAACATCAAATGCACATGTTTCTGATGCAACAACATAAGCATCTCCTAATTTCCCTAAGGAAAGCGGCCTCATGCCATTAGGATCAAGAGCAACCATTAACTCCGTCTCCGTCAAGATTAAGAACGCATATGCACCTTTAATCATTGTCAACGCATTTTTCACTCTCTCATTGAAGGCATTGAAGCCTCCTCTTCTAATTAAATGTGCGAGCACTTCTGTATCAGAGCTGGTTTGAAAAATACTTCCTTGTGCTTCTAACTGACTCTTCAAAGCATTTGCGTTAACAAGATTACCATTGTGGGCAAGTGCCATGCTTCCACTTTGGAAATGGAACAGGAGGGGCTGGACGTTTTCATATCCTCCGCCCCCTGCTGTTGCATAACGAACGTGTCCGATTGCTGCTTTTCCTGTCAATTCCTTCATTGCTTCCTGTGTGAAGACCTCTGCAACAAGACCTTCCCCTTTAATGCCTTTAAGCTTTTCGCCATCTGTTGCAACAATCCCAGTACCCTCTTGACCTCTGTGCTGCAGGCTGTGCAGGCCATAATATGCTAGCTGAGCAGCATCTGTATGTCCCCAAACACCAAAGACTCCACATTCCTCATTTAACCCTCTTATTTCAGCAAGCATGGAATTGCTCCTCTCCAGGCGGACTCTAACACTTCCACCTGTTCCTTAATCAGAATATTTTCCCCTTGGCTAATAGTAAGATTGTTATCATTTGTTACTTCTCCAATAAGTGCTGCAGGAACTAAGCTTTCAAATTGCTCTTTGTTTTCCGGTTTAATAGAAAGCAAGAAACGAGATTGAGATTCACTGAATAATGCAGATACTGGGTTTCCTTTAAGATCTAGCTTCGCACCTAATGAGTTAGGTCCAAACAAACTCTCCGCTGCAGCAACTGCCAAGCCGCCTTCTGCTAAATCATGTGCTGATTCAACAATGCCTGCTCTTATTGCCGTAAGAACAGCAGCCTGATGGCTCTTCTCTACTTCTAAATTTAATACAGGTGATTTACCAGAAATTGAACCTTCAAGCAGCTTTTGCAGCTCACTTCCACCAAATTCATCCTTCGTTTCACCTAGTACATAAATAAGGTCACCGCTCGCTTTAAAGCTTTGTGTTGTTATGTCCTTTGTATCTTTAATCAAACCAACCATACCGATTACTGGTGTTGGATAGATAGCTGTACCGTTTGTTTCATTGTATAAGGATACGTTACCGCCAATGACAGGAGCATTAAGTGCCAAGCATGCTTCACTAATTCCGTCAGCAGCCTTTTCAATTTGCCAGAAGATTTCCGGCTTCTCCGGATTTCCGAAGTTTAAGTTATCTGTTATAGCCAGCGGCTCTGCACCTGAGCAGACAATATTACGTGCTGCCTCTGCAACTGCAATTTTCCCGCCTGTTTCTGGATCAAGGTAAAGGTAACGAGCATTACAATCTGTCGTCATTGCCAATGCTTTTTTCGTTCCGCGGATACGAACAACAGCAGCGTCTGAACCAGGAGCAACAACAGTATTAGTACGGACCATATAATCATATTGGTCATATACCCATTCCTTTGAAGCAATAGTTGGCTGCTTAAGCAGGCTGACTAGCGCTTCTCCATAATTCTCAACTGCTGGCACGGCATTTTCCATCGCTTGGAAATCACGGAAATACTGTGGCTCTGCTGATGGTTTATGATAAACAGGAGCATCCTCTGCCAAAGCATCTGCCGGTACATTTGCAACTACTTCACCTTTATGAAGAAGTCGCAGCATTTTATCGTCTGTAACGACACCTATAGCAACAGCCTCTAAGTCATATTTATGGAATAGATCCTTGATTTCTTGCTCTCTGCCTTTTTTAACAACGATTAGCATACGTTCTTGAGATTCTGACAACATCATTTCATATGCTGTCATGCCAACTTCACGCTGTGGCACTAAATCAAGATTCATTTCGATACCAGATCCAGCCTTGCTCGCCATTTCTGCACTTGAGCTTGCAAGCCCAGCTGCACCCATATCCTGAATACCAACTAATGCATCAGAGTGAATCAATTCCAAGCACGCCTCAAGTAACAGCTTCTCCATGAATGGATCACCAACTTGAACTGCTGGACGATTTTCATCTGAATTCTCTGTAAGCTCTTCAGAAGCAAATGTCGCACCATGAATACCGTCACGACCTGTTTTTGCTCCTACATACATAACCGTATTACCAACACCATGCGCCTGGCCTTTTTTGATGTCTTCATGGTTGATTAATCCAACACACATCGCATTTACAAGTGGGTTGCCTGCATAGGAAGCATCAAAGGCAATTTCTCCACCAACAGTCGGAATACCGATACAGTTTCCATAGCCTGCAATACCTGCAACAACCTCTTCAAACAGATATTTCGTACGTGCATTATCAAGTTCGCCAAAACGAAGAGAGTTCAAAATTGCGATTGGTCTAGCTCCCATTGAGAACACATCACGAATGATTCCGCCAACTCCTGTTGCTGCTCCTTGATAAGGCTCGATAGCAGATGGATGGTTATGGCTTTCGATTTTGAATGCCACCGCTTGCCCATCTCCAATGTCAACAATACCAGCACCTTCTCCAGGTCCCTGCAGCACTTGCGGGCCTGTTGTCGGGAACTTTCTTAATACCGGCTTAGAGTTTTTGTAGCTGCAATGCTCAGACCACATAACTGAAAACAGTCCAATTTCTGTGTAGTTAGGCTTTCGTCCAAGAATTTTTTCGACCATTGCGAATTCTTCGTCCGTAACACCCATTTGTTTGTAAATTTCTTCTGACTTAATTTGTTCTGGACTTGGCTCAAGCATTAACGACATTTGCTTCCCTCCACTGTTTAACGATTGATTGGAAAATTTTAAGACCATCTGCTCCACCTAAAAGCTCATCTACTGCTCTCTCTGGATGTGGCATCATACCAAGAACATTTCCTTTTTCATTCGTGATACCTGCAATATTATCTAAGCTTCCATTCGGATTTGTGCCATTATATGTGAATACAATTTGCTTATTTTCCTGTAATCTAGCTAATGTTTCCTCATCACAATAGTAGTTTCCTTCACCATGTGCGATTGGGACAGTAATAACTTCCTGTTCTTTGTAAGCATTTGAGAACATTGTGTTGCTATTTTCCACCTTTAATTCAACAGGACGGCAGATAAACTTCAAGTTGTCATTTCTTCTCATTGCTCCTGGCAAAAGCCCAGCTTCAAGTAAAATTTGAAATCCATTACATACTCCCAATACTGGTTTTCCAGCTTCAGCTGCTTTTACAACTTCCTTCATAACATTGCTGAATCTTGCAATGGCGCCAGTTCGGAGATAATCACCGTATGAGAATCCGCCAGGCAGTAAAATTCCGTCATAACCTTCCAAGCTATTTGCGTCATGCCATACGTATTCTGCTTCTTCTCCCAATTCATCCGTTATTGCGTGTAACATATCGACATCACAATTGGACCCTGGAAATACGACTACCGCGAATTTCACTGTGCAACAACCTCCTCAACCTCATACGTGTAATCTTCAATTACCGTGTTAGCCAATAGCTTTTCACACATTTCCTTTACAAGCTCATCAACATTTCTATCAGACTTTTCTAAAGTAAGCTCTAAGTACTTTCCAATGCGGACATCATTTACTTCTTGATAGTTAAGTGAATGAAGAGACCCTTTCACTGCATTTCCTTGTGGATCTAAAACACTTTCTCTTAATGTGATATATACTTTAACTTTAAACATGCTGTTTTCCCCCTAATCTTGCTAGAATATTCTCATATGCTTCTGTCAAATTCCCTAAATCGCGACGAAATACATCCTTATCCAATTTCGCATTTGTCTCTATGTCCCATAAGCGGCATGTGTCAGGAGAAACCTCATCTGCTAGCATTATCTCTCCGTTTGCATCCTTACCAAATTCAAGCTTAAAATCAATAAGACGAATGCCAAGTTCTGCAAAGAAAGCACTTAACGCTTTATTTACTTCAAGGGCGTTTTTTTTCAATATTGCAACTTCTTCTTTTGTCGCAAGCTTAAGCTCTTCTATGTGATCCTCTGTCATAATTGGATCTCCTAGAGAGTCATCCTTATAATAGAATTCAACAAGAGGCTTTGATAATGGCTGCCCCTCTTTTATTCCTAATCTTTTTGAGAAGCTTCCTGCAGCTAAGTTCCGTACAACAACTTCTAATGGAATGATTGTTACTTTTTTTACTAACTGCTCTGTTTCTGACAACTTTTCTATAAAGTGGGATTCTATCCCTAAATCCTTTAGCTTCAAAAATAGCAAGCTAGTAATCTCATTATTTAAACGGCCTTTGCCAGTGATATTTGCCTTCTTCTCACCGTTGAACGCTGTTGCTGAATCTTTGTATTCCAGCCACACGATATTTTCGTCAGACGTTCCATAAACTCTTTTTGCCTTTCCTTCGTACAATAAAGCTCTCTTTTCCATTTGAAGAGTCTCCTTATCAAAAAAATTAGGGATAAAACGAATGTAAGCTTATCTAGTAATTTCAGGGTTATTGGCATAAAAGCGCCAAAAGGTGCTTTTATGCCATATATATTAAAGTCCCAGTCTGTTGAAGATTGTATCCACATGCTTAATGTGGAAATGGTAATCAAAGCAATCGTCAATTTCTTCTTTATTCAATTTAGCTGAAATGATAGAGTCACCTTCAACCAATTCACGGAAAGGAACTTGCTTTTCCCATGATTCCATTGCTCTTGGCTGAACTGTGTCATATGCCTCTTCTCTTGTAAGTCCTTTATCAATTAAAGCCAACAACACACGTTGAGAATAAATTAATCCTAAAGTACGATCCATGTTACGCTTCATATTCTCAGGGAATACAGTCAAGTTTTTAACGATATTGCTGAATCTGTTCAACATATAGTTGATGGCAATTGTTGCGTCCGGAAGAATAATTCTCTCAGCAGAAGAATGGGAGATATCTCTTTCATGCCATAGCGGAACATTTTCATAAGCAGTCATCATATAGCCGCGGATAACACGAGCAAGACCTGCCATATTTTCAGAACCGATTGGATTACGCTTATGCGGCATTGCCGAAGAGCCTTTTTGGCCTTTAGCAAAGAACTCTTCCACTTCTCTTGTTTCACTCTTTTGCAGTCCGCGAATCTCAACAGCAAACTTTTCAATGGATGTTGCAATCAAAGCAATTGATGCCATATATTCCGCATGACGGTCACGCTGTAATGTTTGTGTGGAAATCGGTGCTGGTTGAAGCCCTAATTGCTCACATACATATTGCTCAACAAAAGGATCGATATTGGCATATGTTCCAACCGCTCCTGAAATCTTTCCAAATTCAACACCTGCAGCAGCAGTCTTAAAGCGTTCTAAATTACGCTTCATTTCCTCATGCCATAGTGCAAGCTTTAAACCAAATGTTGTCGGTTCAGCATGGACACCGTGTGTGCGCCCCATCATTACTGTGTATTTATGTTCAATTGCTTTATTTTTCAGGACTTCAATAAAGTTTTCCAAGTCTTTCAAAATGATTTCATTAGCCTGTCTAATTAAGTAAGATAATGCAGTATCCACAACATCTGTTGAAGTTAGGCCGTAATGAACCCATTTTCGCTCTTCTCCCAATGTTTCCGAAACAGCTCTTGTAAATGCAACAACATCATGGCGTGTATCTTGCTCAATTTCTTGAATACGTGCAATGTCAAAGGATGCATTTTCACGAATTTTTTTAACGTCTTCTTCAGGAATTTCTCCTAGCTTTACCCATGCTTCACATGCTAGAATCTCCACTTCAAGCCATGCTTGAAAACGATTTTGTTCAGTCCAAATATTTCCCATTTCTGGTCTTGTATAACGATCGATCATTTCTTATCCTCCGATTTTTTCTGTTTGCAGGCTCCAAATATTAGACCTGTCTATTTCATCAAGGGCAATTTCGACAGAAGAACGCAGTAATGTTGCGTGCCCCATCTTGCGCTTTTCTTTTGGTTCTTGTTTCCCGTAAAGGTGAACTTTCCAGTCTTGCAGTTCAGGAAGTTTATCGATAATAGGAGCTTGATGTTCACCTAATATATTAACCATAACTGCTGGTCTCAATAACTTTGTGCTTCCAAGAGGCACTCCGCATATTGCTCTAATATGCTGCTCAAATTGAGAGGTTTCACATGCTTCTATTGTATAATGCCCTGAATTATGTGGTCTTGGCGCTAATTCATTGATATAGATATCATCATTACTGCATAAGAACATTTCAACTGCCAATGTCCCGACAAGCTGCAGATGTTCTGCAATGATTCCTGCCTTCTCTATTGCATTCTCTTTCGCATCGTCGCTTATTCTTGCAGGTACAATAGATTCATGAAGGATATTATGGATATGAATGTTTTCACTTACTGGAAATACAGCACTCTCCCCATTGGTTCCTCTTGTCACAATCACAGAAATTTCTTTTTCAAATGGAATCCACTTTTCAAGAACACATCTGCCACTTGTTAGAAGCTTTGCTGCTTCCTTCACCTCATTAATGGTACGGATAACATATTGTCCTTTACCATCGTAGCCTCCGCGTGCTGTTTTCAAAACAGCTGGATAGCCTAATGTCGTAAGTGCTGCTTCCAAATCTTCTGCATTCTCAATTACTTCAAATGGAGCAACCTTAACTCCCGCTTGTTGAATTGCCTGTTTTTCGCTAATCCTGTCCTGCGTTATTTCCAACACCGAAGATCCTTGTGGCACATATGCGTTTGTTTGAAGCCAATCCAAGCCTTCTGCATCAATATTTTCAAATTCATATGTGATAACATCGCTTATTTGTGCCAGTTGCTGTATGCCTGCCATACTGTTATAAGCATCGACGATCTTATAATCAGCAACTTGGCCGCACGGTGAGTCTTCTGTTGGATCCAATACTGCAATTCGATATCCTTGCGCCTTCGCAGCCAATGCCATCATTCTGCCTAATTGCCCACCACCAATTATACCAATAGTTTGACCTGGGAGAATCACTGAGTTAGACAAGTTCATCACTACTTTCCATAACCTCGTTTCTTGTTTTTTCTCTCATTGAGGCAATTCTTTCGGCTAATTCCGGGTCAAAAGCTGCTATTATCTGTGCTGCAAGCAATCCGGCATTCGTAGCACCGGCTTTGCCGATTGCCACTGTTGCAACAGGAACACCGCCAGGCATCTGAACAATGGATAATAGGGAGTCAAGACCGTTTAATGCTCGTGATTGAACAGGAACGCCAATAACAGGTAACGTTGTTTTAGCTGCAACCATTCCTGGTAAGTGAGCTGCACCTCCTGCACCTGCAATAATAGCACGTAACCCGCGCTCTCTTGCACTCTCTGCATATTCAAACATTAAATCTGGAGTGCGGTGTGCAGATACAACCTTCTTTTCATAACTCACTTCCAGCATATCTAAAATGTCACAGGCATGCTTCATTGTTTCCCAGTCTGATTTGCTTCCCATA
Organism: Niallia taxi; assembly: GCF_032818155.1. Classification (NCBI taxonomy): domain Bacteria; kingdom Bacillati; phylum Bacillota; class Bacilli; order Caryophanales; family Bacillaceae; genus Niallia; species Niallia taxi. The sequence continues at coordinate 70,329 of NZ_CP102589.1, forward strand.
ATAACGCCAACTTGAGCAGTCATATTTCGCCTCCTGAATTATTACATATAAAAAGCCCTGCCAGATGCTTCTACTACAAGAGAGAAAGCACCCGTCCAGAGCTTAAATAATCTGAAAAGATTGGGAAATTCCCCCAAACTGTTCTGCTGGCGTTATGGCTTTCCCTCATAGTCCGGCCGTTCTCGGCAGCCAGGTAGAAACGTATGGGCCATATTCCCATTATATATGAGGGCTATTAAATTATTGGTTAGTCATTTCTAATATTCATTAACTCAATACCATATTAACAAGCATTTTCACCTGTTGTCAACACAAAAATCGAACAATTATACTAATATCATATTTATTGTTCGGAATTTACCCTTCCTGCTGCACTGCTTCAAAAATAACTTGGCTTGCTACAGGCTCATATGATTTTTGTCCATTTACAATTGTTTCTTTAAAGATAGGTTTCTCTATTCTTCTCACTGGAGTGTAGCCTTCCTTTTGAATCCTATCTAAACACTCGCTAATTGTTTCCGTTTCTAGCACTTCAAACTTCATCTTTTTGCCCATTAAATAATTTTCCTCTCTTAACACTTTTTACCCAGAAACCGCCATGTATCGTCTTCGGCTCATAGGCAATGATAAACGCTTTTGGATCCAAAGTTTTAATCGTATCATAAAGTTTAAGCTCATATTTTCGCGGCGACAGAATTTGCAGAGCCATCCTGTCTCCTTCCAACCCGTGTGCAGCCCAGCTCGTAACTCCATAACCCTTTTCTCGTAAGGCTTTCGGTAAATCTCTGTCATATTCTTTCGTAATGACATTAACTGTTATGTATCCCAAAGCCAGCTTCTCTTCTATTTTCATACCTACAATAACACCAATACCATATCCTACTGCATATGCTATTAAATTTTGTATCTGATCGAGATTATCCAAAACCAGACCGAGTCCAATTACATAAATGACCACTTCTATCATACTGATAAAGGCAGCCATATATCTTTGCCCCTTTAATGTCAATATCATCCTTATTGTAAAAAAAGACACATATACAATATTGATGACTAATATGATTACGACCATTGTAACACTGTTCTCCAGCATTAATCCATCACCCTTTTTCAACGTATAGTTTTGCGTTTCTTTTTATAATTGCCTTTATTTTTAATTGTAAACAAATCTCTTCCTATTATATGTTGGAGTAACAAAAATAGAAAAGGCTTAAAAGGAAAATCTCCTCTTAAGCCTTTTTAGGTTATTTATTATTATTACTTCAATCCAGAAACATTGAAGCCTTGCAAAATATACTTCTGAAAAACTAGAAATACAATAATAATGGGAATAATCATGAAGGTTGAGCCTGCCATTTGCAAGGCATAATTACTTGCATATTGCCCTTTTAGCAGCTGCAGCCCGATAGAAAGTGTATAATATTTTTCATCATTGGCGACAATTAACGGCCATAGGAATGAATTCCAAGCGCCAATAAAGGTTAATATGCCTTGCACTGCAAGAACAGGGCGCGATACAGGAAGAACTATCCTCCAAAAGATTTTCCACTCACTAGCACCATCCAGCCTCGCTGCTTCAAACATTTCATTTGATATTGTAGACATAAATTGCCGAAACAGAAATATTCCAAATGCACCTACTAAACCAGGAAGGACAATTCCTGCCATTGTATTCGTTAATCCCATCGCATTCAAGATTAAATACACCGGAATCATTGTAACTTGACCAGGGATCATCATCGTCGCAAGCACTAAATAGAAAAGAAAGTTTTTTCCTTTGAACTTATATTTGGCAAAACCGAAACCTGCCATCGCATTAAGGAAAAGTCCTCCAAACGAACAAATAACGATAATCATTGTGTTCTTAAAATAAACAAAAAAATTAAAAGCAGAGAATAGTTCTTTAAAATTACCTATAGTGGGATCCTGCGGCAAAATCGTTGGTGGAAACTGCATAATCTCTGTGTCCGTTTTCAGTGAGGATAACACCATCCAAATGAAAGGAAGCACCATTAGTATACCGCCTATTGCAAGAATGATGGCAACAATCCATTTGGCAGCCTTCGTTTTTTTATGTGCTGTATGCATTTTCTCCCCTCCTATATTTAGTCCTCATTTTTCACCTTTTGCATACGAAATTGAATTAATGTCACAATTATAATCGCTATAAATAATAGGAAAGATCCTGCTGCTGCATAGCCGAATTTACTGAATTGAAAGCCATTGCGATAAATAAACAACGATACAGATGTAGTACTATCGAGAGGTCCTCCGTTCGTCATAATAAACGGTTCCTCAAAGAACTGCAGCCAGCCTATGATTGTCGTGACCGTCACAAAAAAGATGGCGAATTTCAGCATAGGCACTGTAATCTTGAAAAGTTGCTGCCACTTATTAGCACCATCTAACGAAGCTGCCTCATAATACGCTTTTGGAATACCTTGAAGAGCTGCCAAAAATATAATCATATTTGTTCCAATTGCCCGCCATAGTGCTAATATGATTAAGGAAATTTTAGCAATAACCGGATGCTGCAGCCACGGGACTGCAGGGATATCTGCCAATGATAACAAATAATTAAGAAAGCCAAAGCTGGGATTATATAAATAGCTCCACACGACAGCTACAGCAACAACATTTGTAATAGATGGAGTATAAAAAATCAGCCGAAAAAACTGAAAAAATCTATTCTCGCCGAAATTGATTAACACAGCTATTCCTAAGGAGCATGTAATCACGAGCGGAACACCAATAACTACATAAAATAATGTATTACCAATAGATTTTAAAAAGATAGGGTCTGTCAAAATATCTATATAATTATCTATACCAACAAAATTAATTTGCGACCAATCCGCCAAACCTACTAAGCTAATGTCTGTAAAACTTATTACAAAAGCTACTACAATAGGTATTAAAGAAAACATCATTAATAAAAGTAAGGCAGGAGATATGAATAAATAAGGTGCCCTTTTATTTACAAAATTCCTCATATACTAGCACTCCCTTTTGTTAAGGAAAAGAGGGGGTTTTAAACTGCTGCTAATTACAGCTTTCCTGTCTAAACCACCCTCTTTCATCCATTACTTATTTAACAATTCCTCTGTCTCTCTAGTAAAGGCATCCATTTCCTGCTCCACCTTTTTTCCGCCCAAATAAATCTGTTCAAAATGCTTTAAGTAAATTTGAGCGATTTCCTCAAACTCAGGTAATAATGGCATCGACCGGGAAGACTCCATTTGTTGACCGAAAACCTCATAAATTGGATCATTAGCCAATCTATCATCCTCCCATGCTGATTTTACTGTCGGCATAGCATTAGTTAGTTCCAACCATTTCAGCTGATTTTCTTTTTTCATCATGAAATCAATAAACTGAGCTGCTTCATCCTTTTTATTGGAGTGTTCAAAAATGGTCAAATTTGAACCGCCTAAACTAGACAGATTATTATCAGAACCAGATGGAAGAACTGCGGTAGCCCATTTCCCTTCAATACCTTGAACTGTATCATTCACTGCCTTGACCATCCACGGCCCGCTTATAAACATAGGAACAATCGCATCACCTGAGAATGTTTGGGATACATCCATTCCTAAATCCTGCTTTGGAGCATACCCCTTTTCGATAAAATCATTCAAATAAGAAACCGCCTCTGTAAATGTCTTTTCATTAAATAGTGGTTTCCCTTCAGAAACTAATGCGGAGCCATTCTGTCTTGCAAACATAAACCCCAGCGTTTGTTCCTTAGCATCTACATTAAGTCCGTACATGTTTTCACCGCGTTCAGATAGCTTTTTGGCAGCATCCTTTAGCTCTTCCCAAGTCTTTGGTGCTTCTTTATATCCGACTGCTTCAAGAATATCCGTACGGTAGAAAAGGACACGGGTTTCTGCAGCCCACGGAATACCATAATATTTACTATCGAATAGAGTTGTTTCAACAGAGCCTTCAAAGAAGTTGTCTGGTTTTAAATTCGGATATTTATCCATGTATTCACCCATATCAGCGAGAGCCCCTGCTGCCTGAAACTCAGGCATCCATGTTGTACCCATTTGCAGTACATCTGGTCCTTTTTTAGAGGCAACTGCCGTCAACAGCTTGTCATGGGCGCTCGCCCACGGAATCGACTGTATTTTAACCTCAATCCCGGTTTCCTTCGTAAATTCCTCTGCCATTTTCGGAAGCTGCTTTACCTCATCTCCCATTCCCCAGACTGTCAATACATTAGAATCACTTGAACTGCTTTTTTGTGAACAACCTGCCAATAAACCAAGCGCCAGTAAAGCTGTCATACCGAAAATAAACCACTTCTTTTTCAAGCCCATCATTTGATTCCTCCTAATCTGTTTTATCGAAACGTTTCGATAAGGAAATAATAAACTAGTTCAGAACATCTTGCAAGCGTTTTCTTTAGACAGATTACAAAGGAACGATTGCTTAAAAGGGACAAGACAAAAAAGAGACAGCAGTCATTTGACTGCTGTCTCTTTTCAAGTTGCCTGGCGACGTCCTACTCTCACAGGGGGAGAACCCCCAACTACCATCGGCGCTGAGAAGCTTAACTTCCGTGTTCGGTATGGGAACGGGTGTGACCTTCTCGCTATCGCCACCAGACTATTATGTTTTTATGAGTTGTTCTCTCAAAACTAAATCATATAGGAAGAAAAACACAGGAACCAAGTAATCTTTTGTCCAGCTTCAAAAGCCTAGGGCTTTTTTCCACTTTTCATTTTAGTTAAGTCCTCGATCTATTAGTATTTGTCAGCTCCACGTGTCACCACGCTTCCACCTCAAACCTATCAACCTGATCATCTTTCAGGGATCTTACTAGCTTACGCTATGGGAAATCTCATCTCGAGGGGGCTTCATGCTTAGATGCTTTCAGCACTTATCCCTTCCGCACATAGCTACCCAGCTATGCCTTTGGCAAGACAACTGGTACACCAGCGGTGCGTCCATCCCGGTCCTCTCGTACTAAGGACAGCTCCTCTCAAATTTCCTACGCCCACGACGGATAGGGACCGAACTGTCTCACGACGTTCTGAACCCAGCTCGCGTACCGCTTTAATGGGCGAACAGCCCAACCCTTGGGACCGACTACAGCCCCAGGATGCGATGAGCCGACATCGAGGTGCCAAACCTCCCCGTCGATGTGGACTCTTGGGGGAGATAAGCCTGTTATCCCCGGGGTAGCTTTTATCCGTTGAGCGATGGCCCTTCCATGCGGAACCACCGGATCACTAAGCCCGACTTTCGTCCCTGCTCGACTTGTAGGTCTCGCAGTCAAGCTCCCTTGTGCCTTTACACTCTACGAATGATTTCCAACCATTCTGAGGGAACCTTTGGGCGCCTCCGTTACTTTTTAGGAGGCGACCGCCCCAGTCAAACTGCCCACCTGACACTGTCTCCCACCCCGATAAGGGGTGCGGGTTAGAATGTCAATACAGCCAGGGTAGTATCCCACCAATGCCTCCACCGAAGCTGGCGCTCCGGCTTCCAAGGCTCCTACCTATCCTGTACAAGCTGTACCAAAATTCAATATCAGGCTACAGTAAAGCTCCACGGGGTCTTTCCGTCCTGTCGCGGGTAACCTGCATCTTCACAGGTACTATAATTTCACCGAGTCTCTCGTTGAGACAGTGCCCAGATCGTTACACCTTTCGTGCGGGTCGGAACTTACCCGACAAGGAATTTCGCTACCTTAGGACCGTTATAGTTACGGCCGCCGTTTACTGGGGCTTCAATTCAGAGCTTCGCGCGAACGCTAACCCCTCCTCTTAACCTTCCAGCACCGGGCAGGTGTCAGCCCCTATACTTCGCCTTACGGCTTCGCAGAGACCTGTGTTTTTGCTAAACAGTCGCCTGGGCCTATTCACTGCGGCTCTCTCGGGCTTGCACCCAAAAGAGCACCCCTTCTCCCGAAGTTACGGGGTCATTTTGCCGAGTTCCTTAACGAGAGTTCTCTCGCTCACCTTAGGATTCTCTCCTCGCCTACCTGTGTCGGTTTGCGGTACGGGCACCTTGAATCTCGCTAGAGGCTTTTCTTGGCAGTGTGGAATCAGGAACTTCGGTACTATATTTCCCTCGCCGTCACAGCTCCGCCTTCACGGTAATGGGATTTGCCTCATTACCAGCCTAACTGCTTGGACGTGCTAATCCAACAGCACGCTTACCCTATCCTCCTGCGTCCCCCCATCGCTCAAACGATTCATAAGGTGGTACAGGAATATCAACCTGTTGTCCATCGCCTACGCTCTTCAGCCTCGGCTTAGGTCCCGACTAACCCTGAGTGGACGAGCCTTCCTCAGGAAACCTTAGGCATTCGGTGGATGAGATTCTCACTCATCTTTCGCTACTCATACCGGCATTCTCACTTCTAAGCGCTCCACCAGTCCTTACGGTCTAGCTTCAACGCCCTTAGAACGCTCTCCTACCACTGACATCATAGATGTCAATCCACAGCTTCGGTGATACGTTTAGCCCCGGTACATTTTCGGCGCAGAGTCACTCGACCAGTGAGCTATTACGCACTCTTTAAATGGTGGCTGCTTCTAAGCCAACATCCTGGTTGTCTAAGCAACTCCACATCCTTTTCCACTTAACGTATACTTTGGGACCTTAGCTGGTGGTCTGGGCTGTTTCCCTCTTGACTACGGATCTTATCACTCGCAGTCTGACTCCCAAGGATAAGTATTTGGCATTCGGAGTTTGTCTGAATTCGGTAACCCGATGGGGGCCCCTAGTCCAAACAGTGCTCTACCTCCAATACTCTTACCTTGAGGCTAGCCCTAAAGCTATTTCGGAGAGAACCAGCTATCTCCAAGTTCGATTGGAATTTCTCCGCTACCCACACCTCATCCCCGCACTTTTCAACGTGCGTGGGTTCGGGCCTCCATCCAGTGTTACCTGGACTTCACCCTGGACATGGGTAGATCACCTGGTTTCGGGTCTACGACCACATACTCTATCGCCCTATTCAGACTCGCTTTCGCTGCGGCTCCGTCTCTTCAACTTAACCTTGCATGTAATCGTAACTCGCCGGTTCATTCTACAAAAGGCACGCTATCACCCATTAATGGGCTCTAACTACTTGTAGGCACACGGTTTCAGGATCTATTTCACTCCCCTTCCGGGGTGCTTTTCACCTTTCCCTCACGGTACTGGTTCACTAT
>NZ_CP102589.1:80000-347500 GCF_032818155.1 Niallia taxi
CTTTCTATTAAAGTCAATATTTTATTTTCCATAATAAAACTCGCTTTAATTAGGCTGTTTTCATATAATATCACCTAACACCACAATAGTCAACATATACTTATAAAAAATTTATACTCAAATCACTTTCTTCTATATATATAAAAAAAAGAACCTGACTTATAAAGTCAAGTTCTCTAATAGCTTATTTCACGATAGAAATAATTTCTTCTTCTTTCAAGTCAACATTGCCTGGTTTGTTAATCTGTACAGATTCACCTTCAGCTAAATTAGTAAAGATGATTGGCGTTGTTGTTGAAGTTGCGTTTTCTTTAATGTAATCCAAGTCCACTTTCAATAGAGGCTGACCTTTTTTAACAACGTCATTTTCCCCTACTAGAGTTTCGAATCCTTCCCCTTTCAGTTTCACTGTATCAATACCGAAATGGATAAGGATTTCACGACCTGAATCTGCCATAATGCCGATTGCGTGTTTAGTTGGGAACAGGTTTACGATTTTTCCATCAACAGGAGATACCACAGTACCTTCAGATGGAATAATCGCGAAGCCATCACCCATCATTTTTCCAGCAAATACTGGATCCGGAACTTCTGTGATTGGAACAAGTTGTCCTTTAATAGGTGAAACCATTGAATCATCACCATCAAAATCACCTTTAAGTGCATTTGGATTCACATCTTCAATTTGCTGCTGTACTTCTTTATCCATAGAAGGCGTTGCAGCTGGACGTGGTCTCTTACCACTCATAATATCTCTCATTTGTCCTTTAATTGTTTCAGAGCGAGGACCAAAGATTGCTTGGATGTTATTGCCGACTTCTAAGACTCCAGCAGCACCAAGCCTTTTCAAACGATCTTTATCAACATCTTTAATGTCATTAACTGATACACGAAGTCTTGTAATACATGCATCAAGGTGAGCGATGTTTTCTTGTCCACCCATAGCTTCTAATACTTCGTACGGAAGGTCGCTAGTTGCTCCACCCGTTGTTTCCTCTTCTTGTGTTTCATCTTCACGACCAGGAGTTTTCAAGTTAAACTTGCGAATCGCGAAACGGAAACCAAAGTAGTAGATAACAGCAAATACTAAACCAACTGGAATAATGATCCAAGCATTTGTTTGTGGGTTGATTAATCCGAATAATACATAGTCAATCAAACCACCAGAGAAAGTCATACCAACCTTAACATTCAATAGTTGCATTGTCATGAATGATAGACCTGCAAATACTGCGTGAATACCGAAAAGAACTGGTGCTACGAATAAGAATGAGAATTCTAACGGCTCAGTAATACCTGTTAAGAAAGAAGTCAACGCAGCTGATGCCATTAAACCACCGACAACCGCTTTTCTTTCTGGACGTGCTTCATGATAAATAGCAAGAGCTGCAGCTGGTAAACCGAACATCATGAATGGGAATTTACCTGTCATGAAAGTACCAGCAGTCAAGTTTTGTACACCGTCTTTAATTTCTGCCATGAAGATACGTTGGTCACCACGTACTACATCACCTGCAGCAGTTGTGTATTGTCCAAACTCATACCAGAATGGAGAATAGAAGATATGGTGAAGACCGAACGGAATCAATGAACGTTCAATGATACCAAAGATAAGTGCTGAAACAGTTAAGTTTGCATTAACCATGTTTTGTGAGAAGGCATTAAGACCCGATTGAATTGGAGGCCAGATTAATACCATTAACAAACCAAGGATAACTGCAGATGCCGCTGTAATAATCGGCACAAAACGTTTACCAGCAAAGAATCCTAAATATGATGGCAATTCAATTTCGTAAAATTTATTGTAAAGCATGGAAGCGAGTATACCTACGATAATACCACCGAACACCCCAGTTTGAAGTGTTGGAATACCAAGTACGTTAGCAATGTCGATACCGTTAACAGATTCAGCTGTATAGCCTTTAACAGTACCCATTGTTACGTTCATGATTAAGTAACCAATAATAGCAGCAAGCCCGGCAACACCTTCACCACCAGATAATCCTACTGCAACACCAACTGCAAACAACAGCGGCAGGTTACTGAATACAATATTACCCGCATTTTCCATAACGGATGCCACCATAGATACTCCACTATTATCTAAAAATGGAGCAATGTCTAACAACGCTTCATTGTGAAGCGCATTACCTAGCGCAAGTAAAATACCAGCAGCTGGCAATAATGCAACCGGAAGCATAAGTGCTTTTCCGACTTTTTGCAAAACACCGAAAATCTGTTTAAACATTTTGTTCCCCCTACTTTCTTTAATTTCCTTAGCCCATAAAACGTTATCATAAAAAACAAAAAAGGCATGAATAAAAAAGTAACTGAAAAAGTTATTCAGGGATAGATTTCCCTAAAAAACTCTTATCAATCATCTTTTTCACTCATGCCTGATCGAATCAGTAACACGTTTATAAGATAATAACTATTTAACCTTTTTTTGAAGACGCTGCAAATGCATTGTTAAATACACAGCTTCCGCATCAAATACAGGTTTTCTTAATGTTTGTTGCATAACCTTAATGAGCTTCCATGAGAGATTATAGCACAGTGGATATTCGGCTTTCAATAGGGAAGTTATTTTTTCTGGCTCATCTACTTTTTCCCCATGATGAACTCTTTCAATTGTAAATCGGAGATGGCGCACAAGTCTCATATAATCTATGCTATCCTTATCGATTTGCACATCAAGCTGTTCCTCAATTAAATTAACTAAGTGTGTCACCAACTGAGAATGCTGATTAACTTCCGAGAGATTTCTATTCATCATAGCACTGTGTATATGAAGAGCGATGAAACCGATTTCACCTACTGGCAAATTAATCTCTGTCTGTTCACCAATAAGCTTCACCACATCCTCGGCAATTTTGTATTCATAAGGATAAAGCGCCTTCGTTTCTATTAAAAACGGATTATTCAACACCAGTCCATTTGACAATCTTGAAACCGCGAACATGATATGATCTGTTAATGCAACATGAATATGCTCATTAAGCTTTGCATTTGTTTTGCTTTTAATAAGCTCAATTGAGGAGATAATAACGTCTAGCAAATCGTTGTCTACTTGAGGAAGTAGTTTCAGGTAGTTCATCTGTTCCTTCTCATTTCGAAGTACAAACAGCTTCTCAACTACATCTGCATCAATAGTATCACCGTTTTTCCGATTGAAGCCTATTCCTTTTCCAATTAGTACAACTTCTCCATATGAAGGATGCTCACCAATTAGCACATTATTATTAAGCGCTTTTTTCACTAGCAAATTCGGCATGTCTTTTTCCTCACTTCGAAAGACTTCTAGGTAATTCAATGTTATTAAAGTAAAACTTGTAAGTCAACGAAAAAATACAAAAGGCTGCTAAAAATAGCAGCCTTAAAAACTAATATCCTATTGCAGGAATACGAAGTATAGTGCAAAGATTACAAAGAAAATGTACATAATCGGGTTGATTTCTTTTCTGCGGCCGCTCAATAGCATTGTGATCGGGTAGAAAATGAATCCAACAGCAATACCTGTTGCAATGCTGTATGTTAATGGCATTGACACAACTACTAAGAAAGAAGGCACTGCGATTTCAAACTTAGTCCAATCAATTTTTCCTAATGAAGAAACCATCAAGATTCCGACTACAACAAGTGCTGGTGTAGTGACAGCTGATGTTACGACCTCCAACAATGGGAAGAAGAACAAGGAAAGCAAAAAGAATCCTGCTGTAACAATAGCTGCAAAACCTGAACGAGCTCCTGCTGCAACACCGGCAGATGATTCAACAAAAGAAGTTGTTGTTGATGTACCGAAGATAGAACCTACCATAGAAGCGATAGAATCTGCAAACAATGCTTTACCTGCTCTTGGCAATTTATTATCTTTCATTAATCCTGCTTGGTTTGCTACAGCTACCAATGTACCTGCATTGTCAAAGAAATCTACGAATAGGAATGTCAAAATTACAACAAGCATGCTTTGTGTGTAGAAAGCACCGTCTCCGAAAGCAGAGAACAATTTACCGAACGTCGGCTCTAAGCTTGGTACTGCAGAGACAACACCTGATGGAGCATCAATAACACCAAAAATCATACCGACAACAGCAGTGATGACCATTCCGTAGAATACACCGCCATGAATTTTTCTAACCATTAGAATGATCGTTACGAAAATCCCGAAGATTGCAAGTAATGTGCTAGGCTGTGACAAATCACCAATATGAACCAATGTTGCAGGATTGTCGATGATAATATCAGCGTTTTGCAAGCCAATAAATGTAATGAATAAACCGATACCCGCTCCAACTGCGAGTTTTAATTCAACTGGTATTGCATTTATTAACTTTTCACGAAGCCCAGTAATCGTTAACAGCAGGAAGAAGAAACTTGAAATAAATACTGCTGCCAATGCATATTCCCAAGGCTCACCTTGTGTTAAAACAACTGTATAAGCAAAAAACGCATTTAATCCTAAACCAGGCGCAAGCGCGATTGGATAATTAGCAAACAGCCCCATAATAAGTGAACCGATTGCTGCTGCCAATGCTGTTGCTACGAATACAGCACCATAATCCATACGAAGTGCTGCTGGCAGGTCCGCTACATCACCTAAAGTCAATGTAAATGGATTAACCGCCAAAATATATGCCATTGCTAGGAAAGTAGTGAATCCACCGACAAATTCCTTACGGTAGTTCGTTCCTAGTTCCTCAAATTTGAAAAACTTCTTCATTCTTTTTTCCCCTTTCATGTTCCAAAATTCAATAAGAACAAAAAAAACACTCCATTATCGTAGGAGCGTTGACTAGGGTTTGTGAAATATAGCAGGGATTAGATAAAAAAGAATAAGAGTTCTAATACGTATCCCTTTATATACACTTACCTCGTAGTCAAGCTATTTACGGTAGCTCGGTAGAAACTTTTGGGCCATATCCCCCATAATTATACGAGTATTTCTTTAGTTGCAAACTTAGTTTATCAGCACAGCAGCTTTTCGTCAATACAAAAATACGAACATTAAGTGGATGTTTTTTTGTAAACGTTCGCTTGTTTTTCGGATGCTAATGTTCGTGTTCTCTTATACATTTCGATAATTTTAGCTAAAGGTATATATGGTTGTAAAGGAAAAAAACATAAAAATTTTAGCTTAAACAACTAGACGCTTACGTATCTTTATCATTTATATAAACAAAAAAGCCGCTATATGTCCTTCCACATTTTCGCAGCTTTATTAAACAATATATTTATCGTTTCTTTATTACGCCTAATTAAATCACGATACTCTTCATTTATAGCCTGTCTATTTTTATTTATCATAACGGAGTGCGTCTCATTCTTCTCATCTACAAGCTGCAATCCATATTCTGTTTTGCCGTAAAAAGATGGCCAAATTAACAACGCATATTTCTCATCGTCTGTTGCAACCCCTAAATTTCCCGTAAATGATAAGTAATCGGGATATTTTACATTATACAAATAACCGTCCTCTTGTATTACATACGTGCGATTAGCCATAATCTCTTGCATATCATTAGAAAACTGATTATATTTTGCTCGTGTGAGATACAACCAGGATAAATTATACAAGGCAAACAGGACAATACAGGTGGATACTATAATCATGATTAGCTTCCTTTTTTTATTCATAGTTCAACTATCCTCTTACCACTCCTTTTAATTTCTTCATCATGAGAAACCACAATAACAGTTTTTCCTTCTTTGTTCATACTGGCTAGAATATCCATAACAATCTCAGCATTTCTTTTATCAAGAGATCCAGTTGGTTCATCAGCCAGGATGATATCACATTTTTTTATCATCAATCTTGCTAACGCAATCCTCTGCTGTTCCCCTCCTGAAAGTGTATATATTTTATTGTTTAATTTATGAAGTAACCCAACTTTGCTTAATGCTTGTTTGACGGAAACGCCTGACTGATTTTTCCTTTTTATCAACTTCAAATTTTCACTAACCGTTTTATCTTCAATCAAAGCAAAATTTTGAAATAAAAACCCTACTTTACTACTAAAATAACGGAGTTGGTTTTTGCGTTTGCTGATATCAACACCATCCACCAATACTTGACCCTTTTCTATTTTTTCCAAGGCACCAATCGTATTTAACAAGGTAGTTTTTCCGCATCCGCTAGCTCCAGAAAAGACTACAAACTCCCCTGCTTGTATGTTTAAATTAAAATCAGCAAACAATATCCTCTCTCCATAAGCCTTGTACAAATTTAAAATCTCAATCATAATGTACCTCCCTTCAATATTTCCTGCATACATCTTTTTTCAGTTTTCATTACATATACAGTCATGAAGGCAAGCTCCACTATTATCAACAGTGATCCTCCTAACGCCATATAAAAAGCTGCCGATAGTTCTAAAAAATAATCTAATAATATAGAGCTACCTACTCCTAATAACCCAAAACCAATCGTCGATAAAAACAACTGTTTATATCTGCTAAACAGATTGAACCCGCTTATTTTTTTCAATGTTAGTTCCACAGCATTTACATTATACTCATATCTACAAATGGTCTTGATTAGGATAACTTCTAGAAGCATCAAAATTCCAGATAGGATAACACCAGTCAGAATACCTCTTTTAAATGTTTGCCATTGGAAATTAAAATGGTCAAAGGCATTTGTTTTATGCGCTACTTCATTCTCTAATGAGTTGCTTTTAACATATTCCTGCCACTCATTTTCCTTTACCTGATACATGGCTGTGCCAATTATATAATCATTCCAATACTTTTTTATCACCGTTGGATTCATGTTATTAAAGATAATAATGGGATTCTTTTTAATGCTGCTAGAAATGCGCGAGGACTTCACCATCGAAAGGATATTAATTTCGTCTTGATAAACAAACTCAACATAATCGTATGGATGAGGATAGTAAGATTCCCACACTTCCTTTATTTCTGCATAAATATCACTCTGCACTAGTTGCTTAGGAATTAAAAAATAAACTTTATTTTCTATTTTCTTCTGCCGCAGTTCAGAAATATTTTCTAGTAAATAATCCATTGTGCCACTATCAGCAAATAAGTACTCTCTTTCTGAATCACTCCATACGGATAAATTAACTAAGGATACTGCTCTGTTTTCTGATAAATATTTTTTATAAAAAGCAAATCTCATCTTATCTGTCACATCGGAATCATCAACACTCAGTTCCACATATGAATAATCTTTATACTTCTCAAAAAAACCTTTTTGCTTATAAAAGATGATACCTTCATATATCATGCCAAGACTGCTTGACAATACCAAGGCTGTAATGGAAACGGCAACTACTTTATATAAATAGGCTATTTTCAACACATGCTTTGCATTACTTCTCGACCCCATGTCACGCTTAAACTTACAGAAATAAAGTGTTAAATAGAGAATCGAATTTATCGTTAAGAATATTAACATACTGAAAACAGAGATGAACCAACAATAGCTTACTTGCGAAAATAGGCTTAAAATGGCCATTATTAAACCAAATGTCATGGCGTAAAAACTTGCATCCAATATTATATTTTTTAAAACAATAAACTGGATTCTTTCACCGCATATTATTCTCACAACCACTTCTTTTCTCATTTGCGCAACTTCATAAAGTGTCATTAAAAGAAAAAAGAATAGAACAATTATCCAAACAATTGCGATGTTCAAGCTATCATAGGACTTGTAACCCGCTTGCGGAAACTTCCCTCCATATTTATCTATTAATCTTTGTTTAAAGCCAAGAATATCTTCCTCTGCCCCAATCATGTAATAGACTTCTACTTGTTTGACATCTGGAATTTCAGCTAAATTACGTATTTCTACTTTAACATCACCTAAAAACACACTTTGAAATTCGCCAGAAGCTATCCTTGACCTTTTATCCAATGTTTTTTGTGCCCCAGGAGTCATATAAACTGTAACGCTTTCGGAAAACAGACTGTTTATCTTTCGCTCAATTGCAAATACTTCCACGTTCTGCTCTTTTGCTGTTTCTACTATATCTGACAGCATTTCAGGTTGCGTTTGCTCTTTACCTAAATACATTGTGACATAACTGTACTCTGCTTCGAAGCCGTCCAAATGCCATAAATATGCTTCCCCAATAAACAAAAATACAAGCCCTATCATCAAAGAACTGATAATGTACTTTGTCTTTTTCAATTCCTCCCTCCTTATAAATTGCATTCTTTATTCTATTTATCTCACTAATAATTATTTCGATAATATACAGTGCCTCCACTATGTATCACTTCAATCTTCGAAATTGCCTTTCCCTTCTTACTCGGACCTTTATACCAAGTATTTTTGCCGTTTTTCAAACTAGCATAGTGACTTTTCGAAGAGTGATTTGCCCATGCATAGTCCTCATTAATAGCGGTTGTATTGTAACCATATGTTAAAGCCGCTTTATTATTATCTCCCGAACTATATCGTTCCCAAGCTTTTGTAAACCCGACCGGATTCTTTTTTTCTAATACAGCAGCAGAAGCTGGACTATGTGTTGAAACTAACAAACTTCCTCCTAAAACTAAAACAGACAACCACTTACCAATACTTTTCGTCATAATATTTTACTCCTCTCATTATTATTTGTTATTTCATTTCAATCCTAACAAAAAGTAGTCGTTTACACAATAAAGTTCACAATATTGTAAAAATTCACAATTGTTTTTTGATATACATGTTAAAAATATCACTTTAATCGTAGATATAACTGGAGATACATTTTAGGATTCTAATTCCAAATCCATCCATAATTTAGTTGGTATGCTTGTTAGCAACTCTTTTTTCTTTGAATAGACGTTGTATTTGTCGCTATTTTTTATGGCAATCCATTCACCATCCTCACTTTCATTTTTAGATAAAATATCCATTTTTTTCTTTTTCATTTCTATTTCAGCAATTTTATTACCAATTAGAGTAATATCCTTAACCGAACCTACTAAAAAGTAATCATTATGATGGACAGAAAGAGTATTCTCTTCCGTAAAAATGAAACTAGGCATAAGTTGTATAGGTATGCTCTTGAGGTCTGCATTAACATAAAGACTTGTAATAGTTTCCATGATTGGATAAGCAGTAATAACTAAATAGTCTTTTTCGTCATCTCTTTTAACCTGAATGCTTCATCATTGACAGAAAGCCAGTTGAATACATCAAAATTACTCGTCTTATCCTTATAGTCAGATTCATAGACAACTAGTCCTAACTTCTCACCAATCTCCGCTTCAACACTAGAAGTAATATACAAATTCTCTCTATCATTAAAGAAAAAGGTTCCATCATCATCCTCCATATAATATCCAGTTGGTTTAGGATTATGGAGAGCTATATATAGGTAACTGGAAAAAGCAATAATGAGAATTAGCAATGAACTAACTATAATCTTTTTTTTATTCATTTGATGTACTTCCTTTTTTAAATAGTACTTACTTAGCATAATAGTTTTTTTCTATTAAAAAGAATAACTGTTAACAGGCTACCCCATACATTTCATTATAAAGAAACGCACTTTTAAAATGGGTAGGTAATTAGGTATAACCAAATAGAATTAGTTAGTTCCGATAGCCCCCTTGTCTCCTGTTTTAAAAGAAAAAAATCATGCAGCTTAGGCTTCCCCAGCTTTAGCAATGAAATGTCCACTCCCTATTTACAATCGGGAACGTTTGTAAACATTTCTTTTTTCAAAGAATAGATTTTATAGTTATCCTTTTCCTTTACAGAAACCCATTCGTCATTCGAACTATTGGCATGTGATGTTTAAAGGTCTCTTTATCATCGTGCACTTTTAACTTCTGCCTCAATTTCTTCCATGGTAAAATCACTATTTCCGTGTTTTGATTTTATTTCCAAAGATTGTGGTTCGATATAATCATCACTTTCAACAATAAATTTACCCTGGTAATCTCCCACTGCCGCATATAAATCACTTCCTAGTGGGTCATCTTCAGATTTCTCTAAAAAGAGAACAACAGTATTATTTTTTTTTATTACTGGCGCATCATTGAGAGTCACCTCAATTGTTTTTCCTTCCATTTTTTCAGACTCCTTTTTTTCTTCTTCCGTTGTAAATATTTTTTCATCTCCACCTACATCATGTTGGACATATAAACCGCCAGTTTGTACTACTTTTATAGTATCTCCAATTACAAAATCTTCTTCAGTTTTACCAATGATATCAATAATCTTTACTTTTGAAATTGTAAAGGGAATATCATCATAGGTAACATATTCATTAGAAATAACTTGTCCTTCAATATTTAAGTCAGAACGTTGATCCAATTGTTCGACAGATTCAAAACTATCAACCATTGAAGCTTCAGCAGAGCTTACTTGATAGCCTTCTTTATTTGTAATATCTATTCTAGTTGATCTAGGTTCTCTTTTTTTGAAACTAAGATTAGATTTTTCGCTTTGCTCTACTTTAATATCTTTATCTTCTCTTATATCAGTTGCTTGATTACTAGAACAAGCTGTAACACCTAGAAGAAAAAAAGAGGAGGTGATTAACAATTTTTTCATATTGATACTCTCCCTTAGTTAGAAAAATAAACAAATCATTTAGTATAAAGTAAAGCGTTTTCAATAAAATGTCACGGGTAATATTGTACCATTCGTCATACTACGCTTTTAAATTCCTCTCATACACTTTATAATTTCATTAAAATTATGAATTAAGGAAGGTGATTACATGAAATATGCGAGGTGGCTTCGACAAAAAAGGAAAGAAAAAAAGATGACACAAGCTGAAGTTGCTAAAGCGCTCGGTGTCAGCAGAGAAACAATTTCTAGTTGGGAACGCCAAAGATGTCGTCCTACTCTCGAGTTTACGGAACAAATTTTTCAGCTTTATGAATGTAGTGATGAAGAAATTCTTTCCTTTTTCTCGTAGTTACCCAAGTATCTTTCATGAATGGCTAGTTATAATACATAAAGAAAGCAGTAAAAGTATTATTATAAGTTCCTTGTACCTGCTTCCCTTTTGAATTAACTTTGTTCAAGAAGCTATCTCTATTTCAACAAAAATGCAGAAGAAATTATATTACTGAACCGAAAACTTCTGCTAGTAATCGAGTAATCCCAATAGATGAAAATACCCTAGAACATTTAAGACAATGGAAAGAAATACAAGATAAAACTATGTCGTCAAAATCGTTCTTTCCTACAATGAATTACCTACTAATAAACACGCACCAATGCATATTATAGACATTTAAAATTCGTTAACGTACACCCTATTAAAACTCACGCACTCCGCCACTCTCACGCTTCATTATTAATTATTTCTCTTGAATCACGAGTAAATCAATATAAAATCATTTAGATTGGTTGCAGATGAATATAAAAAGAGCTAGAAGCCCTTTTAAACAAAGGATTTCTAGCTCTTTACTCTTATTCCCACTCAATTGTTGCTGGTGGCTTACTTGTAATATCATAAACGACGCGGTTAACATGATCCACTTCGTTAACGATTCTTGTTGAAATGACTTCAAGCACTTCCCATGGGATACGCGCCCAGTCAGATGTCATACCGTCGATAGATGTAACTGCACGGATACCGATTGTGTAATCGTATGTGCGTGCGTCGCCCATTACACCAACGCTGCGGATGTCAGGCAGCACTGTGAAGTATTGCCAAATATCGCGGTCTAGGCCTGCTTTTTTAATTTCTTCACGCAGGATATAGTCAGATTCACGAACGATTTCCAGCTTATCTTCGCTAATTGCGCCCAGTACACGGATACCAAGACCAGGACCTGGGAATGGTTGTCTCCAAACGATTTCATCAGCTATACCAAGCTCTGAACCTAATGCTCTTACTTCATCCTTAAACAATGTGTTCAATGGCTCGATTAATTGGAACTGCATATCTTCTGGCAGACCGCCAACATTGTGGTGGGACTTAATAGTTTGCGCAGTTGCTGTACCACTTTCGATAATATCTGTGTAAAGTGTTCCTTGTGCAAGGAAGTCGATTCCTTCTAGTTTGCTTGCTTCATCATCGAATACGTAAATGAACTCGTTACCGATAATTTTACGTTTTTTCTCTGGATCGCTGACACCTTCTAGTTTAGACATGAAACGTTCTTTAGCATCCACTTTGATTACGTTCATATGGAAGCCTTCTGTGAAAGTCTTCATAACACTTTCTGCTTCACCTTTACGCAATAGACCGTGGTCAACGAAGATACATGTCAATTGATCGCCGATTGCTTTATGGATAAGAACAGCAACTACAGAAGAATCTACTCCGCCGCTAAGTGCGCAAAGAACTTTTTTGTCTCCAACTGTTTGACGGATTTTCTCCATTTCGATTTCAATGAAGTTTTCCATAGACCAGTCACCTTTACATCCACAAACACCGAAAACAAAGTTTTTCAGCAGTTCATTGCCGTATACGGAATGGCGTACTTCTGGATGGAACTGTACTGCATAAAGACCTTTTTCCTCATTGCTCATAGAAGCAATTGGGCAAGAAGGGTTAATTGCGTCAACTGTAAAACCTTCAGGCTGCTCGACAACAAGATCACCGTGGCTCATCCACACAATTTGCTCACTTGGCAAATCAGAGAAAAGCTTTGTGCTGTTTTGAATTTTGATTTCTGCTTTACCGTATTCACGATGCTTTGCTTTTTCAACTTTACCGCCGAAATGCTTTGTCATCAACTGCATGCCGTAGCAAATACCGAAGATAGGCAAACCAAGTTCAAAAATACGTTCGTCACAGCCAAATGCATTCTCATCATAAACACTGTTCGGTCCACCAGAGAAGATAATTCCCGCTGGATTTAATGCTTTAATTTCTTCCGCTGTGATTGTATGTGGATGAAGCTCACTGTAAACGCCAAATTCCCTAATTCTTCTTGTGATTAATTGATTGTACTGACTGCCGAAATCAAGAACGACTATCATTTGTTGGTCTTGAATGCTTGTTTTCCCCATGTTATTCACCTCATTAATCTATTAAAAAGCTCATTGTTACTATTTTTTCTAATTTTTGCTTATTCATGCTATAAATTGATTGCTACATAAAAAAACATTTAAAAAACTACTTTATAGCAGCAAAAAAAGGATTTCTTCATATAAAAAAGACTAGAATTCGGCCTCAAATAAAAACGAAGGCAGAATTCTAGTCTTTAACTATTACAATGGTTTTTACACACACCATATAAAAATAAGACCCATCTGCCTTCATAGTCGGATCCTTTAGGGTGACCCGGTAGAGACTCTCGAACCATATCATCGAGGATATATGAAGGAAATTTATTAGTTTAGAACATTGTAACAACATGTCGAATTGCTGGTCAAGATGTTGTTGTTTTGATTAAATTTTCACACAATTCATTAAACCGCTCTATCCCTAATGCTATAGCCACCTTTTATATACTTTTCCTCCATTTGGAAATCGCCTTGAGATGGTAACTTAATCATCATATTTACAATTTCACTAGTATAAATGAGAATATAGACAATTCTGTAAACTCTATTGTGTAAGCGTTTTCCATACTATAGGATTAATAGTGTAATAAAATTTTATAAGGAGATGATTAGCAATGTTTAACAAGAAAACTATTCTAGTAAATATTGACCTAGATAAAAATGGCGGGCTTGGTGTCTACCCTGCTGATATTAGAGATTCCTCCAAAACTGTGACTTACAAGAAACTTTAGAGTCAATGAAAACTTTTATAAAGTTCACTTTTATTGTCGGAATAGTCCTATCAATATCCCTATCCTCAACAGCTTGTTCCTTTTTAGAAAATCGCAACATTCCTGATATCTTTGAATTAGAGAAAATGGATTTGTCTGGCAAGGATTATGCGATGATTTTCTCGGCAGATATGTGGAATGAAGAACAGATGAAAACAGACAGAAACGTTTTGTTATTAATTGACAGCCAAGGAAATTGGGACGCTTATCATACTTATAATCTCGATCGTGCCAATATTAATTGGACAAAGGATGGCTTATATTTTTCTGACCATGTGTACGAGTATTTTGTTGATAATGCTGGCTCTATTTCGAAAACGAATAAAACGTCCGATTTGAAAGAAGGAACTGGCCAATATGGTTCCTCTGTTGACGATAATGAAGCTGTTTGGTCATGGTTTGATATTGGATTCGATGAAATGGGTGGATATCAAACCCGCATTAAGTATCAAGATAAAGAGAAAAGCACGGAGAAAATTGTGGAGGGCCAATATAATTATATGTTTACAATAGGCCATCAACTATATGGTGCCTCCGGTCCTTTCGAGTTAACAAACGGTATAAACAAGCTAGATAGAATGGGACTTGTGAAATTTACAGACAAAGAATTAATTCCTGAAGTACTCTCCTCAAATCTTTTACCAGATGTAACAATGGGACCTGTAGATATATCCCAACAGGTTGTTTTAAAAGATAATATTGTTTATATAGTTGGTGAAGCTGAATATATAGACGATAAACTTCAAACAAACTTAATGATGTGGAATAAGGAAAATGGAGCATTAGAAGTTAGAAGCATAGGTGCATCAACAAACCTAAGTTTCAGATCTTTTTACACACACCAAAATGCTTTAAAGAACGATGAATTATACTGGTTTAATGACCGTGCCGAATTAAAAAGAACCAATCTAAAAACCTTTAAGACAGACTTAATCCAATCTTACAATGTGGATGTAACAGAAGAATTATATTACTCTGCGCGTTTTTTGAAAAATAATGATATTCATATGGTTGTGAATGATACGACATGGGGGAATTCCTTTGATAAGGATGGCACAAAAATGAGAATTTTAAAAACATCCTTAAATCATTCTCAGGATTACACGGAATTCCCTATAAAGGATGGCAAAAGGTTAAGCAGATTATTTTCCAAGGAGTCTTTAACTCCAACCGACAATAGTTTTGCGGTCAATCCAAAATTAGCTGAATGAAGTCTATTAAAGAAGGAAGGGAACACCATCCATTACGATGTGTTCCCTTCCTTTTTTCGTTAGGCTGCTGTCTTTTTAATCAGCCTTTCCCATGATGCTTTTAAGTCACTCCAGTCCATATCCTGACGCTTGCCTTTATACAGCAGTTCTTCGTATTTAGCAGTCAGTACAGCCATATCACTTGAGTCCAACACATGGTCAATGTATTTGGCATATTCTCTTAATGTCATGTTCTCTTGTTTGCCCCAGCCTGAGAGCTTTAGCAACTTGAGTAATGTTAAATAGGCTTTTTCAAAATCAGTGCCGTTTTTCCCTCTTTTGAATTTCCATAGATAGTAATATGGAAGCCACTTATGTCTTTTCCAGAACAGCAACCAGCTTATCACTAACAGTAAGGCAGCGTAGCCAGCTATCCATTGCCAATTATCTGCAGCAAATGCTTTCAATGCACTCCACCACTTTGTGAAGGAGAATTGCTCGGACTGGTCTGATGCGGTTGTTTCCTCTTCAGGAGTTTGTTCCGCTTCGCTTTGCTCCTGTTCCTCCTGCTGTGGTTGCTCTGTTTCCTCGGTATCTGTGTCGGCTTCGTTTCTGACATCATTCACATACGTGTTTTCGTTTGAAAATCCTTGTGTTGGTTCGAAGGTTACCCAGCCAGTTCCAGGGAAATATGCCTCTACCCAGGAATGGGCATTATTATTTGTTACATCATATTCACTTATATTGTTCTCCTGTTGGATAAGCTCTCCTTCTGTGAACCCTTTTACCCATCTTGCAGGTATATCGAGAGCACGGAGCATAACAACCATAGATGTTGAATAGTTATCGCAATAACCTATTTTTGTTTCAAATAGAAATTGGTCTACATAATCCTCATCATCCGCTGGTACTGCAACATCGCTTTGGCTATAGACAAAGCCGTTTGCAGAAAAATAATTCTCAATCGCTCTTGCTTTAGCAAAAACATTATTTTCATCCTGTGTAATTTCATTTGCTAAATCAATTACCCTCTGTGGAAGATTTTCTGGCAGCTGCGTATATCTTGCTGCAAACTCTTGATTTCCCCGTAAATATCCTTCCATATCAGCATTTGTCAATGCATCTAAGCTATACTCAGGCTCTTCATACTTAACTGAATAAGAATTAACTGGATAATCGAATGAAATCCGTTCATTGCCAGTTTCGACTATCATCATTGCATCAAATGTTGCTATTGCTTCTTTTGCTCCTATTGGATACAGCAAATAATCGAATGGCTCTACAAATTGAACCTTACTTTCCTTTTCTTCTGTTGTCACACTGTTTCCACTTTCAAATGCGACAAACGGAATATCTCCTGCCCCTTCAATTCTTTGAAAGTCTTGCCCATTCATTTGAATTGCTTCTTCTGATTGGACCCAGCCCTTGCCTGTATAACTATCCTTTGTCTCTACTTTCCAATAATGAGGAGATTGTACCTCTGTTTGAAACACGACTGTATCGTCAGGCTCAAAATCTCCTCCAAGTCTTGAATCATCAACACCATAACCAACTCGATGTGGTCCAGTGCCGGTTCCTTCCCCTCCGCCTTTGTCACCTATTGTTTGGATGAATGGGACAGGGTCTGGCCATAAAGGGTCTGCTTTCGGTGCAGCAAATGCAATTGCCGCACTGGCAAAAACGAACAATAATAGTGGCGCAATCCACTTTAATGCCAGAAATTTGCTGCCCGTGATATTCTCCTTGTCTCGCATTCGGTAGAATGTCAGCATCCCCATTGCTGTAAACCCTATAATCGTAGTCCTTATAATTGCTGCATATGCATTATAGGGAGTAAATGTATCAAGGACGGTTATATAAACCATCGTCAGTAAGAAGAAGGTGAAAATTCTTCTCCGCTTTATTAGCCAGTAGTCTATTAAGTAAGACATTAACCACAGCAATATAAAAAAGAGTAGACTCTTAAACATATTAGTCAAATCAGGCCAATTCGTATCAAATAATATGGCGATATTATCTATCATTTCTGCCATAAAAGGCCCAATCCAGCTAAACGTTAAAAAGGAAGTTTCATAGTATAAAGATTGTAAAATAAAAATTATATATACTAGTTTGATTAACCCACTCAAAATGGGAGCAAAGCGTAAGTAGGCCATAGCAAGTGAGAGAATCAAAAATATGATAAACACGAGGATATTCCCTGTATTTGTTAATTGCTCCATCGGTCGGAGCCATTCCCATATTAGAAAAAAACCTAGAACATACAGCATTAAATTTGATATTGCTGTATGTAATCTAATTGAACTCAACTAGTTGCCACCTCCGAAAATGCCTCTTTGAATCTCCCTTTTGATACTGGAATAACGATAATTCCCCTTGATGATGCTCCAGCTTTTAAGCTTCTTTCCTGCTGTGTCATGCTCTCGTTTGCATCCTTGACGAGAAATACAACAACTTGATGACGTTTATTTGCAAGATAGCTTGTCTTTTCAATGAGCTGCTTCGTTAAGTTCGTTGTAGTAATCAATAGCGTAGCCTGCTGCTGCAGTGTGGACATTTCATTATCGAGCACGTTCGCCAAAGTAAGCGGGGACTCATCCTCACACTTTGCTAAATGATGAAACAGAAGGCTTCGCTGACCTTCCCCTCCTCTTATAGGAAAAGCTGTCCGCTCCTTTTCTACCGTCAGTAAACCTACTTGGGCACCTTTGCGGATAATTCCTCTAATTAAAGAGGCAGTAAAGGATACAAGTGTCTCAAATCCATTACTCTTCTCACAATCAAGCACTACTAGAATGTCATGGGATTGTTTTTGTTCAAACTCCTTTGTCATGAATGAATCTCTTTTGGCACTTGCCTTCCAATTAATCCAAGAAAACCTGTCACCAGTCTGGTATTCTCGAATTCCAACTGCCATTGTTGTATCCCGTTGAACTCGTTCCTTTGAAACCGTTGCTCCTTGGTCATAATGAGTTGAGAAAGGCTTATAAGAAAGCTCCTCGTAAACTGGATAAACAATAATCCGACTAGGGAAAGCAATGGCAGCTTCCTTTTCCATCAATCCGAGTGGATCTCCTGTTTTAACAGATACCTCAGTAAACAAATGCTCACCTCTCGGAAGAGCATCCACTTGATAAGTAAAGACAATCCGCTTTTTGAACCCTGGGAAAATCAATACTTTTCCGGAAGCCTTCTCCTTCAATGCAAAACTGAATTTATCTTCTACTAACAGGTAGAACAGTGGAAACACCGATTTTCTTGTCAGCTCTAGCTCGACTGTCATTGATTCCATTGCATTGTATTCATGCTTCGCAATTTTCCTTACTGCCTTCCATTCCTTTAACGGATACATGGCAAGCAGCGCTCCATATATGGCAAAAGGCATAAAGCTGTAAAATAAAAACCAGCTGACAAATCCTCCTTGAAACATAGCATAAGCAAATGCAGCTCCTGCTAATAAAAACAAGACGAGAAGCTTCCAAATACTAAGCACTCTTCTTAACAATGTTTTCATCAAGAACCGAGCCTTCTAACCGGGACTTGTACTGTATCCATAATCTCATCCATAATATCCTCTGCTGTAATTCCATCGAATTTAGCTTCTGATTTCAAGATAATTCTATGGGAAAAGACTGCTTTAACAAGGTATTGGACATCATCAGGAATAACATAATCCCTGCCTTGAACAAATGCATAGCTTTGAACCGCCCTCATTAAAGCAATGGAACCACGGGGGCTGGCACCTAAATACACATTTGGATGTGTTCTAGTTTCAGCTGCAAGGTCCACAATATATTTTTTTATCGTGGCATCAACGTATATCTTTTTCACTTCAGCTTGGAGCATAATAAGCTCTTCTAATGTAACAACACTGTTAAGCTCTTCAATCGGAGCTGATGTTTGCACTCTAGTAAGTACATCCATCTCTTCCTCATGTGTTGGGTAGCCCATTTTCATTTTAAGAAGAAAACGGTCTAATTGAGCTTCTGGAAGAGGGTATGTTCCTTCGTATTCGATTGGATTTTGGGTGGCCATAACAAAGAACGGCTTTTGCAGTTGATGTGTAACACCATCAATTGTCACACTGCTTTCTTCCATAGCCTCTAATAAAGCGGATTGGGTTTTTGGTGAGGTTCTGTTAATTTCATCTGCCAGAATGATATTTCCTAAAATCGGTCCAGGCAGAAACTGAAACTCCATTTCTTTCGGATTGTAAATAGATACACCTGTCACATCAGATGGAAGTAAATCGGGGGTAAATTGAATTCTGCGGAAGTTTGCCCCGACTGATTTTGCTAAGGAACGAACCATCATTGTTTTTCCTACTCCGGGAACATCCTCAAGCAAAACATGTCCTTGTGCTAACAAGGCGATTAAGCTTAGCTCCGCAACATCTCGCTTACCAATCATTACCTTTTCTATATTTTCAATGATGCTGTTTACCTTGCTATTAGTTTCTCTTGTAATCGTCATGCTTCTCCTCCTATAAAAAAGTTCCATGCAACCGAAATAGCTTATAAATGACAGAAAGGACAGCCACGACTTCTCAAATGGCCGTCCAATCATTAAATACTTTTATCTATGCCTTAGGATAAGAACTCGTTTGGATTAAGGCCAAGCTCCTGACAAATCTCTGCAACCGTTTGTTTTTCCCTTTGGTCGAAGTGCCCATCTGCATAACCGATGGAAATACAGTATCTTGCCACAAGTCTAGCAACCTCGGGCTTTGAACGAACCTTTCCTAATGCTCTGAAGGCTTCTGCTCTGCCGACTATTTGATCATATTCTATTCTTCTTACAAAATGATTGAATTGCTGCTGAACCTTGTTTATATCAAATACCCGCAGTTCCTCACTTTGATGGATAAATCCCATCATCTTCCGCTCTTCAGCAGGATCGAGCCTGCCGTCTGCCATGCTGACAAGGGCACAGGACGCAACAACTGCATCAAGAACATCAGGACTTTTAAAGCGCATGAATAGCTCCTTTGCCCGCTGTTTTTGCTGCCTGCCCCACTCTGCATAGTCTGTATTGGATGGTGACCAATTGTTTCCACAGCTATTGCAAGTGAACTTCAGCTGGTTTTTGCCGATAAATCCTCCCAGCAAACCAATTGGACCAAGTATTAAGCCGCCAATTGCCGCTTTACCCAACCCAAAGCCCTTTTCACCTGTTCTCACATTTGTGCTGCTGCATCTAGGGCAGATGATATTATCATCACCATAAGCTCCTGCTGGTGGCTGGCTATGACCGTACCCTTGCTGC
Organism: Niallia taxi; assembly: GCF_032818155.1. Classification (NCBI taxonomy): domain Bacteria; kingdom Bacillati; phylum Bacillota; class Bacilli; order Caryophanales; family Bacillaceae; genus Niallia; species Niallia taxi. The sequence goes on from NZ_CP102589.1 coordinate 100,160, forward strand.
TGATAACCTCCAACAGGTGCTTGTCCATAAGCTGGCGCTGGCGGCGGACTGGAGGGAGCGAAAGAGCCTGCCCCGCTAGCTGGAAATGAGCTTGAGTAGGTGTTCGTGTTATCGTAATATGGTTGATTTTGAGCAGGCGGAGCAAAGCTTTGTGGCTGGGCATTAAAGGAATTTTGTGGTGCTGGCTCATCATCGACCGTAACTCCGAAATTCCTGCACAAGGCAGCAAGCCCGCCTTGAAAGCCGCTTCCGATTGCATTAAACTTCCACTCACCGTTATGGCGATATAATTCAGCAGCAACGATTGCCGTCTCTACTGTGTACTCCCGGCCAAGATTAAAACGAATTAGCTCTGTTTGATTGCCTTCATTTACAATCCTTACATATGCATTCGAAATATGTCCAAAATTCTGCCCTTTTTCATAAGCATTATGTATGGTAATCGTGAAGGCAACTCGCTGTATGGAAGGAGGTACTCTATTCAGATCTATTCTTATTTGTTCGTCATCTTGATGACCAATGCCTGTCCTGTTGTCACCGCTGTATATGACAGAACCGCCCGCTCCATTCGGGTTATTATAAAAAATAAAATCCTGATCACTAAGAACCTTGCTGTTGCCTCCAAGCAAAAAGGCAGAAGCATCTAAATCATAATCAGCTCCCATTTGATTGATATCCCAGCCTAACCCAACCGTTACCGTGCTTAAACCAGGATGGGACTTCGTTAAGTCCACCTTCTGGCCCTTGCTAAGCATTACGCCCATTACTATTCCTCCTTATATCTAATTGCCCATTTTGTTCATAGTATTAATTTTTATTTTACATGAGTTCGCTATTATTTGGAATTTTCAAACCTGTCTATTTACGTGTCAAAATTAAAAAGGTTCCCCTTTTTCCATACCATTCGTTTAAAAAAGCCTATTTTCCTTCTTTAGCTTGCAATATAACAAACAAAAAGACTCTCTAATAAGAGCCTTAAATAGAGGACGAAATCGGCGGCCTCTTCAAGTATTCTTCCATCTCTTCTGCTGTAATCGGTTTGCTGAAATAATAGCCTTGCATTTCACTACAATGTAAATCCTGAAGCTGCTTACACTGTTCCAGTGTTTCCACACCTTCAGCGGTTACATGCATTCCAAGCTTGTTTGCCATTGAAATAATTAATGCAACAATTTCTTTATCCTTTTGTAAATCTCTTATAAAGGACTGGTCAATCTTCAACCTGTCTATTGGCATTTTTCTTAATACACTTAAAGAGGAGTAGCCTGTGCCGAAATCATCAATTGCAATTGTCAGTCCATTGCTTTTCAGCAGATTGAGCTTATCAATTGCCTCATCTAGATAATTGGTCAAAACACTTTCTGTAATCTCCAATTGAACATCACATGATTTAACTCCTGCCTCCTCTATTGCCTGAAGAGTGCTCTCCACAAAGTCGGCTTGCTGAAATAATAATGGGGAAACATTAATGCAAATTGACATTTTAATCCCTTTTTCATTCCAGCTTCTCAGCTGCCTGCTCGCTTTATTCATAACCCACTTGCTTAGTGCATTGATTGTTCCCATTTCTTCTGCAATAGGAATAAAGCGTGCAGGCGAAATCAAACCAGTCTCAGGATGCTTCCAGCGCAATAATGCCTCTACACCTAATACCTTATTAGCCACAACATCAATTTTAGGCTGATATACTAAGAAGAAATGGTTATCGATATTTTCTATCGCCTTTCTTAGCTCATGCTGGAGGTGGAGCCTTTCAACCATAAATATCCTCATACTTTTTGTGAATAGCTGTGAATTGTTCCGTCCCTTTTCCTTTGCAAAGTACATCGCGATATCGGCATTTTTCTCAAGCGTCTCCAGTTCTTCCCCATGAACAGGAAAAATGGCAATGCCAATGCTTAATGTAATATAGAATTCCTGATTTTCAATATACAACGGCTCATTGAATGTCGTTATTAAATCATTGGCAATAATTTCTGCCTCTTGTTCTGATTGAATGTCTGGAATCATAACAGTAAACTCATCTCCGCCATACCGTGAAACAAGTCCTCGTTCCGGTATACACCCGACAATTCTTTCTGCAAGTCCCTTTAGCACCTTATCCCCCATATCGTGACCAATGCTGTCATTGATTCCTTTAAAGTGATCCAAGTCGATAAATAACAATGCTAGCTTGTCCTTTTCCACACTAACGTTTGATAATGTCTCCTCAAATGATTGGGAAAGCATCCGGCGATTTGCCAGATTTGTAAGTGGATCATAGAACGCCAGTCTCTCCAACTTCCTTTGATATTTACGCTTTTCTGTATTATCTAAAACGGAACCCATAATTGCAGGTGCGTCATTATGTATGACACTTACTTTATGGGACAGAACTACAACGTCAAGCATTGTCCCATCCTTTTTCTTTAGCTGCAGTTCTGCCCTATTATTGTACAATCCTACTTCATTTCCTTCCTGCAAAGGCAAAATCAGTTCAGAAAAATGCATTTGCAGCAGTTCTTTGCTGCTGTAGCCACTAAGGTCAAGAAAGGTAGAATTAACATAAGCAAATCTTCCTTCATGCAGGATATAAATTCCCAGAAGAGATTCTTCAACCAATGTCCTAAATTTAAATTCTGCATTTAAGCGCCTTCTGTTTGATTGTTCATTTCGAATTCTCTCTCTTCTTATTAAAAGATAAAGAATAACACTCGTCACACAGATGAATATCCATCCCTTTAACATTTCATAGGATGCGAAATTACGCAAATCCCCAGTGAAATAGGTGAGAATATAAGATGAGAATAAAACCCAGCATGCAGATATAATCAAATAGATAAGCGGTATCCTCATGTCGGAGTTTTTAAATATATTAAATGGTCTTTTCATCTATACTTCTCCTTTTACTGTCTTTTTTGCGGATTTTTATTAGTATTTACCAAGACAAGAAAAGAAATTTATGAACCGAGCAAAGTTGATATTACATCGTTGTTTCTTTTTTAACAGACTTCCAAGACATATCGTCATATTGTTTTCTATCAGTAAAGAAAGTGCACTTCTGTCATCTATCTGTCTTTTTGTGTCACTTTTATTTAATCTTCGCTTCATTGTCTTTATTGTACAATTTATATGTAAAGGAGTTGTGTTACATATGCTTTTTGGATCAGTTATTTGCGCTATCCGCAAGTACCATAAATACAGCTATTATTATAGTGGCGAATGTATAACATGCGGAAAAATCCGTAAGGAATATGAAAAAGAAAAAACCGAAAATAAACCTACGGAAGAAACCTATAAAACCGATGGGCACGTAGAGTCCATTGATAAATGATGAGCCTTGATAAGGCTCGTTTTTTTTTGCCAATTATTAGCATGTTGTTTACTTTAAATCGAGCAGGGGTACTTCATAAGCGTAACTGCTAAACCAAAAGGAGGAGATATATGTGTTTCGTCATCAAAAGGAATTACAGTTTGAAGTAAAGGTAGACAAGCCAGATCCAATGCTGGCACGCCAAATCCAAGAGGTTCTTGGTGGACAATTCGGAGAAATGACTGTTATGATGCAATATCTTTTTCAAGGGTTTAATTGTCGTGGGAATGAAAAATATAAGGATATGCTGATGGATATCGGCACAGAGGAAATTGGACATGTTGAAATGCTATGTTCCCTTATAAGCCAGCTGCTAGATGGCGCATCACCAGATGATCAGGCAGAAGCAGCTAAAGATCCTACGATAGCTGCTATTATGGGCGGAGTCAATCCACAGCATTTACTAGTAAGTGGTTTGGGAGGCCTTCCGACTAACTCTAACGGAGTACCTTGGAATGGTTCTTATATCGTAGCAAGCGGAAACCTTTTGGCAGATATGCGATCAAACCTTCATGCTGAAAGCCAAGGCCGCCTGCAGGTTGCGCGACTATACCACATGACAAAAGACGAAGGTGTCAGAGCTACATTTAGAAAGATGCTAGCTCGTGACAGATATCACCAATATCAATGGCTTGCAGCGATCGAGGAGCTGGAAGCGAAAAATGGAGTCGTTGTACCAGCAAGCTTCCCGCCAGAAATGGAGAAGGAATCGCAGCCTGAAGCTTATGAATTCTGGAATCTTTCTGAAGGAACAGAGTCATCTGACGGCTTATGGGCAACTGGATCAGCACAGGATGGTTCTGGGGAATTTGTATATGTGAAGGAGCCTGTTGCAAAAGGACAAATACCTAAAAATAAGGTGCCAGCAGAATCGCTACACCATGACTTAAATACAATCGACACACTCAAATAATAAATGAACAAGCTGGCATATATATGCCAGCTTGTTCATTTATTTTATATTTTCTCTCTCTAATAGTGCAAGTGCTTGTCTCAAGCTTGCTTTTGTAACAAGATCCTTCGTATTCAAACCAAGATTCACCATTGTTTGAGCTATCTCTGGACGAACGCCGGAGAAAATGGTTGCAATGCCAAGAAGTCCTAATGCATCCATTAGCTTGAACAATTCATTTGCAACCATCGTATCAATAATAACTACGCCGGAAATATCGATAATTAAGTGATTAATACCCATATCCCTTGTTTTAACTAATGTTTCTTCCATAAGCAGCTGTGCCCTTTCTGTATCAATATCACCAATCAACGGCAGGATTGCAATATCATTTGTAATAGGCACAACCGGAACAGACAGCTCCAAAAAAGCTCTCCTTGAATTGTTGAGCGTATTCGTATAAGAATCAACATAGGAAAGGCTAAAATTATATAGAGCAAAATCTAATAACGGATCAATAATGTCCTTTACTTCAAAAACCTCATCAATAGAAAAGTCTTTTCCCTTCATTTCCTTCTTTAATACTTCCCATATGGCCCTTCTGTAAAAAGCCACATCCTTCAGTGCTTCATCTAACGGCACACCTTGTGCAGAGAGACTCGCACCAGTGTTGATTCCCCAATCTGAAAACAACGAAAGAGAACCTTCAAAATCTTGGTTTAACAGGCTTTGTCCAAATAGAGAAATAAAATGAGCACGCAGCAGAAGAAGCTCCTCTTCCACATGGCGAATCTCTTTAAGTGTTTTCAGGCTTTCTCCTTCTAATCTGCGTTTATGCACAGTCAATGCAATCTCTCGCTTTTGTTGTAATAGTACATTACCTAGATGCTTTATATTTTCTCCCATCAAACCTGCTCCCCCAATAACCGAAATTCAATAGCTTATTATTGATTATTATATCAATTTCAGCAATCATTTTACATTGTTTCAAAAATTTCCATTTTGATAAACTATTGATTAGATCGGATATTTTAACTAGAAACAGAAACTTATATCTATTTCAGTGTAAAGGTAGGTACTGAGTTATTTTGCTACCTTCATGCAGTTTCTAAAGAAAAGCCTTCATCATTAAAGTAAATGACCTCTGTAAGAATTTTGCATCCGACTATTAGCTTACAAGCCTCCCGTGCCTCTTTTTCCGTATTAAACTCAAAAAGTGCTGTCTCGTTATCCTGAGAGTAGACCGTTATTACCCACATAGAATTGATGCTCCTTTTTATTATTTTTAGTAATCTTATAGCTTTATTGCACTGCTCGCCGGTTTTAGCGCTTTTAGCTGAAGTCCTGCCTTTAGTTTCTCCAGTTGCTTTTCTTGTCTTAAATATAGCTGTTCTGCCTCTTCTAAGGAAATCTCTTTAAAGCGGATTTTTTCACCAGGCTTCTTTTGGGCAAGCAGAGGAAGGTCGACTGTTACCACTTGAGCAAATTTCGGGTAGCCTCCTGTCGTTTGCCGATCCGCAAGCAAAACAATTGGGTTTCCATCCTTCGGAACCTGAATGGTGCCATTTGTTACAGGTTCAGAAATAAGCTCCACTGGCTCTTCCATCTGCAGAGGTGCTCCCTGAAGGCGAAAACCCATTCTGTCAGAATTTGGAGTGATCTGAAATTCACCATTAAAAAAGTGCTCTTGGCTCTCATTCGTAAAAAGCTCAAATTCTCCGCCTTTAATAACGCGAATTACCTTTTCCTTCAAATTAATAAACGTTTCTGGATTAACATGCCACTTGGTAGCAGAAAATGAATCAGATAAAGAATTCCTAAGCTGTTCAAGAATTGGAGTGCTTACAAATATGCCACAGTTTATTATATCTCCTGTTTGTAATCTTCGACCTTTATAGCCGCCTATTTCTCCACGTAAATAGGTGCTTTTACTCTCCATAACTTCGTCCACCGCAAAACCGCCAGCAACAGCCAAATAAGTTCTGCAGCCTGTTAGAGAAGATTGGAAACGAAGCTGGCTCCCCTTCTTAACAAATACAGGGCGCCATAATGGCAAAGTCTTTTCATCAATAGCTACTAGCATATCTCCTCCCGTAACAGCAATAAGCAAGTCCTGTTCTGCAATAAAGGAAGCTCCGACTAATGTCATCTCCAAAACCGCTTCTTTTTCCTGATTGCCAACAAGCAGATTTGCAATCCGCAGAGAAATGGAATCCATTGCCCCGCTGACAATAACACCATATTTTTGATAGCCATATCTTCCCAAATCTTGAATACTTGTAAGTTGACCTGGGCGCTCCACTCGTAAACTCATACTAACGACTCCTTATACCCGTTATATTCTTCAATCGAAATCGGCTTGAATCTGACAATATCACCTGATTGGAGAAGGCTTGGAGGATTTCTATCCGGATAAAAGAGATCGACAGGCGTACGTCCAATAATTTGCCAGCCTCCTGGAGTCGAAATTGGATATACCCCTGTTTGCATGCCGGCAATGCCGACAGATCCTGCTGGTATTGATAATCTTGGTGATGTGTGACGAGGTGTTGCAATCTGTTCTGACATTCCTCCCAAATAAGGAAAACCAGGTGCAAAACCAATCATAAAAACGAGATATTCCGCTTTTGAATGGATTTCAATTACTTCCGCCGGTGACAGATAATGGTAATCCGCCACTGCCTGCAAGTCGGGACCAAGCTCCCCGTCATAGCATACTGGGATTTCAACTACCCTTTGTTCACTGGCTTGTGGTGCTTGTAATTTCTCTAGCCTTTTCTCTATGATAGAATGGACGATTTTATATGGTGACAGCTTTTCATTGCTTCCCTCGCCTTTGTACATTTGGTAAACAGTTAATGGGTGATAAAAGACAGTTACACTTGTAAAGGCGGGAACATACTCAACAAAACCACAAAAAGGATCTTTATCAAGCTGATCCGAAAACGCTTTTACCTTTAAGTGCACCTCTGGACTAATGTCCGTACCGAATTGGACAATTATCGCTGAATCTCCAAGCGGCTTTATGTTTATGTGTCTTAAACTACCAATGATATTTTGTCCCATCTAATCCCCCTACCATCTAAACTTCTTATTTCAGAATATCAGTTACATCTATTATACTTGTCAGAATTTTTCAGAAAAACTTATACCTAAAAGAAAATGACATGAGCATTAAACACTCATGCCACTCTATTAATCATTACACATAAAGTTAGTATAGCTTAATGTGTCTGGCCGCCTACTTCCTTTATGTCTTTTTCATTGGCAATCGCTGTTTCAACAGCTGTTTGCAGGCCTTTAACAATCGTTTCAAGCGCCATGCTCGGCTGATTAGGATGTACTGCTGCCTGACTTGGGAGAAATGGGATATGAATAAATCCTCCCCTAATCTTGTTTCCTGCTTGCGCGAGCAAGTGCATCAAACCATAGAAAATATGGTTACATACAAAGGTGCCGGCAGTTTGAGAAACAGAAGCAGGCACGCCATTTTCCCGCATTGCTTTAACAATCGCTTTAATAGGCAGGGTTGACCAGTAAGCTGCCGGACCACCCTCAACAACAGCTGTGTCGATTGGCTGCTGACCTTTATTATCAGCAATCCTTGCGTCATTGACATTAATGGCAATTCGCTCAATCGTTACATCTGGACGGCCGCCCGCTTGGCCAACACAAATGATAAGCGCTGGTTCGAGCTCCTTCACGTATTCTTTTAATCTTGTAATTGAGTCATTAAACACTGTTGGAAGTTCCTTTGATACGATTACATAATCACCAACATGTACCCCATTGAGCTTCTTCACAGATTCCAACGCTGGATTTGTTTCTTCTCCTCCAAACGGATCAAAGCCTGTCAGTAAAATCTTCTGCACAGCATAATACCTCCCCATTTTAGCTAGTCTTAAATTAAAAGTGATACACTAGAAAATACATTAACAGCATATTAATTATAAATACAGGAATAGCAATTGGGACTTGCGCCTTTATTACTGCGTTTTTGTCCTTTAAATTCAATAGCATCGTTGGAACGATGTTAAAGTTTGCTGCCATTGGTGTCATTAACGTTCCACAATAACCAGCAAACATGCCGAGTGCTGCCATAATTGCAGGGTTACCTCCATGAAGTTGAACAATAAGAGGCAGACCAATCCCTCCCGTTATAACAGCAAACGCAGCAAATGCATTACCCATAATCATTGTGAACAACAGCATCCCAATACAATAGGCTGCTACTGCTACAAAGGCATAATTTGTTGGCAATAGATCCCCTACAATACCTGATACTACATCTCCAACTCCAGCCTTTGAGAAAATGCCTCCAAGTGCCGCAAGCATCTGTGGCAGGATAACAGCCCAGCCAACGGCTTGTAATAGACGGCTGCCTTCATTTATAGGAACAACTGCCTTTGCTCTCGTAATACGCTGTGCTGCTACAAAAGCAATAATCGTAGCAAGACCAAGAGCTATCAATGTAACATTCTCAGGATTTACAAGCTGTACAGAACCAAATTTAATTTTCCCAAGTGTAAGTGTGCCAACAATCGTTAACAATGGAATCAGGATAGCAGGAATGAAAATTTTATTTTTCAGCCTCACCGCATGTCCTTCCCTTTCAACAGGATCTGGTTCCTCTTCCTTGGACTTTGTTACCTTTCCAATAGAAGCAACTATTACCATAATCAAAACAAGATAGCCAACGTAAAGAGGCGGAATCTGCTTGCCAAACAAGAAGGTTATCGCAAAAATGCCCCAGAAAATAGCAGAGCCAACACGAGTTGGATGAGTTTTATCAACTGCTACACGAATAGCAACAAAGGCTACTATAATGCCTAATAAGTAATAAAGCGTATCAAGTGTTATTAAATGCATTACAGAACCCCCTCTTCTTTATCATTCTTTTTTGGTAAGCTGCTTGAATTCCCGCTTCCACCAGCTTCTCTAGCAATCCGTTTATCTAGACGGTTAAAACGGAACCAGCTGACAATTAAAGCAGTTATTGCAGTAGGAATTCCCCAAAGCGCCATATCCCAGACACCTACATGAATGCCAACCGAATCAAAGAAGCCCTTCATAAGCAAGATCGCACCTGTCGCGATAAAGATATCCTCACCGAAAAACCAACCTGTGTTTTCGGCAGCAGCAGAATGTGCCTTAATATCATTTTTTGTTTTCTCCGGCAGCTCCCCGTAACGTGCCGCAGCTGCTCCTTCAGCCATTGGGGCAACAAGAGGACGAACTGTTTGTGCATGTCCTCCAATGTTAAGACCAATTGCTGCAGAGCCTTCCCTGATGAATAAATATGTCAACAGCACACGTCCTGTTGTTGCATTTTTCGCCTTTTTGATTAAAGATTCTGCCCGCTCCTTTAATCCGTAGCGCTCTAAAATTCCGATGACCGGCAATGTAAGAATTATTGGTAAGGACATATAACGGTTATCAATAAAAAACAGTCCAAATAACGTTATGATTTCATTAAAAGAATATCCAGCCACAAGGCCAGTTGTGATGCCTGCTACCGTAACAACAAGCAAAGTATTAAAGCGAAATGCAAAGCCAAGTGCTACAACAAGAATTCCGATTAGCTTTATCATCTATATTAACTCCCTTCTATGTATCCACTGTTTTAGTAAAATTAAATTTCTCATCTCTGACAGTTCCGTTATTCGGAATGTTAGTTCTGAATTATTAGATTTATCTGTTATATTATACTAGTAAGAATAAAAATACAATATAATTTATTATTTCAAACTAATGTTATCTACTAAAGAGTCGTTGACTCTGTTAAAAAGAATAATTTTAATTTTATAAAATTTATATGATATGCATAAATACTGTTTTATGCTACGATATTTGAAACAAGAGTTCCTTAATTCGGAATGCTAATAGTTAGGTGGGGATTTTTTGTATAAAATTGATTTGAACTGTGATTTAGGAGAAAGTTTTGGAGCGTATTCGCTAGGAATGGATGAAGATATTCTGCGCTTCGTTACATCTGCAAACATTGCCTGTGGCTTTCATGCAGGTGACCCATCCGTAATGCAGAAAACCGTTAAGCTGGCACTTAAAAATAATGTTCAGATTGGGGCACATCCAGGTCTTCCTGATTTAGTAGGATTCGGGCGTAGAAATATGAACATTACGCCACAGGAAGCACATGATATGGTCATTTATCAAATTGGTGCATTAGCTGGCTTTGTCAAATCAGAGGGCACCAGAATGCAGCACGTCAAACCACATGGTGCCTTGTACAATATGGCAGCTAAGGACAGCAAACTTGCAATCGCAATTGCAGAAGCTGTCTACAAAGTAGATTCTGAGTTGATTTTATTTGGGCTTGCAGGCAGCGAGTTAGTTCGTGCTGGAGAAAAAATCGGCTTACAAACAGCAAATGAAGTTTTTTCTGATCGTACTTATCAAGCTGACGGCACATTAACACCAAGAACAGAGCCAGATGCTCTTATACATGACAAAAAACAAGCAGTTGGACAAGTAGTTCGCATGATAAAGGAAGGACAGGTTCTTTCAAGACAACATGTAGACGTACCTGTAAAAGCTAACACTGTCTGCATACACGGCGATGGAGCGGCAGCACTTGCTTTCGCACAGCAAATTAAAGAAACTCTTGAATTGTCAGGAATTGAAATTGCAGCTTTCCGCTCTTAAGACATACAAAAAGGACATGGATTATTACTCCGTGTCCTTTCTTTTATTTTATGAATCCTAATTTTTGCGATACCTCTAGCGCTGCTGCCTTAACTTTTTCAGCAAGTGATTCAAGCTTGTCCTCTCGATAATTAACATCAAGGCCAGCAATGCTGATACCGGCAACAATTTCCCCTTTAAAGTTAAAGACCGGAGCAGCCAGCGCCGCCGTATAATCCTCCAGCTCTGAATAGCTGACAGAATAACCATTCTCTCGAGATTCTACTATCGCTTGACGCAGCTTTCCTTTATCAACAATTGTCCCAGACGCTACCTGCTTTAATTCTGTTTCATCAATATACCGCTCCCGCTCCATGTAAGGCAGAAATGCAAGAATGACTCGCGAACAGGCTCCCGCATAAAGAGGTGTCCTTCTCCCTATTGCCGTATACAGCCTTACAGGTTGTTTCGTATCGAGCTTTTCAATATAGATAGCCTCACTTCCATCCCGAACTATCAAATTAACAGCCTCGCCAACCTCCTGATGAAGCCGATGCATTACAGGCAAGGCCACCTGCCTAATATCAAGTCGCTCTGCCACCAAATGACCGAACTGTAAAAACAAAAGACCAAGCGAATACTTGCTATCTTCCTCATTCTTAGCCAGCAGCCCCATTTCCTCAAGTGACAATACCATTCGGTGCACAGATGTCTTTGGAATCCCTGAAAACTGCACTATTTCATTAAAACTCAGCTTTGAATGATGAAGAAAAAGATTAAGAATATCCATCGACTTTACAACCGTTTTATTTTTGCTTTGCAAGTACACCCCTCCTTCTTTACTTTCCATTTCCGTTTTGATACATGCCATTATTATACCTTAATGGCATGGGTGGGAGAATGGCAATTGCGAAAACTATTATAGAAGGTGTACGGCACTGCAGTCACAAAAAAAAAGCTTCTCACAAGAATTATGAGAAGCTCTAACAATTAAATTAAATGATTATTGAAAAGTTGGCTTTGTTAAAATGTTCAAACCCGCGTCCAAATTCCAACACTTTTAATTTCCTTATACTCAGGCTGCCAAACTGCATCCACCACAGCTTGTGGTACATCCTGAATGTCTGCTCTCGCAATCCCTTCCTCCTGTGCAGCCTTTGCTACTTGAACGGCAACATAGATGGATACATCATGTAATTTCTCAATTGGAGGCAGTAATGACGAACCTGGCTCTGAAGTTTCACACATCTCAGCAACAGCGTTTGCTGCTGCTGCAAACATTCCTTTTGAGATTACTTGGGCTTTGGCAACAATCGCTCCAAGACCAAGACCCGGGAATACAAATGCGTTATTAGACTGTCCTATTTCATAAGAAACACCGTTATATTCGACATTGTCAAACGGACTTCCTGTCGCAATTAGTGCTTTGCCCTCTGTCCAGTTAATCAAGTTCTCTGGTACTGCCTCTGCAAGATGAGTTGGGTTTGACATAGGCATGATGATTGGATTTTCCACATGTTTGGCCATTTCCTTTATTATTTCCTCTGTGAAGGCGCCCGCTTGCCCTGAAGTACCGATAAGGATGGTTGGCTTTACTCTTTTTACTACTTCCAATAATGGAATAATACCGTCCCCGTTCCTTTCCCAGTCCTTTACTTCTTCTCCTTTTCTTACATAAGGCATTTGGAATTTCAAGACATCAGGTGTTTCATCTGTCAGTAATCCTCGATAGTCAACTGCCCAGAAAAGATCATAAGCCTCGGCTTCAGACAATCCATCAAGAACCATAGCATCTACCATTTGATCTGCGTTGCCGATTCCCGCTGCTCCAGGTCCAAAAACAACAATACGCTGATCCTTCAAAGATGTTCCTGTTGTTTTTAATGAAGACATAATAGCCGCAAGCGTAACGGCACCTGTGCCTTGAATATCATCGTTAAAAGTAAGGATTTTGTCCCCGTATTTTTCTAAAATATTTCGCGCATTCACATTGCCAAGATCCTCCCAATGAATAAGCACATCAGGGAAAAATTTTCTGGCAGTCTGAACAAATAAATCAATAAATTTATCATAACGCTCACCACGAACACGAGCGAATTTGTTGCCAATATAGATAGGATCATCAATTAATAACTGATTGTTTGTACCGACATCCAACACGATTGGCAAAACACGGCTCGGATCAATGCCAGCTGCTGCTGTATAAACAGCAAGTTTACCGATTGCAATATTTATACCGCCTACCCCCTGATCTCCAATCCCAAGAATACTTTCAGAGTCAGTGACAACAATTAAGTCAATGTCGTTTTTGGCTGCCCCTAGATTTGCGAAGCCTTTTTCAACGCCTTCAAGGTGATCAATGGAAAGATATAAACCACCTGGACGATGATAGCTGTGAGAGTATGTCTGAATTGCTTCCCCAACAGTAGGTGTATAGATAATTGGAAGCATTTCTGCCAAGTGGTCTTTCAAAAGTCTGTAAAAAAGGACGACATTACGGTTATATAAATCATAAAGCAAACCGTTTTTGAAAAGATTTGTAGTCCTCATTGAATATTGCTCATAGGCTCTGTTTGCCTGTTCATCAAGTGTAAGTACATGGGGCGGCAAAAGACCGTCGAGTCCAAGCTCTTCCCTTTCCTCTCTAGTAAATGCTGTTCCCTTATTTATAAAAGGATTAGATAGTACTTCTTTTCCTTTTAATGTTGTAATGATTACATTATCAGGCACGCTCATTTTCGGAGATCCTTCTTTCTGAAGTAAATTTAGTTAACCAATATTGTCTATATTTATCATCCATAAATGTACTTTTTTATGCTGCGCTTACAATGGCCCTTTTAGCCTTTTTCTTTTCGGACCTTTTATATACATAACTGACAATAATCGGACAAACTATTGCTGAGACCACACATGCTGCCGCAACTTGTGCAGTTGCAGCTGGAGCTATTGCAGAAAGAGTCGGATCTGCTGCCGCAACAACTGCCGGTGTTGCTACTGCGTTGCCTGCAGTCGAACCAGTTGCTAAACCAACGATAGGATTTTCCTTGAATAATTTCAAAAGCAAGAAAGCGCCTATTCCTGTAAATGAAGCTATTAATCCAAGTAGTAAACCAGGACCTCCCGCTTCAATAATTGTGTTCAGATTCATTCCTGCACCTAATGGGAAGGAGAAAAATGGGATTAATAATAGCTTACTGCTTCCAAGAAACTTTCTCATATCAGGATCGATATTCCCTAAAATCATCCCAATTAATATTGGAATTAATACCCCTACAAGTGCTTGAAATGGAATAGAAGCAAGACCAGAAGCACCTAATGCTACTAACGTGAAAAATGGACCATCTTTTAATGAGAACAATGCGTATGCCCCTACATCTGTTTCGTCACCATAAGATGAAGCAAGGGAAGCATAAAGGCCCCCATTAGCATTTAATAATGCTGCAAGAATTGCGAGTGGTGATAGGCCTAAGATTCCAGCAGGACCAAACATCATAGCAATTAAAATACCTAACCCTGCACCTACTATAAATTTCCCAGATAATAATATTGCACCTTTTTTAATAGCCTTTGGTGCTAGTTTGAAGTTAATTTGTGAGCCAATTAAAAACATAAAACAAGCTAAAATAGTGGATGAGGCCTCTTTACTGAATAATGCTGTTGTAAAATGTCCAATCTCTAAAAATTGCGGAAAAAATGTGTTTGTTAATACCCCTAAAAAAAGTGGAACTACCATCATCCCACCTGGAATTTTATCGAGCGTTTTCTTAATTGGAATTTGCATATTTATTCCCCCTTGTCATCATTTAATATGTGAAAATCCAAATTCCCTTGCACGCCACAGAAAGCGATTGCAATGATTACCCCTTTGTTACGTGTCCATCATATTCCCCTATAAACCGTTTTCATAGTTTAAGAAAGTTTAATAATTCTTTTTGTAAATAAAAAAAGTAAGCAGCTTGCATAACTGCTTACAAAAAATTTTTTATTAAATGCTCTTTAAATTGATTATATTCATGCTGATAAACAGGCCTGCCGACAGCTCCATAGATAACCTTAACATCAAGGATTCCTATGTCCTTAAGAAAATTAAGGTACTTTCTGGCAGAAACTCTTGAGATGCCAACAATATTAACAATGTCATCAGTCGAAAAAGGCCCTTCCTTTAATTTCTGAACAGCATCCCATACTTGCTTTAACGTATCCTTCGCTAATCCCTTTGGCAGCTCCTCTGCGATGACATGTTCATCTCTGTGCAAAAGCAAGCTATCCAGCTCCTGTTGACTTACCGAATCTTGTTTATCAATCAACCGAGCTTGTTCATAATAGGTAGTAAGTGCCGTGTTAAACCTGTCAAATTCAAAAGGCTTAATTAAATAGTCGACAATCCCATATCTTAATGCCTTCTTAATGCGTTCAAGATCGGATGCAGCAGAGATAATAATAACATCAATTTCCAGCTCATTTTTCCGAAGATGTGCTAACAGCTCTATTCCAAGTTTTCCCGGCATAAAAATATCCAAAAGGATAAGCTGTATTTCTTCCTTATCAAGTAATTGTATAGCTTCATCAACTGAGGTGGCTGTTGCAGCTAACCGAAATCCTTCAATTTTGGTAAGATATCGTTTATTTATTTGCGCTACCATCGGGTCATCTTCTACAATCATTACATTAATCAATTTTCTTCATCCTCCTCTTGATAAGATACATAAGCAGCAAAACTCGTTCCCTTTCCAGGCTTGGATGAAATAATTAGTTCCCCTTCCAGTCTTTCAATTGCCTGCGCCAAAAGGTATAATCCGAATCCGCGATTATTTCCCTTAGTAGAAAAGCCTTTATCTAGTATTTTATTTTGGAGTGAATTTGTCATGCCCATCCCTGTGTCTTTAACCTCGATTGTTAAAATATCCTCTGCATAATCCAGTTTAAGATGGACTTTTTTGTTTATACTGTTCGCAATTGCCTCTATTGCATTATCCAAGAGATTTCCAATAATCGTTATCAGCTCATGAGTGATTTCCGAGTTGGCAGGCTTAGGGAGCATATTAGCACAATCAAATGAAAAAGAAACTCCTGATTCTCTCGCAAAGCTTAGCTTACCAATCAGAAATCCAGCAAGCACAGGATCTTGGACTTTCTTTGTCACAAAGCTCATTTCCGTTTCCCTATGATTAACCGTTTCATTTACATAATCAGCAAGCGTATCGTATTGTTCAGTCCGGACTAGACCAAGAATAACATGCAGCTTATTCATAAATTCATGGGCCTGAGCGCGAAGAGCATCTGCGTAATTACGCACACCTGTAAGCTGTTCAGCTAAATGCTGGACCTCTGTTTTATCTCGGAAGGTAGCAATGGCTCCAACCGCCTGATTTCCCACAACGACGGGCACCCGGTTGACTAGTATCGTAACTCCCTGCAGGTTCTGTTCTTGATCGACCTCTGTTTCACCCGATTTGATAATGCGCGTTAACCTTGTTTCCGGTAAATAATCCTCAATATTCATTCCCATTGGCTCTTCATCAAGACCTGCCCTTTTAAAAAGCTTACTCGCTGCCTTGTTAACAAGGGTGATTTTTCCTTCCTGGTCAATCGCGATAATTCCCTCGCGCACAGACTGAAGCATAGAACTGCGCTCTTCAAGCAGCTTTGCAATAACAGACGGCTCAAGTCCTAACAGGGTTTTTTTGATATACCTTGCCAAAACAACGGCACCGATTATTCCAATAAGAAGACCAATTAACGTCCCAAGCACAATCCCCATCCGGCCTTTATCAACAGCTTCTGTAACACTTTTTAAAGAAATCCCAACAGCAACTGCCCCAATTTGTTTGCCCTCTGAATCTTTAATTGGCGTAAATGCCCTCATAGATTTACCGAGAGTTCCCTTTGAAATGGAAACATACTCCTTCCCCTTAAGAACAGGCCCTTCATCTCCCCCCAAAAAGTGCTTCCCCACCTTGTTAGACTCAGGATGTGACAGCCGAATACCGGACATATCCATAACAACAACAAAGTTCACATTCGTTTTGTCGTTTATTTGATTAGCAAAAACTTGAATATCTGCTTGATTCTCTTTTCCCTCAAGAGCATTAATCACCAATGGCGAAACGGCCATTGTCCTTGCAACATTCAGCGCCTTTTCCTTCTGTGTCTCTTCTACACTGGAAGTAATACTTTTACTTATAAGCAAGTCGGTTATCCCAAGTGATAACGCAACTACAATGCATACAAAAATAATAATGATAGCTTGTAAACTAAGTTTGCCCTTTTTCATAAATTCCTCCAGGTATGATTATCATTATAGGTAGGTAAAAATAAGAGAATACCATTAAGCCTCAAGATTAGCTTTAAGTAGCTCTCTCCTTATATTATTGAATGAACCAACTGCTATTATTAAAAGTAACTTTTATAGAGATTTGATTAATAAGCGCTTTCAATTAAACAGAATATATTTATCCCATTTTATTATAGTACTTGAACCCAGCAAGTTGATTTATGTAATTAAAAAAAGTTTTATTCTGGAATAAATAGGAATCCAAACACAAAAAAACCCCACTTTCTTCAAAAAGAAAGTGGGGTTGGTGTGAGAATATTTTCTCATATAGGGTGAAAAATAGTAGTAGCTATTTTTCAGATGTTTGGCTTATTTAGCCTTACATCATGCCGCCCATTCCACCCATGCCGCCCATATCAGGCATTCCAGCACCAGCGCCTGCTGGTTCAGGTTTATCTGCTACAACAGCCTCTGTTGTTAAGAACATAGCAGCAACGCTTCCTGCGTTTTGAAGTGCAGAACGAGTAACTTTAGTTGGGTCAACGATTCCTGTTTCAATCATGTTTACCCATTGGCCGTTAGCAGCGTTGAAGCCTGTTCCAACTGCTTCGTGTTTAAGGCGCTCAACGATAACTGATCCTTCAAGACCTGCATTGTGAGCGATTTGACGAACTGGCTCCTCGATTGCGCGAAGAACGATGTTGATACCAGTAGCTTCGTCGCCTTCTGCTTCGATAGAAGCAACTTTGTTGTATACGTTTAGAAGTGCAGTACCACCACCAGCTACAATACCTTCTTCCACTGCAGCACGAGTTGAGTTCAATGCATCTTCAATGCGCAATTTGCGCTCTTTCAATTCTGTTTCAGTCGCAGCGCCGACTTTAACGACAGCAACTCCGCCTGCAAGCTTAGCAAGACGCTCTTGTAATTTCTCACGGTCGAACTCAGAAGTAGTTTCTTCTAATTGAGCGCGGATTTGGTTGATGCGTGATGCGATGCTTGCTGAATCTCCAGCACCCTCTACAATTGTTGTGTTTTCTTTTGTAACAACAACTTTTGCAGCGCGGCCTAATGATTCGATTGTTGCAGATTTAAGGTCTAAGCCAAGATCTTCTGTAATAACCTCTCCGCCAGTCAATACAGCGATATCTTCTAGCATTGCTTTACGGCGATCACCGAAGCCTGGTGCTTTAACAGCAACAGCTGTGAAAGTTCCGCGAAGTTTGTTCACTACTAATGTAGCATTTGCTTCACCTTCTACATCTTCTGCTACGATCAATAATGGTTTTCCTTGTTGAACAACTTGCTCAAGCACTGGCAGGATTTCTTGAATGTTAGTTATCTTCTTATCAGTGATTAAGATGTATGGGTTGTCAAGAACAGCTTCCATTTTGTCTGAATCAGTTACCATGTAAGGAGATACATATCCGCGGTCGAATTGCATACCTTCTACAACATCTAATTCAGTTGTGAATCCTTTAGATTCTTCAATTGTGATAACACCGTCGTTACCAACACGTTCCATTGCTTCTGCAATCAATTGACCAACTTCTTCGTCAGCAGCAGAGATAGCAGCTACTTGTGCAATAGAAGCTTTGCCTTCGATTGGTTTAGAGATAGCCTTCAACTCTTCGATAGCTGTTGCAATCGCTTTGTCCATCCCTTTGCGGATACCCATTGGGTTTGCACCAGCAGTTACGTTTTTAAGTCCTTCACGGATCATCGCTTGTGCCAATACTGTAGCAGTTGTTGTTCCGTCCCCTGCAACATCATTTGTTTTGCTTGCAACTTCAGCTACAAGTTTTGCACCCATGTTTTCAAAAGCATCTTCTAATTCGATTTCTTTTGCGATCGTAACACCATCGTTTGTGATTAGTGGTGAACCATATTTCTTTTCAAGCACAACATTGCGTCCTTTAGGTCCAAGTGTTACTTTAACTGCGTCAGCAAGTGCATCTACACCACGAAGCATAGAGCGGCGAGCTTCTTCACTAAATTTAATATCTTTAGCCATTTAAAAAAACCTCCTCAAGTATTTTAAATTACGTATATATTAATTTTTCTATTATTGTACGATTGCAAGAATGTCGCTTTCGCGAAGGATTAAATATTCTTTCCCTTCATATTTAACTTCAGTTCCAGAATATTTTGAGAAGATAATTACATCATCAACAGAAACATCGAGTGCAGCACGCTCTCCATTGTCAAGAACACGGCCGTTTCCAACTGCTACTACTTTACCTTCTTGTGGTTTTTCCTTAGCAGAATCAGGCAACACGATACCACTTGCAGTTTTTTCTTCTGTTTCAACAAGCTCAATAACAATTCGATCTCCTAATGGCTTTAACAAGTGAAACAACCTCCTCAAGTTTTATGTAAATTCATCACTATTAGCACTCATCACTCTTGAGTGCTAACACAATTATTATATTAATTAATCTTTTTATAATTTGCAAGAGACAACACTTAGATTTTACAAAAAAATTAAACCTCGTAGTTTTCACGCCTTTAAGAAGTATACACTCTTTCTTCGACTTTATTCATAAATTCTCCTCTTTTTAATGTGTTCTATTTGAGTAAGCAAGCACTTATTAGTAGAATAAATAGTGTATGTATTACTCATTCTAATCATTATCTGCATAAAGCGATTTGCCATTATGTTTAATGGGAAGAATACATAAGCTCTTATCTTTATATGCTTATTCTATATAGTAGAATAATCGAAAAGGAGTAAGATATCTTGAAAAAAGAATATTGGATTATTGTAATATCGTATATTGCTATGCAATTATCGACATTAATTGGTGTTCCCATCGTTATGTTTATCGGGAAGCTGCTCGGGTATGATACTGCAAATCTTGGAATGGCCTCCGTAGTTATTTGGCTGATTTTCAGCTTTGTTGTGACATTGCTAATTATCCTTATCCTGCTTCGTCATGAGATGAAAAATCCCCTTCGCCACAATGCCGCGAGCATCCCTGCAAGCATTGGATGGGCAGTGGCAGGTGTATTTCTTTCCTTGGTTGCTCAAAGTATTGCCGGCTCCATTGAAATGGCTTTAGGTATAGAGCAAGAATCAGAAAATACGCAGCAGCTTATGGGCTTTGTTGAGTACAGTCCGCTTGTGATACTTGTGATTGCCGTTGCCGGTCCAATCTTGGAGGAGATAATCTTTCGAAAGATTATTTTCGGGGTACTCTATAACCGATTAGGCTTCTTTCTATCTGCGCTGATTAGTTCCCTTGTCTTTGCGGCCGCACATATGGAATTTGTGCATATTCTGCTGTATGCCAGCATGGGCTTCACCTTCGCCTTCCTTTATGTTAGGACAAAAAGAATCTGGGTTCCGATTACTGCTCATGTAGCAATGAACTCACTAGTCGTTATCATCCAGTATAATCTGGATGCCATTGAGGAATGGCAAAGGAATATGGAGAATATTTCACAATTTATTGGAGGATTTTTATGAGGAAGTCAGCATTACTCTCTGGAATACTATATTTAATACTCGGTGCTTTATTTACCTATTTTGCTGTTCAATCAGTCCGTGATCATGGAGGCTGGGGATTCTTCTCCTATATTCTTGTCATACTGGCAACATTTGATATAGGAACTGGAATTCGTCTTATCTCCTTCCATTATTTCATTAAAAGGGCTGCTCGCAAAAAGCAGGAAAGATAAACCTTGTATAAATATAAAAAAAAGCAATTATAAATGTAGCATTTATAATTGCTTTTTTTAGGCTCATTCCTCTATTCCTCTTCTGTTACCTCTGGTGTTGGATAATGCTTAAGGAAGTAAACTAGAGATTGTAGCTCAACCGCTAAATCAATATGATGAATGCGTACACTTGCAGGAACTGACAATCGGGCTGGTGTAAAGTTCAAAATACCTTTAATGGAGCTATCAACAAGACGATCAGTAATCGTTTGTGCAACTGCAGCTGGTACAGTTAAGATAGCAACCTGGATATCATGCTCAAGGATAACCTTTTCCAGGTCGTCCATATGATGAATATCTACATCTCCAATAGGCTGTCCAACCTTGTCTTCTGCAATATCAAATGCCACTTCAATTTTCGTATTGTTGTTTTTCAAGAAATTATAATTTAAAAAGGCAACCCCTAAATTTCCTACACCAATCAGGGCAACCTTCGTCAGTTCGTCTTGATCTAGTGTTTTTCGGAAAAAGGAAAGCAGATAATTTACATTATATCCATACCCTTTTTTCCCTAATGCTCCAAAATACGAGAAATCTCTTCTGATGGTAGCTGAATCTACCTTCACTGCTTCACTCAGTTCTGCAGACGAAACTCTTTGTTTCCCTGATGAATGCAAATTTTTTAAGAAGCGATAATATAAAGGCAACCGCTTCGCAGTCGCTTGCGGTATCTTCATTATCTCATTGCTCATTGTGATCCCCTACCTTAATATTACATCTTATCTATCCCTGCTGTTTATCTATTCCTTTTGTATGAACCATTAACTCCGCCTGATTTCTCAAGCAAATAGGTTTCGCCAATGACCATTCCTTTATCAATTGCTTTGCACATATCGTAAACTGTTAAGGCCGTAACGGATGCTGCAGTTAATGCTTCCATTTCCACTCCAGTACTTCCAACCGTTTTTGCCGACACCTCTATAACTAGACGGTAATCATCGTTTTCTTCTTCCCAATGGAAGGAAATATCGACTCCCTTTAAGGAAATGGGATGACACATCGGAATTAAGTCAGATGTTTTCTTTGCTGCCATAATGCCTGCTACTTGGGCTACAGCCAAAACATCTCCTTTTTTTATCGTATTATTGTTAATGCTCTCATATATATGTTTATTTACAATAATGCTTGAGTGAGCTACTGCATTACGAGCTGTTTCGCTTTTTTCACTTATATCAACCATTTTTGCTCTACCCTCATCATTAAAGTGTGTAAAACTCTTCATTTTTAACACCTCTAAGCAAATCATACACTATTTTCCTGATAAAGTGTATCATTAAAGAATTTTCGTAGCCTGCGATTGCCTTTATTGCGGTTTCCCTTACATTTAAGTTACACTTGATATACATACATTTTGAGGTGAATTTCGTAATGATACTTTTACAAGTGAATCAGCTTTCCAAATACTTTGGAGCTGAAATAATCTTATCCAATATAAAATTAGAAGTGCAAACAAGAGACAGAATTGCGTTAGTAGGCAGAAATGGTGCTGGAAAATCTACTTTATTAAAAATGATTGCTGGCCAGCTTTCCTATGATTCCGGGGAGATCATCAAGCCAAAAAATGTTGAAATTGGCTACTTAGCTCAAAATACCGGTCTTGAATCAAACTTGTCCATTTGGGACGAGATGCTCACTGTTTTTAAAGGCCTTCAGCAGCAAGAAGCGGAACTTAGAAAGCTCGAGCAGCAGATGGCAGACCCAGCTGTTAGCACCCAGCCTGATAGGTTCGAAAAGATTTTGAAGGAATATGATGTACTCCAATATAACTTTAAGGAAAATGGGGGATATCAGTATGAAGCAGATATTCGCTCTGTTCTTCACGGTTTAAATTTCGCATCCTTTGATTACAGCACAAAAATTTCAACATTGAGCGGAGGCCAAAAAACAAGGCTTGCTCTTGCAAAGCTATTACTCACAACACCTGAAATCTTAATTCTGGATGAGCCAACAAATCATTTGGATATAGAAACACTTTCATGGCTTGAGCAATATTTACAAGGATATGATGGTGCAGTCCTTATTGTTTCCCATGACCGTTATTTCTTAGATAAAGTTGTAACCCAAATATATGAGCTTTCTCGGACCAATATTCAGAAGTTTATTGGAAATTACAGCTCTTACTTAGAACAAAAAGCGGAGAACTATGAACGGGACATGAAGGTTTACGAAAAACAACAGGAAGAGATTGCAAAGCTTGAGACATTCATTCAAAAAAACCTGGCAAGAGCCTCCACTACGAAAAGAGCACAAAGCAGAAGAAAAACACTTGACCGTATGGATCGACTCGATCGTCCAGATGGAGATGAAAAGTCCGCTTCGTTTGGATTTCAAATCGAGAAGCAAACAGGTAATGATGTGTTAAAAATCCAAGATCTTGCTATTGGCTATGATGACAATACTGTTTCGCGAAACATCACCTTCCAGTTGACCAGAGGGGATAGTGTTGCATTGGTTGGACCTAATGGTGTCGGCAAATCAACATTATTGAAGACGATTATCTCAAAAATTGAAAAGCATGCTGGAACTACTGCTTGGGGAACAAATGTAATGGTGGGCTATTATGATCAAGAACAAGCAGAACTTCATTCTAATAAAAGGGTATTGAATGAGTTATGGGACGAGTTTCCCCTAAGACCTGAAAAAGAAATCAGGACAGTATTAGGCAATTTTCTTTTCTCTGGTGATGATGTTTTGAAGATTGTTAATTCATTAAGCGGCGGAGAAAAAGCTCGGCTTGCTCTTGCAAAGCTTATGATGGAAAAGCCAAATGTTCTCATTTTGGATGAGCCCACAAACCATCTTGATTTGGATAGCAAAGAAGTGTTAGAAAATGCTCTGATTGATTATCCTGGCACGTTATTATTTGTTTCCCATGACCGTTACTTCATTAATCGGATCGCGACAAAAGTGGTAGAGCTACAACCAGAGGGTTCTACTGAATTTCTTGGGGACTATGACTATTATGTAGAAAAGAAATTAGAGCAAGAAGAACTGCTTGCACTTGAAACGAATGCTTTAAGTTCAGCAATAGCTGTTGAAGCATCAGAAAAAACGTCCTATCAACAGGATAAAGAAGCTAAAAAGGCAGAACGACAACGTATGCGCCGCATTGAAGAAATTGAGAAAACAATTGAAGGCTTAGAGCAAAATGTAGCAGAGCATGAGGAAAAACTATGTGAGCCTGACATTTTCCAAGACCACGAAAAGGTTTTTGAACTGAATAAAGAACTAGAGGAATTCAAAAGTGAAATAGACAGACTTATGGATGAGTGGACTGAATTGTCAGATAAGTAAAAAGTACTGGGCGGTAATCTGCCCAGTACTTTTTTTCCACATTTTTATCCACATAAAAATAGCTATTATATTAGCTTTCCACAGGATTATTCACACTATCCACAATTTATTCTGTTTTTACCCACATTATCCACAGGTATGTGGACACACGAATTAAAAACGAAAAATAAATCCCTGTTTATAAACAGGGATTTATACCTAGTTGTGGATAGTAATATCTAAACCAGGATTTCCATTCAAATCTAAAAGTGCTCTTTGACCTTTTTTATAGAAAATTGTTCCTGCAGCACCAATCATTGCAGCATTATCTGTGCATAAAGATAGCGGTGGAATCGTTAATTTAACATCTTTAAGCCCTGAGAATTTCTCTTCTAAAGCAGTTCTTAATCCTTTGTTTGCAGCAACTCCGCCGGCAAGGACAACCTGCTTTACCTTATATTCCTTAACTGCTTGAAGTGTTTTCGTCGTCAAAACATCAATTACACTTTCTTGAAAGCTTGCCGCCAAATCTTCTGGCTTGATGACTTCTCCTCTTTGTTCAGCATTATGAACAGTGTTGATAACTGCCGACTTTAACCCGCTGAAGCTAAAATCATAGCTGCCTTCCAGCCATGCTCGCGGCAGCTTAATGGACGCTTCTCCTTCAGCCGCCAGCCTGTCTATATGCGGTCCCCCTGGATAAGGAAGCTTTAAAGTTCTTGCCACTTTGTCATAAGCTTCCCCTGCTGCATCGTCCCTTGTTTCACCAATTACTTCAAAATGGCCATGTTCCTTCATATATACAAGTTCTGTATGACCACCAGATACGACTAATGCCAATAGAGGAAATTCTAAATTATCCACAAGCTGGTTTGCATAAATATGTCCTGCTATATGATGGACTCCAACAAGAGGAATACCGTGTGCAAAGCTGACTGCCTTTGCCGCATTAACACCAACAAGCAAAGCACCAACAAGTCCAGGACCTTCTGTGACGGCTATAGCATCTAGATCTTTATAGGTTACTTCAGCCGTTTTTAATGCTTCTTCCATAACCAATGTTATTTGTTCAACATGATGCCTTGAGGCAATCTCAGGGACCACACCGCCAAATCTTTTATGGCTCTCAATTTGAGAAGCTACAACATTCGATAGTATTTCAGTTCCATTTTTAATGATAGATACAGCCGTCTCATCACAGCTTGTTTCCATTCCCATTATTAAAATATCTTTTTTCATTATATATTCACCCACATTACTAAAGCATCTTCTTGATTATCGGTATAATAGTTCTTTCTGATTGCCCCATTTTGGAAACCAAGCTTCTTATACAGGTTTTGGGCAACTGTGTTTGACACCCTTACTTCCAATGTCATTGACTTAGCTCCAAGTCTTTTTGATTGTTCCATCATTGTTCCTAGTAGCTGTTCGCCAAGCTTTTGGCCTCTGAATTCAGGCAAAATGGCAATGTTCGTAATATGAACCTCGTCAATGACAATCCATGCCCCAATATAACCAACCAATTGCTCTCCATTTTCAATGACTATATACTTAGCAAATTTATTATGAGTCAATTCATTATAAAAAGCGTCCTTGCTCCATGGCGTACTAAAGGAAAGTGTCTCAATTATATGGACATTATCAATATCTCCAATGGTCATTTCTCGAAAAAGATAATCTGCCATAATAATCTACTCTTCCTTTAACTCTTTATTATTTGCCTTAAGCCAGTTTGCTTCTGCCTCTACAAGACGAATATAATTCGGAGTGAATGGATGGACTTCCTCTGCCTCCATAGCTTGGCCTAACCTCGCCAAAACAGACGGCCTTGGGTTAAAGTCTGCATAATCTGCAAACACAGCAATTTCTTTTAATTCTGTTTCAAATAATTCCTTATGGATGGATAGGTCATTACCAGTAAATAATACCTTTTCCTGCTCCGAACTTAATCTGCTTACCCAATCCTTTGCTAGGATAAGCTGATCCTTCTCCACTTGCTCTACATTCCCGTTAGTAAACTTGAATAGGCCTGTATATATTTGCCCTCTTCTTGCATCAAACAGTGGACTTACACTGCCTGGGAAATACCGGCCAGCACTTGCTGCCAGAACCTGCAAACTAGACACGCCAACAAGCGGAATGTTCAACGTCCAAGCAAGTGTTTTTGCTATTGTAACTCCAATCCGGACACCTGTATAAGAACCAGGACCTTTCGCTACTACGATTTTCGTCAAATCAGTTGGGCTTACATCACATTCCTTCATTAGCATTTCAATTGCCGGCATTGCTCTGACAGAATGATTCTTTTTCAGGTTTGTAATATATTCTCCAATAACTTTATCCTGATCAATAATTGCGATGCCCAATACAAGATTGGATGTATCAATGGCTAGTATTTTCATTTCATTAACTCCTTACATAAGTGCACATATCTTGACCCATAGGGGTTTAGCACAATTTCTCTTTCTGTCTCATTTTTATAGTGAAGACTTATTTTCAAATATTCTTCTGGCAGCTGTTCCCCTATTAAGTGAGCCCATTCTACAACTGTAACACCATTACCTTCAAAATATTCATCAAAACCAAGATCTTCAAAGGCATCTTCCACTCGGTAAACATCCATATGGTAAAGAGGAAGTCTTCCTACATACTCCTTAATAATCGTGAATGTCGGACTGTTAACTGTTCTTGTAATCCCAAGC
Source organism: Niallia taxi (assembly GCF_032818155.1). Classification (NCBI taxonomy): domain Bacteria; kingdom Bacillati; phylum Bacillota; class Bacilli; order Caryophanales; family Bacillaceae; genus Niallia; species Niallia taxi. The sequence continues at coordinate 127,015 of NZ_CP102589.1, forward strand.
CCTTTTGCTAATCCTTTTGTAAAGGTAGTTTTTCCTGCACCTAAGTCTCCTTCAAGTGTCAGCACATCTCCTTTATCTAAGAGCTCAGCAAGCCTTGTAGCAAAAGCCATTGTCTCATCCGCATTAGTTGTTTTCCATATTAATTTATCCATAAAACTCACCTAGTTTGTCTAAGATTATTTTTCCTATCTTCATTATATAGATAGTGAGGAAACATTCCTAATAAATGTAACAATGTTTCCTTTTTTTCTAAAAAAAAATCCTTAGGTTTGACCCTAAGGATTTTCCGGTTTGATTGCGGGGACAGGATTTGAACCTGCGACCTTCGGGTTATGAGCCCGACGAGCTACCAGACTGCTCCACCCCGCGACGGTAATATAAAATATGCCTGGCGACGTCCTACTCTCACAGGGGGAGAACCCCCAACTACCATCGGCGCTGAGAAGCTTAACTTCCGTGTTCGGTATGGGAACGGGTGTGACCTTCTCGCTATCGCCACCAGACTATTATGTTTTTATGAGTTGTTCTCTCAAAACTAAATCATATAGGAAGAAAAACACAGGAACCAAGTAATCTTTTGTCCAGCTTCAAAAGTCTAGGGCTTTTTTCCACTTTTCATTTTAGTTAAGTCCTCGATCTATTAGTATTTGTCAGCTCCACGTGTCACCACGCTTCCACCTCAAACCTATCAACCTGATCATCTTTCAGGGATCTTACTAGCTTACGCTATGGGAAATCTCATCTCGAGGGGGGCTTCATGCTTAGATGCTTTCAGCACTTATCCCTTCCGCACATAGCTACCCAGCTATGCCTTTGGCAAGACAACTGGTACACCAGCGGTGCGTCCATCCCGGTCCTCTCGTACTAAGGACAGCTCCTCTCAAATTTCCTACGCCCACGACGGATAGGGACCGAACTGTCTCACGACGTTCTGAACCCAGCTCGCGTACCGCTTTAATGGGCGAACAGCCCAACCCTTGGGACCGACTACAGCCCCAGGATGCGATGAGCCGACATCGAGGTGCCAAACCTCCCCGTCGATGTGGACTCTTGGGGGAGATAAGCCTGTTATCCCCGGGGTAGCTTTTATCCGTTGAGCGATGGCCCTTCCATGCGGAACCACCGGATCACTAAGCCCGACTTTCGTCCCTGCTCGACTTGTAGGTCTCGCAGTCAAGCTCCCTTGTGCCTTTACACTCTACGAATGATTTCCAACCATTCTGAGGGAACCTTTGGGCGCCTCCGTTACTTTTTAGGAGGCGACCGCCCCAGTCAAACTGCCCACCTGACACTGTCTCCCACCCCGATAAGGGGTGCGGGTTAGAATGTCAATACAGCCAGGGTAGTATCCCACCAATGCCTCCACCGAAGCTGGCGCTCCGGCTTCCAAGGCTCCTACCTATCCTGTACAAGCTGTACCAAAATTCAATATCAGGCTACAGTAAAGCTCCACGGGGTCTTTCCGTCCTGTCGCGGGTAACCTGCATCTTCACAGGTACTATAATTTCACCGAGTCTCTCGTTGAGACAGTGCCCAGATCGTTACACCTTTCGTGCGGGTCGGAACTTACCCGACAAGGAATTTCGCTACCTTAGGACCGTTATAGTTACGGCCGCCGTTTACTGGGGCTTCAATTCAGAGCTTCGCGCGAACGCTAACCCCTCCTCTTAACCTTCCAGCACCGGGCAGGTGTCAGCCCCTATACTTCGCCTTACGGCTTCGCAGAGACCTGTGTTTTTGCTAAACAGTCGCCTGGGCCTATTCACTGCGGCTCTCTCGGGCTTGCACCCAAAAGAGCACCCCTTCTCCCGAAGTTACGGGGTCATTTTGCCGAGTTCCTTAACGAGAGTTCTCTCGCTCACCTTAGGATTCTCTCCTCGCCTACCTGTGTCGGTTTGCGGTACGGGCACCTTGAATCTCGCTAGAGGCTTTTCTTGGCAGTGTGGAATCAGGAACTTCGGTACTATATTTCCCTCGCCGTCACAGCTCCGCCTTCACGGTAATGGGATTTGCCTCATTACCAGCCTAACTGCTTGGACGTGCTAATCCAACAGCACGCTTACCCTATCCTCCTGCGTCCCCCCATCGCTCAAACGATTCATAAGGTGGTACAGGAATATCAACCTGTTGTCCATCGCCTACGCTCTTCAGCCTCGGCTTAGGTCCCGACTAACCCTGAGTGGACGAGCCTTCCTCAGGAAACCTTAGGCATTCGGTGGATGAGATTCTCACTCATCTTTCGCTACTCATACCGGCATTCTCACTTCTAAGCGCTCCACCAGTCCTTACGGTCTAGCTTCAACGCCCTTAGAACGCTCTCCTACCACTGACATCATAGATGTCAATCCACAGCTTCGGTGATACGTTTAGCCCCGGTACATTTTCGGCGCAGAGTCACTCGACCAGTGAGCTATTACGCACTCTTTAAATGGTGGCTGCTTCTAAGCCAACATCCTGGTTGTCTAAGCAACTCCACATCCTTTTCCACTTAACGTATACTTTGGGACCTTAGCTGGTGGTCTGGGCTGTTTCCCTCTTGACTACGGATCTTATCACTCGCAGTCTGACTCCCAAGGATAAGTATTTGGCATTCGGAGTTTGTCTGAATTCGGTAACCCGATGGGGGCCCCTAGTCCAAACAGTGCTCTACCTCCAATACTCTTACCTTGAGGCTAGCCCTAAAGCTATTTCGGAGAGAACCAGCTATCTCCAAGTTCGATTGGAATTTCTCCGCTACCCACACCTCATCCCCGCACTTTTCAACGTGCGTGGGTTCGGGCCTCCATCCAGTGTTACCTGGACTTCACCCTGGACATGGGTAGATCACCTGGTTTCGGGTCTACGACCACATACTCTATCGCCCTATTCAGACTCGCTTTCGCTGCGGCTCCGTCTCTTCAACTTAACCTTGCATGTAATCGTAACTCGCCGGTTCATTCTACAAAAGGCACGCTATCACCCATTAATGGGCTCTAACTACTTGTAGGCACACGGTTTCAGGATCTATTTCACTCCCCTTCCGGGGTGCTTTTCACCTTTCCCTCACGGTACTGGTTCACTATCGGTCACTAGGGAGTATTTAGCCTTGGGAGATGGTCCTCCCTGCTTCCGACGGGATTTCTCGTGTCCCGCCGTACTCAGGATCCACTCAGGAGGGAACGAAGTTTCGACTACAGGGTTTTTACCTTCTGTGACTGGCCTTTCCAGACCTATTCATCTACCCCGTTCCTTTGTAACTCCATGTAGAGTGTCCTACAACCCCAAGAGGCAAGCCTCTTGGTTTGGGCTAATCCCGTTTCGCTCGCCGCTACTAAGGGAATCGCGTTTGCTTTCTCTTCCTCCGGGTACTTAGATGTTTCAGTTCCCCGGGTCTGCCTTCAGTTACTCTATGTATTCAAGTAACGATACTATCCCATTACGGATAGTGGGTTTCCCCATTCGGAAATCTCCGGATCAAAGCTTACTTACAGCTCCCCGAAGCATATCGGTGTTAGTCCCGTCCTTCATCGGCTCCTAGTGCCAAGGCATCCACCGTGCGCCCTTTCTAACTTAACTTGATTTGGCTAAAGATGTTACTCTTTACCCTAATTCTTCTATTTACATAGAGAATCTAAGATGGCGATTACTCGGTTTTATCTTGGTTTTTCTTCTATATGATTTAGTTTTCAAAGAACAATTTTATATCATGAGGAATTGCTCCCTCAAAACTGAACAACAAACTGTCAACAATCTATGAATGGAATAAATCCATTTTTCCTTAGAAAGGAGGTGATCCAGCCGCACCTTCCGATACGGCTACCTTGTTACGACTTCACCCCAATCATCTATCCCACCTTAGGCGGCTGGCTCCCAGAAGGGTTACCCCACCGACTTCGGGTGTTACAAACTCTCGTGGTGTGACGGGCGGTGTGTACAAGGCCCGGGAACGTATTCACCGCGGCATGCTGATCCGCGATTACTAGCGATTCCAGCTTCATGTAGGCGAGTTGCAGCCTACAATCCGAACTGAGAATGGTTTTATGGGATTGGCTCGACCTCGCGGTTTTGCAGCCCTTTGTACCATCCATTGTAGCACGTGTGTAGCCCAGGTCATAAGGGGCATGATGATTTGACGTCATCCCCACCTTCCTCCGGTTTGTCACCGGCAGTCACCTTAGAGTGCCCAACTAAATGCTGGCAACTAAGATCAAGGGTTGCGCTCGTTGCGGGACTTAACCCAACATCTCACGACACGAGCTGACGACAACCATGCACCACCTGTCATCCTGTCCCCCGAAGGGGAACGTCCTATCTCTAGGATTGTCAGGAGATGTCAAGACCTGGTAAGGTTCTTCGCGTTGCTTCGAATTAAACCACATGCTCCACCGCTTGTGCGGGCCCCCGTCAATTCCTTTGAGTTTCAGCCTTGCGGCCGTACTCCCCAGGCGGAGTGCTTAATGCGTTTGCTGCAGCACTAAAGGGCGGAAACCCTCTAACACTTAGCACTCATCGTTTACGGCGTGGACTACCAGGGTATCTAATCCTGTTTGCTCCCCACGCTTTCGCGCCTCAGCGTCAGTTACAGACCAAAGAGTCGCCTTCGCCACTGGTGTTCCTCCACATCTCTACGCATTTCACCGCTACACGTGGAATTCCACTCTTCTCTTCTGCACTCAAGTCCCCCAGTTTCCAATGACCCTCCACGGTTGAGCCGTGGGCTTTCACATCAGACTTAAAGGACCGCCTGCGCGCGCTTTACGCCCAATAATTCCGGACAACGCTTGCCACCTACGTATTACCGCGGCTGCTGGCACGTAGTTAGCCGTGGCTTTCTGGTTAGGTACCGTCAAGGTACGAGCAGTTACTCTCGTACTTGTTCTTCCCTAACAACAGAGTTTTACGATCCGAAAACCTTCATCACTCACGCGGCGTTGCTCCGTCAGACTTTCGTCCATTGCGGAAGATTCCCTACTGCTGCCTCCCGTAGGAGTCTGGGCCGTGTCTCAGTCCCAGTGTGGCCGATCACCCTCTCAGGTCGGCTACGCATCGTCGCCTTGGTGAGCCGTTACCTCACCAACTAGCTAATGCGCCGCGGGCCCATCTGTAAGTGACAGCGTAAACCGTCTTTCAGCTTTTCTACATGAGTAGAAAAGGATTATCCGGTATTAGCTCCGGTTTCCCGAAGTTATCCCAGTCTTACAGGCAGGTTGCCCACGTGTTACTCACCCGTCCGCCGCTAACTTAAAAAGCAAGCTTTTTAAGTCCGCTCGACTTGCATGTATTAGGCACGCCGCCAGCGTTCGTCCTGAGCCAGGATCAAACTCTCCGATAAAGAGTAAGATTAGCTCATTGCTAAACTCTAGCTTTTGTTACTTGTTTTGTTTTTATAACGAAAGTTATAAAAACGATTATTGTTGACGTTTGTTTGTTCAGTTTTCAAAGAGCAATTTAAATTAATTGGAGCGGGTGATGAGAATCGAACTCACGACATCAGCTTGGAAGGCTGAGGTTTTACCATTAAACTACACCCGCAATATTATTTTATTATTATTATTTGGCTTTCATCCAACTTGATAATGGTCGGGAAGACAGGATTCGAACCTGCGACCCCTTGGTCCCAAACCAAGTGCTCTACCAAGCTGAGCTACTTCCCGTAAATATGGCGCGCCCGAAAGGAGTCGAACCCATAACCTTCTGATCCGTAGTCAGACGCTCTATCCAATTGAGCTACGGGCGCATATCCACGAAAGCGACTTTTATCATCATACAATGTTTATCTTTGGTTGTCAAGAGTTTTTATGATGCGGCCGAGAGGACTTGAACCTCCACGGGGTTAACCCCCACTAGGCCCTCAACCTAGCGCGTCTGCCATTCCGCCACGACCGCACTATAATAGATAACCTTCATCATACTACACATAAACGTTTTCGTTTAAAATTAATGGTGCGGGTGAAGGGAGTCGAACCCCCACGCCTTGCGGCGCTAGATCCTAAGTCTAGTGCGTCTGCCAATTCCGCCACACCCGCGATATTAAAATAATGGTGAGCCATGCAGGATTCGAACCTGCGACCCTCTGATTAAAAGTCAGATGCTCTACCAACTGAGCTAATGGCTCGCAAATGGCTGGGCTAGCTGGATTCGAACCAACGCGTGACGGAGTCAAAGTCCGTTGCCTTACCGCTTGGCTATAGCCCACCAACAAAATGGCGGTCCCGACGGGAATCGAACCCGCGATCTCCTGCGTGACAGGCAGGCATGTTAACCGCTACACCACGGGACCATTTTGATTATATAAAGTTATTAAAGTGACCCATACGGGATTCGAACCCGTGTTACCGCCGTGAAAGGGCGGTGTCTTAACCGCTTGACCAATGGGCCATTAAAAAAATAATGGCGGAGAAGGAGGGATTTGAACCCTCGCGCCGCTTACGCGACCTACACCCTTAGCAGGGGCGCCTCTTCAGCCTCTTGAGTACTTCCCCGAAACAATGGCTCCGCAGGTAGGATTCGAACCTACGACCGCTCGGTTAACAGCCGAGTGCTCTACCACTGAGCTACTGCGGAATATTTTTAAAAGCTTGTCTTCTAGAGGACTTCCGTTTCCGTCGCTCTCTCTTGTCGACTCTTTACATTATAGGCAGGTAAATATATAAAGTCAAGCATATTTCTAAAGTTTTTTTAAAAAGAATGGAAACATGCCTTTCTTGCATATAAATGCTTATAACAACCGTCTTTTCTCTAATTATTCCTTGTTTCCTCTAACACTAATTTCCCTCTGCATTTCCCACAAACATACTTTTTAGTATCGACCTTTTTTCTGCGAAGATAAACCTGGTTGCATGATTTACATTTATATATAAGTACTTTTTTCGGTTTGCTTGAATTATTTTCGCGGGGCAAGGATGAGCAAAAACGCGGCCCGCCAACACTCTTTAGCAGGTTTTTGAAATCAGCATCCTTGTGTTGATAACCTCTTTTATTTATATGAAGATGATAATGACAAAGCTCATGTTTAATAATACCGATTAATTCCTCCAACCCTAATTGGTCAAGGTATTTTCTATTGATCTCAATATTGTGGCTGTTAAGTAAATATCTCCCTCCAGTTGTCCTGAGTCTTGGGTTAAAGGATGCTTTATGAATAAACGGTATTTGAAAATATTGATTTGACACTTCCTCAACTAACAATTGCAGCTCTTGATCTGTCATGATATTCCCTCCTCAACAAGACAAATATTATAGCATATGATGAAGCATACAAAGAAAAAGTTAGCTCAATTACAATTCCCACCTTATAACCAGCTGTCAGCAGCAGCCAAGTGCACTTCGAGCCATAAAACAGCACATAAAAAAAGGGGGTATAAGCTTATGCCTACGTGGCTCCAAAATCAAATTAAAAAGGCGTTCTACGAAAAAAACACCAACCAAGTTAAACTACTTAACCAATGCTGGTATTACTATAGAAGAAAAAACTGTTCTTAAGGAGAGAAGAACAAAAGACAAAGGAACATATTGCCCTTTGTCTTTTGTTCACTCTAATCTTATTTAGCGCTACTAGGAGGAAGCATCGTTAATGCAACTCGTCCTTTATTATGATCTATACCGTCAACCCAAACTGTAACAACATCCCCTACACTCACTATATCCAACGGGTGCTTAACAAATTTATTACTCAGCTTTGAAATGTGGACAAGGCCATCCTGCTTTACGCCTATATCAACGAAGGCTCCAAAATCAACTACATTTCTCACAGTACCTTGAAGCTCCATCCCTGCCTTTAAGTCCTCCAGCTTTAATACATCTGTTCTCAGCAAAGGTGCAGCCAACTCATCCCTCGGGTCACGGCTAGGACGCATTAACGCATCCACAATGTCACCTAAAGTCAACATACCAATAGCCAATTCCTCAGAAACCACCTTTATATCAAGAGTGCTCAATGCTTCCTTCATTTCAGCTGTCCCGATTTGCTTCGTGTCAAATCCGATTCTTTTCAGCAATGCCTTAACTTCATCATAGTGTTCTGGATGTATGCCTGTTCTGTCTAGCGGTTCATCCCCATCCATTATGCGCAGGAAACCGATTGCCTGTTCATAGGTTTTAGCACCAAGCCTCGGAATTTTCTTAAGCTGCTTTCTGTTTGTGAACTTTCCTTCCTCTTCTCTCTTTTTGACAACATTATTAGCAACAGCCTTTGAGAGACCTGCAACATATTGTAAAAGAGAAGAAGAAGCAGTATTAACATTTACACCGACTTTATTAACGCTTGTTTCAACAACAAAACCAAGAGACTCAGACAGTTTTTTCTGTGATACGTCATGCTGGTATTGACCGACCCCAACAGACTTAGGATCAATTTTCACAAGCTCAGCCAACGGGTCTTGAAGCCTTCTAGCAATAGAAACAGCACTTCTTTCCTCTACTTGAAAATTCGGAAACTCTTCTCTTGCTATTTCTGATGCTGAGTAAACACTTGCCCCTGCCTCATTGACAATTAAATAAAATATTTCCTCGTTTTGTTTTTTAATTTGTTCAGCAACAAATTGCTCTGTTTCTCTTGAGGCGGTTCCATTTCCAACAGCAACCATCTCTATCTTATATTTTGATAATAGCTCTTGGAATTTAGCTGCAGCTTCTTTTGCTTTGGAAACAGGCGGATGAGGATAGATAACTCCTATTTCGAGTACTTTTCCAGTTTCGTCCACAACTGCTAATTTACAACCTGTCCGATATGCTGGATCGACACCTAGCACCATCTTGCCTTTTAGTGGCGGCTGAAGCAGCAAGTTTCTAAGATTCTCTGAGAATATATGAATAGCTTGCTCTTCCGCTTTTTCTGTCAGCTCTCCTCTAAGCTCTCTCTCAATCGAAGGCTGAATCAATCTTTTATAGCTGTCTTCAATAGCTGCCTTTATTATGTTATTGGAAGCTGATTCTTGTTTCTTTAACCACTTTTTCTCCAAATAACTGATTACCAAATCAACAGGCGGCTTAATAGAAACCTTTAAGATATCTTCTTTTTCTCCTCGGTTCAGCGCTAATGTACGGTGTGGAACTATTTTATTTAAAGGCTCTTCATATTCATAGTACATCTCATATACATTCTTTTCATCCTTGTCAGCATCTTTCGCGGTTGTTGAAATAAGTCCTGATTGAAACGTTTTGTTTCGAATCCATTTTCTGCTTTCCGCATCATCTGATACCATCTCTGCAATAATATCTCTTGCCCCTGCAATTGCATCTTCCGCTGACAGTACCTCTTTCTCTTCCGATATGTATTTCGCTGCTTCTAGTTCGATTGGGGAACTGCTATTATGCTCAATCAGCCATTTAGCGAATGTCTCTAATCCCTTCTCCTTCGCAATAGTAGCCTTTGTTCTTCTCTTAAGCTTATACGGTCGGTATAAATCCTCTACTTCCTGAAGCTTAATAGAGGCTGAGATGCTTTTTCGCAGTTCTTCCGTCAATTTACCTTGTTCCTCTATCAGCCTTATTACTTCCTCTTTTCTCTGCTCCAAGTTCTGGATATAGTGATAACGGTCCATAATATCCTTTATTTGCACTTCATCCAAAGCTCCTGTTTGTTCTTTACGGTATCGAGCAATGAAAGGAACTGTATTTCCTTCCTCCAATAACGCAAGAACATTAGCGACTTGTTTTTTCGTAACTGATTGCTCCTTCGCAATCATGGATTGATAATCTTCTTTTATTAAAACCTTTTCCATACGAGCTACCACAGTCCTTCCTAATATGTATCAAAGAGAGTTGCTTCTTTCATATTACTATATATCACTTGAAATTATCTAACACTACTATCCATATTAAGGGATAATTATCGCTATAAAGACAAAAAAAAAGCTTACATTATAGCAAGCTTCCCAAAATAAAGGTAGAATCATCATCTGAATTATTATATTTTTGCGCAATTGTTTCTGCAATATTCCGTAACGGATTAAAGCCCTTCAACAAATCCTTTACCCCTTGAATATTATATCCATCTGAGTGAACAAGAAATTTCGAATAAGCTTCATAAGCAAAAGTTTGAGTATTATAAACTTGTGGTCTTCCTGAAAGATAACCTGTAACAGGAAGCGGATATGTGAGCTTTCCACTGGACGTGTACAGAAAGAAGCGAATATTTCCAACACAGCTGTACTTAATGCTTTTTATAGCATAATCCACCTTAAACACACACACAGCGGCACCTCTTTTCTTTACGAGGACCTTGTTTGCTAGCTCCATCAACTCCTCCACATCTGCAGTATGATTATTTCTAATCACATCTGCTACAGCTTCGGATGATTCATTAGCATATTCTCCGCTCCCTAGACCATCTGCCAGCACACAAATAAAGTATTCTTCTGTCGATAGAAAAAAATAGCTGTCACCACATAATGTTTTTCCTTGCTTATTCGTCTGATGTGCTAAAACTTGAATATTGGAGTCAGCTAAAGCTGTCATAGAATAAACTCCGAATTGCTGGACTCAGCATGAATTGCTTCTTGGAGCTTTTTAATTGCCCTTCTTTGCAGTCTAGAGACATGCATTTGGGAGATCCCGAGCTTGTCGCCAGCTTCTTTTTGGCTCATATTATCCAAGTATGTATATTGAATGATGCTCTTTTCCCTTTCACTCAATACATGCAGTACTTTTTCGAGCACGAGCTTTTGATTAACACGCTCAAAGCCTTTATCAACATCCCCAACAATATCAAGCAATGTCACCGTTCCACCTTCAGAATCTGCTTCGATAGAATGATCGACAGATAAAGCTTGATAGCTTTTGCCCATCTCCATTGCTTCTAGCACTTCTTCTTCAGATACTTCAAGATAATCGGCAATTTCGTTTACCTTTGGCGATCTTTGCAATTCAGTTGTTAAATGTTCTACAGTTTTCTTTATTTTCGGACCAATCTCTTTTATTCTTCTAGGAACATGAACACTCCATGTCTTATCTCGCAGGAATCTCTTTATTTCACCAATGATTGTCGGCACAGCAAATGCTTCAAAGCTTTTGCCAAAACTTTCGTCATATCTTCGGATAGCTCCAAGCAGTCCGATTATACCGACCTGACTTATATCTTCATGGAACATCTTACCCTTCGAGTACTTTCTTGCCAGCACCTCTACTAAGTCTCGATAGTTCATCACCAAAATATTCTGAGCTTCCTCATCCTGATCATTCTGGTATTTCTTAATAAGTTCATTAACTTCTTCTTTAGTTAATTGGCGCTTAGGTTGAGATTGTTTCGGCATCACTCTCCACCTGCTCTCCTTCAAGGTATTTCGTCATCAAGACTGTAACACCGTCATTATGATGAATTTTCACTTCGTCCATTAGTGTTTCAATCAGATAGAGTCCAAGGCCTCCTTCTCGAAGGAACTCAATCGACTCATCTTGATCGTATGGACCAATTTCTTTCGTTGTGCTGTCAAAGTCAAAGCTTTTTCCATTATCCGCAACAATAACCTCCAAACGGTCATTATATAAACGGAAGCCAATCAGCACTTCTCCTGCCTCTTTATTTTTATAGGCATGCTGTACTGCATTCGTACAAGCTTCACTTGTAGCGATTTTTAAATCCTCAATTTCATCATAGCTGAATCCCATTCTGCTAGCGATTCCGGAAAGGGTTAACCGGATTATACCTACATACTCTGGTTTAGAAGGGATTTTCATTTCGATATATTCAAAATGCTGACTCATTTAATCCCACCTTCAATCTTACTGTTTATGTCGATAATATCTGCCAAACCTGTGATTTCAAACAGCCTGATTAATCGTTCAGATAAACCAATTAGCTTAAATTCCCCATCGTGTGAACGGACATTTTTAAAGAGTCCCACAAAAACACCAAGGCCTGTGCTGTCCATATAATTCACATCTGATAAATCTATAGTCATCCTTACACCGTCTTTTTCAGAGAAGGAATAAATTCTTTCTTTTAATTTAGGCGCTGTATATGCGTCAATTTCACCAGCAACTTTAATCTCCACATCTAACTCTTTTTCGTTTACATCTATTACAATATTCATTAACGACCCACCTTTAACATTCTAATGTCTTAGATAAATACCCCATGCGCAGAAGGTTTAAACTTCTCTTTTAAAAATAATTAAAGTAAAATCATCTCTTAGCTGAAAATCCTGTATTTTAACAAGTTCTTTATAGACATTGTCAACAATTTCCTGCGCCTTCAAGTGAATATGTTTTTTTATGTAACCGATTAAAGTTTCCTTTTCTATAAAACCTTCTTCTGTCCTGCACTCAGTTACACCATCTGACATAAGGATAATCATATCGCCTATATCCATTTCTTTTTTGAACTGTTTATATTCGGCTTTTTTATCAACACCTAAAAGAAGGCCTTTTGCCTCTAAATCACTGAATTCCTCAGTTTTCGCCTCAAAAAAAAGTCCTGGCTCATGACCGGCAGAAGCATAATGAAAAATATGCGATTGCATTTCATAAACACCATAAAACATTGTAATGAACATGCTTGGATCAACATTTTGCTCGACTACACGATTCAGATTTCCCAACACCTTGGCAGGAATATTGCGGTTTTCCGGCAGACTGTCCATTGCGTATTTAATCATAGACATGCAAAGTGCTGCAGGGATACCTTTGCCGATAACATCGGCAATCGCAATATTAATATACTTATCCTCATCCTGTACAAAGTGATGATAATCACCATTCATCATTTTCGCAGGAACACTTATTGCACCTATATCAATGCTTTCCACATTCGGTATCTCCGTACTCAACAATGTCTGCTGAACATTAGAGGCAATCTCCATCTCACTTCTTAACTCCTGTTGGACATGACGTAGGCTTTGGTGCTCTCTATAGGCAAGACCATAGCCCATCATGACCTCCAGCAATATATCAAAGGATTTGACTACATGCTCCGGTAAATCCGGATAAAGATCAATCATTAAGTACTTATGTAAGCTAATGATATCTTCTGGTGAAATTTTATGTTCAATTGATTTCCTGCTGAACTTCTGCCCTTGATAAAGGGCTTGCTCAGATTCGTCTTTAATGTAACTGACAAGAAGATCTCGATATTTAGAATCCATCATTTCACGGAAGTCCATGGTCTCCCCCCTTATCTGAGCCACTTAATCGCTTGAATATCTGTTCCCTTTCCGACTTCTGTTTCAATTTGGAACTCATCCATCAGCCTTTTTACTCCAGGCAAACCAGCACCTAAGCCACCTGATGTAGAGAATCCGTCCTGCATGACCTGTCGCAAATCTTTAATGCCGGGACCACTGTCCACTGCACTTAATTTCAGGCCAAGCTTACCACTTTCAGAAAGCTTACTTATACATATTTGCCCCTGGCCGGCATACAAATATATGTTTCTAGCTAGCTCACTAATAGCCGTAGTTATTCTCGCCTGATCTACGGTACCGAACCCTAGCTCTTTTGCTACATTTCTTCCTAATTGACGAGCAGCTACGATGTCCCACTCGTTAACAATCTTTACGCAGGATTGGTCTCCCATAGGTCAATCCCCCAATTCCTGTTGTAATTTCTCCAAACCTTTTTCTAGATCTAGGGCAGTCAATACATCATTTAGACTAATCCCTAGTTCTACTAATGTAATTGCAACAGCAGGTTGAATTCCAGTAAGAACAACCTTAGCACCCATCAGCTTAGACATGCCGATAACGTCACCTAGTACCTTTGCAATAAATGAATCGATAAAATCAATCGAAGTTAAATCGATTACAACACCATTTGCGCTTGTTTCATGGATTTTGTTCAGCAAGTCCTCCTGAAACTGAAGGGCTGTTTGGTCATCTAATTCCCATTGAATAGAAACAAGCAAACAATCATGCAGCTTTAATATTGGTATTCTCACCTTATTCACCAATCCCAACCAACTTTCTGTTTGTATATTCTAAAGCTTTTTCCATGCCTTTTTTTAATGTGTTTTTTGTTTCAATTTGATCTAATTTAATGCCGAGATTAACAATGGTTTGCGCAATCTCTGGTCTTATACCAACAATCATGCTTTTTGCCCCAACTAAACGAACAGCTTGAACTGCTTGAATGATATGATGGGCAACCATCGTATCCACGACAGGAACGCCTGTAATATCTATAAGCACTACCACTGAACGATGCTTTACTACACCGTGGAGCAAATTCTCCATAATTTGTTTTGCTCGCTGTGTATCAATAGTACCAACAAGCGGCATTATCGTAATTCCGTCGAATACAGGGATTAATGGTGCAGACAATTCCTGTAACGCTATTTTTTGCAAGGAAAAGGTCCTCTCCCACGTATCGGAATATACTTCAACAATCCTTTGGCAAAGTGGATGAAGCCATTCATTCAAGACTTCCACCTGCTTATAAACATCTTCTGTACCTGGCGCTTTTATTTTCAGGTGATCCAGAATTACCTGTTCAAGCACCTGTATCCCCCGCACTAAAAAACTAAGCGGCCAATTATAACTGACAGCCTTTTCGATAAAAACAGGAAGATTGACATATCGCTCAGCACTTGGGGAATCCCCAAGAAGCAGGTTAGTAAATTCTTGACCCATTAAAAAAAAATCATTGTCGGAGATGATTTCGTGTAACTTCGTATCACCAGTCACCTGTAACTTGTTCAGCCAGTCAGAATGAATTTCTTTATGATTAGATTTCAAATAATCTATTAGTTCTTTTTTCAAGGTTCATCCTCCATTTTAACATATTTGGACGATAGTAATGGGGGTTTTTGCATATCAATCATTAGCAAATTTTTCATTACTTAATCCCTAGGACTGCAGATGTACCATTTTCATCATACTTTATTTTTTAAAGCGCTAATTACCGCTCCACACATCATTTAAAAAAGTCTATTTGACTTTTTTATTTACCCTTTATGTATTTTTCTAAACCAATTTTCTTAAAATACTTCGATTTTAACACAAAAAAAATACGCTCTTAAAAAAGAGCGCAACTATCCCTATTAAAATTCAATGAGACCCAAGCTTATTTGCAGAGCTTCATCTACTTTTTCCATCATTTCTTCATCAAGATGGGTGATTTTGTCCGTTAACCTCTGTTTATCTATCGTGCGAATTTGTTCTAAAAGAATTACTGAATCTCTCTCAAAACCATAGCGCTTCGCGTCAATTTCCACATGAGTCGGCAATTTAGCCTTTTGTATTTGAGCCGTAATTGCTGCAATAATGACTGTGGGACTGAACCGATTCCCGATGTCGTTTTGAATGACAAGTACAGGACGGACACCGCCTTGCTCTGAGCCAACAACTGGGGATAGGTCTGCAAAATAAACGTCACCACGTTTGACAATCAAAGGATTATCCTCCGCTAACTAGACGTTCTACTGTATGCTCTGCCTCATATTCTGCTAGAAAGCTTTCAGATGCAATGGATAAATTTAATTTTGCCATCTCCATGTAACCTCTTCTCATTGATTCGCGGATATGTCTCTTTTTCCGTTCTCTAAGGTACATTTTCGTTGCTTGATAAATAAATTCACTACGATTCACATTTTCTTGCTTTACGAAGCCGTCCAATTCAGATAATAAATGCTTTGGTAATTTTATCATGATCTCTGTCGTTGCGCTGGATTCAGACACAAACATACACCTCCACCATCACTACACACCATTTTTAGCTCTGTTTTTTTAATCATACCATTAATAACCCAATCTGCAAAGTCCATTCAGCAATTCTAATGTATTATCCGCCAAAAAATATAGGTTTTATGCATCTCTTGCGAATAAAGTTTAGACATTTATATTTTTTGTCACCTGCACATAAGGAAACCCCGGCAGCCTTTATTATCCTATTCTGCCTCAAATCACTACATTACTTTAATTTAGAAGGTTATTCACAATGCTATCCACTGCTCCATCCTTGAGATAGATTCTCGGGACCCTATTCGCAATGGTACAGGTTACTTCATAATTAATCGTATCAAGCTTTTTGGCAATCTCATTAACGGAAATGCACTGTTCCTGCTGCGTCCCTATTAAGGTAACCTTCGTTCCAACCGCTATTTCATGAGGCAGCCTTATCATACACTGGTCCATACAAACTCTTCCTACAATTGGAACCCTGACTCCATTTACCAGAACCTCTTGGCCTTGCAGCTTTCTAAGCCAGCCATCTGCATAACCGATTGGCAATGTCGCTATCCACTCGTCTTCCTTTGCTTCATATGTGGCACCATAGCTTACTTTATCACCTTTATGAAGCTTCTTTACTTGCACGATTTTTGTATGAAGTGAAAATGCTTCTTTTAATGAAAATGGCAGCATTTCTTTAATTTCCATGGAAGGAGTCAGACCATACATGGAAATTCCCAGCCGTACTCCATTGAAAGCAAGTTCTGGGTAAAGCAGCCCTGCCGCACTGTTGCTGCAATGTATAATGGGAGGCTTCGCTTTAAAGGAAGCTAATATGTCCGCAAATTTCTTTGCCTGTTCATTCAAGTAGCTGGAATTTTTCTCATCTGCTGTTGCAAAATGTGTATAAATTCCTTCCAAGATGAATTCTTGATGACACATGAGGAATTCTTCTATTTCTTTGACTTCCTGTTCTTTTCTAATCCCTAACCTCCCCATACCTGAGTCGATTTTAACATGGATTTTTATCTTGTTTCCTTGCAGACGCTCTGTCGCTCTTGTTAACCATTCTACGTCAAAAACGGTTAAAATAATGTCTTGTTTAGCAGCTACGAGAATATCAGCGGGCCTGCTTGCTCCAAGCACCAATATCGGTGCATCGATACCTGCATTTCTTAAAGCAAGTGCCTCATCCAAAAATGCTACGGCCAAATAATCTGCACCTGCAAGAAGAGCAGTGCGAGCTACCTCTACTGCACCATGGCCGTAACCATTAGCCTTCACGACTGCAAATAGCTTGCTGGCTTCCGCCATCCTGCTTCTCATGTTTTTTACATTCTCTTCTATATCGTCTAAATTTATTTCTGCCCAAGTATCACGAAAATACTCATTCTCTAGCATCAATGCTGACCTTCCTTCTCTCTTAACACGAAGTATGATAATTAATTATTCTATTGTTACTTTTGCTTGTCAATAAATCAACAATAGATTAGACCAGACGTAACGAAAAAACAGCCGAGTGTGGTACCACACTCGGCTGTTTTTTCTTATTTAATTGCTTCTCCCTGTACTGAACGAGCTATTTCCGCCATTTCAGCCTCTTCTAGCTCTGTCGAAGCGATAATATAATCTACTCCTTCATAAGTCCAGGAGAGTTTATTATTGGAAAGCGCTCCGATTGCAAAACCTAAATCCACAGGATTTCCTGTCATATTAATTGGTCCTGCAGTTGCTGGTGCTACTTCCGCTTTTTCTTGAATAATGGTGTATGATTTTTGTCCGTCATACGTCAATACTATCCGTTCTCCATCATCAGTTGCGACCTTTTTCTCCTCTACAAGGCTTGCTCCAAGTAAAGTTTCTGGGTATTTGACAGAGAATGAATCATCTCCATCCACTTCAGCCATAACAGGTACTGCAAGCTTTGCTGCAGTCATGCTCTTCTGCAAATCAAAATCAGCTTTGTCAAAGTTAACGTCAAATTTCACGTTGGAGAATTTGACAGTGACAAGTGCTTTCCCATCTGTATCCTTTACCTTCACACTGACAGGTGAAAGATCCTTTTTATTTAAAGTAATTTCCTGTGTAGGAAGCATCTTATTGTTTTGATATCTTGTCTTTGTTTCGAATACATAATATTTATCTGTAGAGGAAAATTTAGCATCCTTGTCTTCCTCAATATCCTTCACTAAGGACTCATAAAGATATGCTTGGCTGCTGTTTTCTGGCCAATCACTTTGAAACTTGAAGCTTTTATTTAATGCCGGTGTTAACACATACACACCTTCATCATTTCTTAAGATCATCTGGCTTTGATCTTTTTTCGCATTTTTTAAGTTCACCCTGTAATACGAGGGATCCTTATGCCAGATTTGAACATCATAGGTTTGAGGCTCTGTCCCCATTTGCAAGGTCATTTCAGCATCTGCCTTATAACCTTTTGTGGCAACCTTCTCGTCCAGATCCTTCAGGACATCTTCCTTAGATTTTGTTCCACAGGCAGTTAACATTACCATGACCGCTAGCCCCACAAATAGCAACCATAACTTCTTGTTCATCTTTTCAACTCCCTTATTCTCATTTCATCGATTAAGGAAAACAAGCCTAAGATTGCTGAACTTGTCTCCTATTGCTCTATGAATATATGAGACAACCTAAGGGATTATGCTTACCAACAGAAACAAGCTCTTCATTTTTTATTCTTCTATCACCACTTGGGCAAATGCATAATTACTGCTATGTGTAATAGAAAGGTGAACACCGTCCGCATAAGGCTTGTTTATATAAGGCTTACCTTTCTCATCTTGTCCAACTTCTATATCTAGAAAGCTAAGCCCTTTGCCAATCCCCGTTCCAACTGCTTTTGAAAAAGCCTCCTTTGCCGCAAATCTTCCAGCCAAAAACTCTAGCTTTCTTTTCCTTTGCAGTTTTTCATATTTTTCCAATTCCCGTTCTGTTAAAATTCTGTCAGCAAAGTGCGGCTTCCGTTCGAGAAGCTCCCCTATTCTGTTTAATTCCACTATATCTATCCCTATCCCCTTTATCATTAGTACACATCCTTCTAAATTCTTTTTTCTTGCATAAATTATTTGTATCTTACCCTGGCCATTAGCTATTATGAAACTAAGTAAAAAGGAGGTTTTTTATTGTTTACAAGAAGAGAAAGCTTTAAAGAGTATATTACTTTCTATCCTATTGTGTCTCTTATCCTGCTGGTTAACTTGCTTGTATACTTAGCAACATTTCTACCTGTTTTGCCAAATCAGCTTATTATGGAATCAATGGTAGGTGTGAATCTCTATATTGTGCAAGGTGAATGGTGGAGACTGATTACACCGATCTTTCTTCATACCGGCTTTTCCCATTTTTTATTTAATAGCTTCAGTATCTTTCTTTTTGGACCAGCCCTAGAGCGAGCCCTCGGTAAACCGAAGTTTCTGGCAGTATATTTGTTCACAGGTGTCCTGGCTAATATCGCCACTCTTGTAACAGAACCGCTCACCTTTTCCCATCTCGGGGCAAGCGGCAGCATTTTCGGCATGTTCGGCTACTATATTGCTTTAATTGTATTCCGCAAGGATATTATATCAAGGAATAATTCACAAGTAATCGGAACAATTGCTGCATTGAGCTTGATTATGACCTTTATCCAGCCCAATATCAACATTGGCGCCCATCTATTTGGCTTCTTATTCGGAGTCGCAGCAGGAAGCCTGCTAGAAGCAAAGGGGAAAAAAATCATCCCTTCCTATAAGGAAGAGTTTCTGCAATTGAGGGGAAGAATTCGTTCAAACAGAAAACCGCCAGCAAAGACGCTGACGATTTGGGCAATTATTATAGCACTTGCTTTAATTGGCCTTTTCCGTTAACTATAAATGCATTGCCCTTTTTCTTATGTAACCAGTACTATACCCTTACCTTAAGGTAAAGGTTGATTGGTCACTAAATTCCGCCCTCCCTGTTTTTTGGAGGTCTTTTGCTAACTGAAAAAGGGCATTGTCCTTCGCTTTTGCTTCTATCATGCAATGAATTTCCGGCAGTGTACCATTTACAGTCTCCAAAAACCGCATAAACATATCAACATCTATATATTCAGCATGTGCCCGAAATTCTGTTTCGGAGCGCGGACTCGAAATATGCATCTTAAGCGGCAGCGGAGAATTCTCCCAAGTAGCAGTCATCCTTGGCCATTGCTCCTCCCATTGATTGTCCTCGTTATTAGCAAAATGATGATGTAAATCAAATACAAACGGTACTCCTAGTTTTTCACATAAATACAGAGTGTCATTGACAGTAAAGGTAGTATCATCATTTTCAAGGATAATCATTTTTTGCAGCTTTTCAGGAACAAATCCCCAGTTGGTAATAAACTGCTCAAGAGCTCCTTCCTTATCGTCATGCGCTCCTCCCACATGTAGCACACATCTGTGTTCTGTATCAATTTTCATCCCCTTAAGCAGCCGCTCATGAACAGACAGGGTTTTAAGAGAGGCTTTCAAAATATCTGCATTCGCATTGTTCAAAACAACAAAGTGATCTGGATGAAAATCTACCCGCATGGAATGTTTTTTCACCCACTCTCCCAACACCAATAAATTTTCCTTTAACGGACGCATAAAGTTCCAGCCCTGAAGCTCCGGATGGTTCGCTAAGGGAATTAACTTAGAGCTGAAACGGAAGAAATGAATATTATTACCTGCATTATGCTTTAAAAGCCTTAAGCAATTTTCCAAATTACTTATAGAAATTCTTTCAAGCTTTCGGATAGCAGCCTCCCTATTTGCAATTTGAGAGAATTGTTTATATGTCATCGTTTGGGACGGAGATGCATTTTGCAGATTTTGACTCATCGCCACATATCCTAATTTAAATATAGTCAATTGGCTAACATCCTTCCTCATAAGCCTTTTACTTAGTATGCACCAGAAAAAACATAAAAAACCCCTATGAAAAGCCTTCATAGGGGGGATTCTATTATCTATATGAGTTGGATTTGGAATAACTGCTGCTGGATTGACCTGATCTTTTATTACTGTAACCTTGTCTTTGGCGGGAATTAGAATTAGAACCTGAGTTACTATAGCTCTTCTTGCCTTTATATCCTCCACCGCTGTTGTTACGATCATTAAACTTACGGTCGCGTCTTTGTGGAAGCGGCTTTTCTTCAGTCAATCTGACAGGAGTTGTATCCGGCTCTTTTGTCAGCATTTTCAAGACAGCAGCTACAACAGTAGAAGCATCCTTCTGTTTTAATAATTCGTCTGCTGTGGACTTATAAGAATCAAGATTATTTTCATCAATAATGTTCATGATTTTTTCCATTACAGCTTTTTGTTGACCTTCAATTGCTTGATCAACAGTAGGCGGGATCAATTTCTCCATCTTTTTATTTGTCACTTTTTCGACAACTTGAAGATATGATCTTTCGCGGTATGTGATAAAGGTAATTGCCATCCCTTCTTTACCAGCTCTTCCTGTTCTTCCGATACGGTGAACATAACTTTCTGGGTCTTGAGGGATATCAAAGTTGTAAACATGCGTAACTCCAGAAATATCCAAACCACGGGCAGCAACATCAGTAGCTACAAGAACATCGATTGTACCTTCTTTAAATTTGCGCAAAACAGACATACGCTTCGCTTGGCTCAAATCACCATGAATGCCTTCTGCTGTATAACCGCGCAGGTTCAAAGCTTCAGACAGCTCATCAACACGGCGTTTTGTGCGGCCGAAAATGATTGCCAATTCAGGGGATTGTATATCCAATAATCTTGTTAGAATGTCAAACTTAGTTTTTTCCTGTGTCTCTACATAAAATTGTTCAATAAGCGGAGTTGTCATTTCTTTTGCTTTTACTTTAACAACCTGTGGCTCCTTCATGAAGCGTTCTGCCATTCTTCTGATTTGCGGAGGCATTGTAGCAGAGAATAATAATGTTTGTCTTTCTTCCGGAATCTTAGAAAGAATTGATTCTATATCATCAATGAATCCCATATTCAGCATTTCATCTGCTTCATCTAAAATAACAGTTGACACATTATCTAATCGAAGTGTTTTTCTGTTGATATGATCAAGTATTCGGCCTGGAGTACCTACAATAATATGCGGGTTCTTCTTAAGTGCACGGATTTGACGATTGATGTCTTGACCACCGAAAATAGACAATACTCTCGTACGCTTCCCGAAACCGATTTTATACAGTTCTTCCGATACTTGAATTGCTAATTCTCTTGTTGGCGCAATGATAATCCCTTGTACGACGTCACTGCTTATATCCACTTTATCCACTAACGGCACACCGAAAGCTGCTGTTTTTCCTGTACCAGTTTGCGCCTGACCAATCAAGTCCTTGTTTTGAAGGCTCAAAGGAATTGTTTCAGCTTGAATAGGAGTTGCTTCCTCAAACCCCATTCTATTTAATGATTTCATCGTCGCAGAACTGATCCCTAAATCTTGAAACTTAACCAATATATTCAAACTCCTTCTAGTCATTAAAAATATCCACGGTATAATGGTCTATCCCATTAATAACCATTGTATGTACCCCATTTTCCCCATCAATGAAACATATATAAATGGTTTGACCCTCCACTTTATCCGTTTTTTCCCCAAACAGTTAATGAATTACACTAAACTACGTATATTATTTTCATGAATGCATAAGTTTTTGTGGATTATAATCATCACTTGAAATTAATAAGGAGAAACTCCGAGGCTATATGCTTTTTTTCTCAAGTTATGAGATACTGTTCAACCAATTTAAATAGGAGAAATATTTCAAATGACTCTATAAATTTTTATAGCTAGCTACAACTGAAAAGTCAGCCAAAGACAGAGAAATTTTGAACACAATATGCGAACATTTCCCGTATATAAAGTGAGCAAAACAAGGAACGTCAAGCTGGATAATTTCTCTCTATTTGACTGCTTTTTATTCTATATAATCATTGTGCCTTTTTCAGTATATCCATTTAACCTTTTTTCATAATGCTTTTAAAAATAATCTTATCACTTACAATATCGGTTTGCAATAATGTGGAAGTTCAAAAGCCAAGTTTCTGTCTCGGTTTTAAAACCCTCCTCAAGGCTTGCTGTTAACAGCTGCAGCAGCATATTTTTATTGAAACCAGTAAAAAAATAGGATATTAATCCTATCATTTTTTCCTGCAGTAAACATACTTAAGATACAGAATAAAACAACTTCATTAAGATAAAAAATTTAATATTTGTGAAAAAAGAGCTTTATTATCCTCACAATGGCAGATTAAATGCTTAGAATTCTTCATATAAACAATTTCTTTCTTTTTTGCTTTAATTGTTTGATATAAGTAATCAGCGCTTTTTAGAGGCACTATACCATCGCAGTCTCCTTGTGCAATAAAGGTTGGAATTGTGACACTTTCCAGAAGCGGCTTAATATGTCGTACAAGTTTTCTAAACTGAATAGTGGCAGAAAGAGGCGTTGTTTTGATTTTATAGGAATAACGGTTAAACAATTCATTTTCAAACAATTTTCCGTTACAAAGATCTCTACACATATTGATTATATCTGCCCTTAATTGTTTAGGATTAATATAAAAGGCTGCAGCGCTCAACAGCACAAGTTTTTTGACAGGATAACGAGCAGCTAAATAGCTTGCAATCATTCCTCCCATTGAAAAGCCAATCACATAGACTTCCTCATGTCTTTCTAACAATTCCTCCAATGCCCTTTCGGCGCAGTGAATCCACTCATTAAAGGAGACCCCTTTTAATTGCAAAAGTTCACCGTGACCTGGTAACACTGGCATGGCACATTCCCAATCCGTATGTTCTCGCAGGTACTCAGCCAGCGGCTCCACCTCTTTTGGAGCTCCAGTAAATCCGTGTATACATAAACAAGCAGTCAATGTTAACACCACCAATAGTTTTTGTTTACATTTTACACTATTAAACTAAAAATTACACTTCCTAACCTAATCATGCTATTAACTCAAAAAAAGGGAACCAGAATCAGAAAGATTCCTCGTTCCCTTTGATGTCCATTAGACCGAAAACTTCATGATTATTGGAGAGCCTTTACGACTTCCTCCAGCCTCATTCCTCTTGAAGCTTTTACAAGAACCGCCGTGTCTGCATCAACAACCTTTTCCAGTTCGTTAATAAGTTCACTTTTGTCTAAGAAAGAGCGGACTCTATTTTCAGCAAGTACTGTTTTTGCTCCTTCAGCAATATGCTCACCCAATTTTCCAAATGTAAATACATAATCAATGGCAGCAGCATCTATCGCCTCACCAATACTGTAATGGAAGATTGCTTCATCTGGACCCAATTCTAGCATGTCTCCAAGAACAAGCACCTTAGATTTAAATCCTGGTAAGCTTTGCAGCACATTAATAGCAGCTCTCATGCTGGTAGGACTGGCATTATAGGCATCATTGATAATTTTCAAACCGCCCTTCCCTTCCACAAGCTCCATTCTCATATTAGTCAGCTTAAGATTCTCAAAGCCTTCATTCATTTGCTCATAGCTGATACCAAAATAATCTGCCACTAGCATACCTGCCAGTGCGTTCAGAATATTGTGTTTACCTAATATCGGCAGACTAAACTCCTGCTCACTAGTGTTGATTTTAAATTCGCTGCCAGTACTGCTTTCCACAATATCAAATGGAAACAGGCTGTTAGTATCTTCTAAACCAAAGGAACAGCTTTCCGAATCAGCCTTCTTCAAGCTTGGGATTTTGCTTAATAATGGTTCATCGCCAAAATAAACAATTCTGCCGCCTTCTTTTAATCCGTTAAGTATCTCCATTTTTGCTTCTGCAATGCCTTCCCTTGAACCAAGGTCCTGCAAATGGGATTCTCCGATATTTGTGATGGCAACAACATCAGGCTCAGCCAGCCTTGTTAAAAAATCAATCTCTCCCCTGCCGCTCATTCCCATTTCCAACACAGCAATATCTGTATCATCCTCTAAACTCAAAACAGTCAACGGAAGACCTAAATGATTATTATAATTTCCTTCTGTTTTCTGGACTTTATATTTCAGTGACAACAGATTTGTCGTAATATCCTTTGTGGATGTCTTTCCATTACTTCCTGTTATGCCGACAACCTTTATATCCAATTCATGTCGGTAACTTTTCGCAAGCTGCTGGATGCTAACAAGTGGGTCACTTACAAAAATTAGCGGCAAATGCTTAGGCGGATTTGGAACATCCTTTTGCCAAAACGCTGCAGCTGCTCCGTTTTGAATTGCAGCCTCCACATATTGGTGCCCGTCTGTCTTATCTCCTTTAAAAGGAATGAAAAGATTGCCTTTTTGTATCTTCCTTGAGTCAATCGTCACCCCGTTAATGACAATTTCTCCGATATCACTTGAACTCAAAGTCGCATCTGGTCCAATCATATGTGCTGCTTGTTGTAAAGAGCGCCGAATCATAGCAGTCTCCTCCTTCATTTATGTACGCTTTAACTCTTTTTATTTATATTGCCAAAAAAAAGAGGCAATTAAGAGATGCCTCTTTTTTTAAGAGTTGGCTCATTTTATCTCAAATATGCCTATACCCATTAAAAAGTATATTTAATGCTTTGTTTTTCTTGGTGTCGTTCCAAAGCCAAATCTACAAGCTTTTCAATAAGTGCTGCATATTCTACATCTGTATGCTTCCATAATAGCGGGAACATACTGAACGGTGTAAACCCAGGCATTGTGTTTACTTCGTTAATATACACCTCTCCTGCACTCGTTAAGAAGAAGTCAGCACGCACAAGACCAGAACAATCTAAAGCTTTAAATGCTTTTATTGCGTCTTCCTTTATAGCTGCATATTCTTGCTCTGAAACCTCTGCAGGGATAATTAGGCCTGTATTTCCGTCCTCATATTTTGCTTTATAGTCATAGAAATCTGTTTTTGGCAGAATTTCTCCAGCAACCGTTACTTCTGGATAGTCATTGCCAAGGACACCTACTTCAATTTCTCTTGCGATGACGCCTTCTTCCACAATGATTTTGCGGTCGAATTGGAAGGCCTCTTCAAATGCAGCATCCAACTCTGCGCGAGATGTACATTTGCTTATACCTACACTTGATCCTAAGTTAGCAGGTTTAACAAAGCATGGGTAACCAAGATTCTCTTCTACTTTAGCGTATGCAGCTTCCTTAGCGCCTTGCCATTCACTTCTGATGAAGGATGTATATTTCACCTGGTTCAATCCAGCTACTTCAAAAATATTTTTCATGACAACCTTATCCATACCAGCTGATGATGCAAGTACACCATTACCTACATAAGGAAGATTCAAAAGCTCAAGCAAACCTTGAACAGTCCCATCTTCTCCATTTGGTCCATGCAGCAATGGGAAGATTACATCCAAAGAGCTGTCATTTGTTTGGAACAAATCAGGAGAAAGTACTGTCGCAGAATGGCCATCCTGTCTTTTAAACTCTAATTCTTTCACTGTTTCTACAGGTCCTGTTAGCTGATTTCCTTTAATCCATTCACCCGTCTCCGTTATGTATATAGGATGAATATCAAATTTATCTGTATCCAAGGCTTTTATAACCGCCAAGGCTGTTTGCATACTAACTTTATGTTCAGCGGATTTTCCACCGTATAATAAACCGATTTTTTTCTTCATCATTCGTACCTCCATATTTTAAAGACACACACTTGTTATTCTACCACTAGAACTTTATCTTCAAAAGAGGAATCATGGACTAGCATTAGGCTTTTTATCAATTTGTAAAGTTTCTACACGATTTGTAATAATTTATGTTCAGAGGCGAGGAAATGCAGCTTATTCACACATTTTTTTTTAGGCATATTCTCCAAAAATTAACGTTCAATTCTATAAGCTAAATGAACCTTAATTATCAGGACCTTTTTCTCCTCGAATTGCTTTATCTACATGAAAAACCTTTGCGCTTCTCACATATTCAATATCACGCACCCCACTGCGAAAGTTCACGACTCGAGCTAATGCAAAGAAATAATCAGATAAACGGTTTAAGTATTTTAATGGCAAATCAGGAACGTTCTCGTCTTCTCTCATTAAAGTAACTACACATCTTTCTGCCCGTCTCGTTACTGTTCTGGCAATATGGATGGCTGCAGCAGCGTTTGTTCCCCCAGGTAAAATAAATCGTTCAAGCGGCGGCGCTTCTTCCGTTAACATATCTATACGCTTTTCTAAAAAAGTAATAGCTTCCTCAGACAATTTTAATTGCCTATCTTTTATTATGCTTGCTAAATCTCCACCACAATCAAATAATTCATGTTGGATTTTCTCCAAGTCTTCCCTTACATCTAAAAAGGTCTCATGCTCCAGCAAGGATATTGCTTGTCCGACAAAGCAATTTGCTTCATCCACTGTGCCATACGCTTCGACTCTGATGTCATCCTTGGCAATTCTTCCGCCAATAATGCTCGTCTTGCCTTTATCACCTGTTTTCGTATAAATCTTCATTTCATCCCTCTTCTCTAGCTTTTATGCTGCTTTCCCTTCTATCCAAAGCCTCTGTTAAACATTCATAAACACCTTTAGCAACTACTTTGCCTAAAGAAGTGATTGTGCCCGCAAACTCATGATGCTCTCCACTTTGGGTAGCTGCAATAAGTAAGCTGTCTGTTGGAGTACCTGTCGCTGTAGTTCCTGTAAGAGGATCAGCAACTTGTCTGTTACGAAGAACACTTGTCTTCGCCTCTGTCGCTGTCATCGCACATTGCAGAAATGCTTGTTCAGAAAGCTCGCCATTAATAAAAATCCACAGATTGATTGTTCCAGGTAAAATGTACGAGGGATGCTGCTCACTCAAAGCTGCATCCACCGCATGTCCTACACTTGCAGTGACAACAATAAAAACAGAGGAAGCACCTGCTTGATAGCTTCCATACGCAGCATCTTCAAGCTCAACTGCAGTCATCATTCCTACCGTCTCACTCGGCAGAAAACCATTGTTCTCAAGATAACTATTCATTTCCGCCTTATAATCATCACAATGATAGTCTTTATTTACATGTCGATTAACAAAGTATTTATGCCAGCCGACTCCAGCTCCTGTCACACCAGAAGACAGTGTTTTCAGTGGAAAGTTAGTGGTAATAGATATGTAGTCATGGGATATGTGCAAATGTTCTTCACCGATTACTTCTTGCCCTGATTTTTCAGCTGATTCAGGAGAAATAACTAGCTGAGCAGCAGGGACTTGCGGATGTAAGGTTCTCATTACATCTGTTTTATATACCTTTTTTATTGTATTCTCTTGCAGAACTTCCCGAGGATTAGCATCTGATTCTATCTGATTGTGATGGAGCAGCAAAAGCCTGTCACAGTACAAGCTAGCTAAATTCAAATCATGAAAAATACAGACGATAGTCAGTCCTTTATCCCTGCTCCACATTTTCAAAGTATCGAGCAGTTCTTTTTGAAAGGATAGATCTAGATGATTAGTAGGTTCGTCAAGAAGAAGAATCTCCGGCTCCTGTGCCAAGCATTGTGCTAAATACACACGCTGCTTTTCTCCTCCTGAAAGCTCTCCTATCAAGGAATCACTGTAATGACTTATACCCGTCTGTTCCATTGCTCTACTGATAATGGCTTTATCCTCTACAGTTAACCCCTGTATCCAGCCTATTTGGTGAGCATATCTGCCCATTGATACTATTTCTTTTACAGTATAAGAAAAGGTCTCTATTGTTTGTTGAGAAAGAGTAGAAATGATTCTCGCAAGTTCTTTTTGTTTATATTGTGTAAGCTTCCTCTCTTTAATGAATAAATCACCAGAATCCGGTTCGAGGATACCACTTATCAGTTTAAATAATGTTGTTTTCCCACTACCATTTGGACCAAGAATGCCAAGCATCTCCCCCTTTTGTACAGAAAAAGTGATATTCTCTAGCACCTTCTTCTTTCCGTAATGAAAGGAAAGTCCTTTTGCTTCAAGCATCGTTCTACCTCCCTTTCCTTCTATGATTTAATAGCAATACAGCAAATACAGGTGCACCTGCAAGTGCAGTAATGACACCAATTGGCAGCTCAGCAGGTGAAATGATTGATCTTGCCAGCAAATCAGCGAGAATTAGAAAACCACTCCCAACAATAATAGACAGCGGCAGCACATGACGATGATCAGGCCCAGTCAGAAGCCTGATTAAATGAGGAATAACAAGACCAACAAAGCCAATTGTCCCTGACACTGCAACAGCAGCTCCAGTCAGCATACTTCCAGCAAGCAGGATTAATATCTTTCTAAACCTTACTTGTACGCCTAAATGCTGTGCGCGCTCTTCTCCGAACGCCAGTATATTGAGTTCCTTTCCTTGCAGCAGCAAAAGCAGACAGCCGACAACAAAAAAAGGAAGAAACATTTGAATATAGACCCAGCCTCTCATCGACACACTTCCGAGCAGCCAGCCAATAATCTGTCTTAGCTCATCACCAGTTAATGCAATGAAAAGCGAGATGAATGCAGCTAGAAACGAACTAAAGATAATACCTGTCAGTATAATCGTTTCTACCTTCATTGCAGGGTCAAGTCTTCTTGCGAACAATAAAACACATAATATCGTTATAAAAGCAGACAGGATACTTAGTACAGGCAACGTGTACCCGCCCAAAACGGGGATTGAAATATGAAAGAACAATGTTGCAACAGCTCCAACCGAAGCGCCTGAAGATACACCTAATGTATAAGGATCTGCTAACGGATTTCGCAACAAACCTTGAAAAGAGCATCCTGCAATAGCAAGACTTGCACCGACAAGCCCAGAAAGAATAACACGTGGAAGGCGGATATTATAAACAATATTTGCCTGCATTTTGTCTACATCAAATATTTCTGTTGGACTGATTAAGTTGGCGAAGATTTTGACAATGGTCAAAAAGGGCACTGAAACGGTTCCAACTGAAATCCCTAGAAAAAGTGCGATGATGAGAAAAAAAGCGGCCAATAAATAAGCCGCTTTTCTATTATTTAAAAACATCCGGATATACTGCCTTCGCAAATTCCTGTATTCCTTGTGCAAGCCTTGGGCCTGAACGGGAAACAAGGTCTTCATCTACTTCTACTATTTGCTTGTCCTTTACTGCCGTTACATTTTCCCAGCCATCTCGCTTCGTTACTTGCCCAACAGGATCTGGTGAAATGCTGCCATATGTTGTAATAACTACATCTGGATCTGCCTCAATGACCGCTTCCTGGTCAACCTGAACCCAGCCAGTTTCCTTAATAACATTCGTTGCATTGATTGTATCAATCATTTCTTGCATGAATGTATCTTTTCCTGTTGTAAATGCATCAGGTGCAGGACTAACCTCTACATAAACATCCTTTTTGTCTTTAGCAGGGATGCTTGCAGCCTTATCTTTAATAGAAGCGATATCATCCTTCATACCTTCAACCACTTCTTCTGCTTTCGCTTCCTCCCCAACTGCTTCACCAATCATCTCAATGCTTTCGTAAACACCATCAAAATCAGACGCATCATTAACAACAAGCACATCTATTCCAGCATCTCTTATCTGTTGTAATCCATCTGCCCATGTACCAGCTACAGACTCATGTGCAAGAACTAAATCAGGATCTAATGAAATAGTTTTCTCCACATTTAGCTCCATACCTGCTACTTTTTCAATATCTGTTGTTTCTTTAGGGTAGTCATCACTTTCAGAAACACCAACTACCTCATCACCTACTCCAAGTGCAAAAGCTACCTCTGTATTACTTGGTATTAATGACACGATCTTTTCTGGCTTGTCATCAATAACAACCTCTTGATTGGCTGCGTCCTTAATAGTGACAGGGAAAGCCGCCTCTGTCTGTTCTGATTTTTTCTGGTCATTATTTTCATTGTCAGAAGCTTGTCCACACCCAGCTAAAACTAAGCACGCAAGTAATGCACCGCAAAATAATGAATAGTACTTTCTCATCTCTCTTCCTCCCTTTCATGTTCGGAAAAATAAAAAGGAGTCAGTCCTTTTGAACACATAAAAAAACACACTTATCAATAGCATAATGCATAAAAAAAGTGTGAGAGCTCATGTTTCCTTTTTTGGACAGACTCCGGGAAGGACCTTCATTATAAAAATCGCGCTCCACACCATCCTATCCTCGTAGGCATTTTAAGGTGCATAGATGAATGGCAGGTCTCCTGACTCATGACTATTGCTTATTTGCGCCTTCCCATACAATTACAGTGGCATATATGCTAAAAAAGCAGTCATTTACAGTGGCGGGACCGCGCTGGATTTCCACCAGCTTCCCTTTTAAGCTTGCTTTACAAACAACAAGCACCATTCTCTATCTTTTTCATTTTTCATCAACGTTGATTATACACTAATTCGAACGTTCACGTTAGCTAATATCAAGCATTTTTTTATCAAGCTGGACGGGAATTGGCCGGGAAAGCTGAATGCCCTCTAAGGACATATCACAAGTATATGCCATCAGCTTTACGCCAGCCTTTTCTGCTTGCTCCAAGCATTGTGCAAAAAACGGATCAATATGCGCTGCAGATGTAACCAGGTCGACATCCTCCCGCTGCACAACAAATAGAATTGCTGTTTGCCACTCTCCCTGCTTCGCAATGGACGCAAGCTCTTGTACATGCTTTGCTCCCCTTGCCGTGACTGCATCTGGAAACATTCCAATTCTGCCATGTGCAAGTGTGACGCTTTTCACCTCTAACAGAAGCCCCTTGCCTCTCTCATCCTCCAACATGAAGTCCCATCTTGAATGCCCATAAACAAACTCTGATTTCTTCCATTCGTATGAAGACAACTCTGGAAGTGCAAAATTTTTCAACACCCTTTCAATAAGCTTATTCGGGTATGTAGTATTTATAGAAACAAAAATTCCTTCATGCTCGACAAGAACAGCAGTCCACTTCGTTTTCCTATTAGGGTTTGTGCTTGGAAGCACATATACTGCTGTATCTTTTAGTAATAATTCCTTCAATCTGCCCGGATCAGCTAAATGAACAACTTCTATTGATTCCTTATATAGACAATGAAGAATAAAGCGGTTGGGCCTTTCTTTAAACACCATTTTGACAAGCTTTTGCGGAAAGGCTTCTGAAATATTCCTATTCAAACTGCTCACCTGTCTTTTTAATTAATGATTACTTCCCATTCCTTCGTCCTTTTATCATAAACAAGCTTTCCGTCCACATTGCCTTGTTTGCTTCTTTTCTCGTATTCCTCATACATGTCGTCCATATTCGCAAAGTCGCCGATAACCCAGATAGGTATTTCAATGCGCATCCTGTTTTGACTTGCCTTTTGAATGGAAAGTACCATTCCTTCCTTCATCATCTCCTTCAACAATAATACTCCTTGTTGACTTAACGGTGTGAAGATGCGTTTTTTCTTGACTCCGAACAGTGTTTTGTCTGCTTTTAGACGGTTTAATTTCTGACTTATTACCTCACCGAAAAAAGAATAAAACATAGGAAGATTTTTGTAATATGTCTTATTAAACCAGCCATCATCATGGGCCAGATATACAAATTGATTGTTGAGATGCTGATAAAAAGGAGCCTTCAAGTGATCTCTTTTATGAGCAAGAAAGAGGAGCTCTGCAATTGTCTGTCCATGAAGAACATCTAACGCCTCCGTTTCTTCAAAATCAATCCACGCAAAATCTCCATAGCCATAAACATCCTCTTTAGCGAGCTTCGCTAATTTCTGTTCGGGAACATAATCGAACATTGTATGTGTATGTAATTCACCATCATCAAACTGATGCTTCAATAGTAAGATAGACGAAATTGATTGAGCTAAAAAATGATAAAATTCATAAAATTCAATCCCATATGAGAGAACAAACCGTTCCTTTTCATGCAAATGGATATACACTACATCCCGGATATCATGATTGCCTTTTTTCATAAAGTACCCCCTAAACACTTTAAGCAATAAATAAATAGATACTTTTTATCCACTTCAGTTTATCAAAAACAAATTAAAATAGCTCCTAAATGATATTTAGCCCTTATGTAAACAAATTCGCAGCTATTATTTCTCCTGTATGCTTTCCAAATATAAGAAGAAAGATACAAACAGATGCCATTTTCCATTACATTATACAAGTTATCTGCAGTGTTTTATATAATTATCGGAACAATATAAAAAATGACATATGGTTGTAATCTTCATAAAAAAAACCGCCTCCTTTTTAAGACGGTTTTAGATCTTTGACAATATGCCAAAGACGAAGAGTTATATACTGTTTCTTTGTAAAAACTTTAAAGTATTCTATATTAGCATAACCCCCTACACGATATTTGTCTTTTTAAGTAATCTTCTAATACTAGTGTCTGCTTCTTTTAATATAATTTGTTTATCAATTGTTCGCATAATCTTGTTTTCCATGATGATTCGGCCATTAATAATGGTTGTAACAACGTCAGCTCTTGTTGCTGAATAGACAATTCTTGAAACTGGATCAACATCATAGGAAGGATACGTATGGAAGTTCTGTAAGTTTAAAATGGCGATATCAGCTTTTTTACCAACCTCTATACTGCCAATTTCCGTTTCTAGTCCAACTGCTTTTGCTCCGCCGATTGTTGCCATCCGAAATACTGTTCTTGCATCCATGGCTGTTGGTCCGTGGATGGGCTTTTGTATTAATGCAGCCAATCTCATTTCGTTGAACATATCGAGGTTATTATTGCAGGGAGCACCATCTGCCCCAAGACTGACAGAGGCATGATTATGCAATAAATGCGGCGTTTCTGCAATGCCTGAAGCAAGCTTTAAATTTGAACCAGGGCAATGACTTACATGAACACCTTTCTCTTTTATGATTCTTTTTTCTTCTTCATCCAACCAAATGCAATGAGCTAAAATAAGGCGATCATTCGCAAGACCCAAGTGGTCGAGATAGACGACATTCCTCATCCCTGTTTCTTGTTGGACGATTTCAATCTCCGTTTTATTCTCAGAGGCATGTGTATGAACAAATGCCTTATATTTATCGGAAAGCACCTTAACTTCCTTTAAAAGCTCCTCTGTACAAGACACGACAAACCTTGGGGAAAAGGCATATTGTATTCTACCGTCATCAAACTGATCCCACTTCTCTAGTAAATCAACACTCTGCTGGATAGAATCTGCTGTTTTTTCCTGAAGAGCTGCTGGCACTTCACTTCCCTTATCCATCATTACTTTTCCAGAAACAGCCCTAATTCCGCTTTCGGCAATAGCCTGAAAAGCAAAATCTGCATGATGAACGGTTTCCATATCAACGATTGTCGTTGTACCACTTTCTACCAGCTCGCCAATGCCAAGCATTGCCGAATAATAGATGGACTCCTGATCATGAGCCGCCTCTAGTGGCCAAATTCTTTTGCGAAGCCAATCCATCAGCTCTAAATCATCTCCTTTGCCTCTGAATAAGGTCTGACATAAATGAATATGTGTTTGTACAAATCCTGGTATTACTGTGTGATTTGCTGCATCAATAATTTTATCTGCACTAGCAGCATTAAGTCCTTGACCGATTTCCTTAATACGGTCATTTTCAATTAAGATATCCCCATTAATTATTGTCTCTTCTGCATTCATTGTAACGATTTGCGCATTTTGAATTAGTATTGTGGACATTGTCCCATTCCCCCTTTTAAACATAAAAAGCTACGAAAAAACAAGCATATAAAGCTTGTTTTTTCGTAGCTAGAAATTTACGGTTTCTAAGTAGAGACCCTTAAACCAATTATTAAGGATATACGAAAGTAACATAATTAAATTAATATTTATAAGATAATATTAACCGAATCTCATTTGACGGCAAGTTAATTGTCAGAAAACTTAACATACTTTTTACAGCAGTGCGTTATAAAAATATCCATTTCATTCTTGGTGTTTATTTCATATAATAGTACAGGGTATTAAACAACTATGACTTCGGCGGAAAGGAGTGGGAAGTATGATACAAAATATGTCAGTTAATCAAATCACACTTCACATCATTAAAACACTGAAAGAAAACAAAAAGGCAGAGTTTGAGACTATTATAGACGAGCTTCAGCCCTATGATATTGCGCAAATTTACGAAACACTCCCCGATAAGCATAGGACCCGCTTTCTCCTTTTTCTTAACACAGATTTATTAGCAAACCTGCTCGAAGAGATTAATAAGGAAGAGCAGCTTGATATATTAAATAAGCTTGGCGTTGAAAAAACTGGTAAGGTTCTTGATTTAATGGACAATGATGACCTTGCGTCACTTCTTAATGAGCTTTCACCAGAAACAACTGAGCAATTGCTTTCCGGCATGAAAAAAGAAGAGTCTATCATCGTCCAAAACTTGATGAATTATCCGGATGAAACAGCCGGTCGCATGATGACAAACCGTTTTGTATGGATACGCGACTATTACACAACAAGGGAAGCAGTTGATAAACTGAAAAGCTTTGCTGATTTCGCAGAAACATTAAGCTACCTTTATGTTATCAATCAAAAAAGACAATTGGTTGGCGTTGTTTCCTATCGAGACTTATTAATTGCTGAACCGCAGGATAAAATCATGGACATTATGTATGAGCGGGTCATCAGTGTTTCTGTTGCGGAGGACCAGGAGCAGGTTGCTCATATTATTCAAAAGTATGACTTTTTAGCCATCCCTGTCGTCGATGAAGAAAATATGCTGATGGGAATTATAACTGTCGATGATATCATTGACGTTGTTATTCAAGAGGCCGATGAAGATATTCAAAAATTATCTGCTGGTGGTAAGGATATAGACTTTGATACGAAAGCACATATTGCAGCATACCGCAGACTGCCATGGCTTATTTTGCTCCTGTTTATCGGCATAGTGTCAGGCAGCATTATCAGTTCTTATGAGGATATTCTCAGTAAAGCAGTGGCATTATCCTTTTTCATGCCGATGATTTCCGGAATGACCGGTAATACTGGAACACAATCACTCGCAGTGATTGTACGTGGATTAATTTCTAATACGATTAATAAGCGGATTGTTACAAAGGTAATTTTTAGAGAATTACTTGTCGGCCTTATAATTGGCGCAACATGTGGCATAATCATTACATTAATAGCATATGTATGGCAAGGAAGCCCTGTCTTAGGATTTGTTGTTGGATGCTCCCTTTTCTTTACACTTATTATCGGAACACTGTCCGGTACAATTATTCCGTTGATTTTATATCGCTTTAAGATTGATCCAGCTGTAGCATCAGGTCCACTTATTACTACATTAAATGATATTTTTTCTTTGTTTATTTATTTCGGTATTGCAAGTGCCTTCCTCAAGCATCTTATGTAAACACAAAAACGTTGTATTAGAATTCGATGAATTTGTTCTAATGCAGCGTTTTTCTTTTTTCCCTTCTACTTAAGTAAAATCTAAAACTTTTTCGATATTATCAAAAAATGGAAACTATTTTTCAAAACTATCCGTCTAAGTAATAGCACTTCATTTTTTAGTTATATAAGGAGTTATCTTATGCGAGGAAGAAGTAACCAATTTTCAGATAGATTCGATTGGACCCTATGTCTGCTAATCATGCTCTTTTGTTTGACAAGCTGTGTATCTATTTATAGTGCCAACAAAGCATACTTACCTACACAGATTATGTGGTATGGAATTGGAGCCATCGCCATTGCTGTTCTCACATACT
The DNA here is from genome assembly GCF_032818155.1 of Niallia taxi. Classification (NCBI taxonomy): domain Bacteria; kingdom Bacillati; phylum Bacillota; class Bacilli; order Caryophanales; family Bacillaceae; genus Niallia; species Niallia taxi. Next base: position 163,223 of record NZ_CP102589.1, read on the forward strand.
TTGACAATGAACAATTTAGAAAACTGACTTGGATTTTATATGGGGTAGGTATCGCACTTCTTGTCGGATTAGTATTTGCCCCAATTACTGATTTTACACCACAAAGAAATGGAGCTCAAAGCTGGTATGTAATTCCAGGTATTGGCAGTATCCAGCCATCAGAGTATATGAAGGTATTCACTATTATGGCTTTGTCAAAGGTAATGCATGACCACCACGAAAAGACAATCTACACAACATTCAAAACAGACTTTATCCTTTTGTGCAAAATGGCATTAGCTGGAGGAATTCCAATTGCCCTTGTTATTGTTCAGGATTTAGGAACTACTTTAGTACTTATGGCAATTCTTGCAGGAATGATCCTTGTATCAGGAATCACTTGGAAAATTATCATCCCAATATACGGAACTGCCCTCTCACTTGGGTCCCTTATTTTATATTTAGCCATATACGGCAGAGATTTTCTGCTTAAATACTTACACATCGAAGACTATCAATTTAAAAGAATCGATTCATGGCTCGATCCTGTTGAATCTGGAGATTCAGGCCTTCAACTCGTTTGGTCCCTGCAGGCAATTGGGTCAGGCCTTATTTCTGGAAAAGGTCTTGGTAATATCGAAGTTTATATACCTGAAAGGCATACAGATTTTGTATTCACCATTATTGGGGAAGAATACGGCTTTATTGGCGGAAGCATTATTATTATTCTTTATTTCCTTCTCATCTATCATTTGACTCGAACTGCCTTTATATCAAATGATCCTTATAGCATTTATATATGTGTAGGTGTTATCAGCATGATAGCTTTCCACGTATTCGAAAACGTTGGAATGACAATACAGCTTCTTCCCATTACAGGAATTCCATTGCCTTTTATCAGTTATGGAGGTAGCTCACTAATGACAAACATGATGGCAATGGGACTCATCTTCAGCATTCGTTACCATCATCGTACTTATATGTTTTCTTCCCGTCTTGCTGTTTAATAAGAGAATGGGACATAAATAGGTGAATATCATAAAAAACGAGTTATTTAATCAACCTTCGATTAAATAACTCGTTTTTTTTTCGTTCTTAGTTTTAATACTATAATTAAAATGCTTAGTGGAATGGAGCGAAGGACATTCCATTACTAAGGGATATAGAGGACGAAATGAAACGAACTAATTATATAGTCACAAGCTTCAAATTTAGATGTAATTTTATTATTCGTGTTTAGAAAGGTTATCTTTTGTTTTGTCTCTTCCACTTTTTGATTGTTTAAGTACGACTGTTATCAGGGTATAGTTTTCTAACAGTTGCAGAAAATAACGAAGATATTTGAAAGATTTATGAACATTTGAGCTACTTACTAGTCTTCCATAACTTTCCTGTATATGATAGAAGTAGAAATAATTATCAACAAATTAAAATAAAAACTAAATTAAAATAATTATAAATAAGTATTGATTTTAAATTAAAACTTGTTATAATTAAAATATAAACAACCGAAGGGAGCTAATAATAATGGGATTACAAACTAAAGTAGAATTACAAAAAGAATTGAATGTACAAGTAGCAAACTGGAGCGTACTTTACACAAAACTTCATCAGCATCACTGGTATGTTAAAGGACCTTTCTTCTTTACATTACATGAGAAATTTGAGGAGCTTTACGATGAGGCAGCAGATGTAGTGGATGAAATTGCTGAACGCTTACTTGCAATTGGCGGAAAACCAGTTTCTACTTTGAAAGAATTTTTGGAGACTTCGACACTGGCAGAAAGTACGGAAAAATTATCTGCAACTGAAATGGTGCGATCTCTTGTAGAGGACTATAGCCAAATTAATACACAACTAAGATCTTTAGCTGAGCACGCAGACGAGCTTGGAGATACAGTAACACATGACCTTGCAATTGGATTAACAGAAAAAATCGAAAAACATCTATGGATGTTAACAGCATACTTATCAGAATAAAAAGCAGGCTTCTACCAATAAGAAATAAGGCATCCATTAATGGATGCCTTATTTCATTTATTTAAAAATCAGGTCGAAGCATTTTTATATGACTTGGGAGCACCTTCAGCTCGCTTGGTGTTTTTGTGTACACCTCTCCGTCCATATCGACATCAACAAAATGTTCAGAGCTTATTTTAATATGTTTTCCACTCATATACAGTACCTCTTCTTTAAGCTCTTCATCCGTTTCAAAATCTATTTTACGGAGATCATTAAGCTCCTTTAACAACTGTAGATTGGTATTTTTAACAATAAAAACATCTACTAAACCGTCATTATAGGATATTGTTGAGAATGGAAGTTGTTTTCCACCAATAAACTTGCCGTTCACAACCATTGCCAAAACAGCCTTTTCTCTTATTTCCTTTCCATCTATATTCATGACAAGCTCTTTCGGCTCGGTATTTTGAATAGTTCTGATGGCACTCAGTAAATAGCTGGCCCTGCCAAGGATGTTTTTTTCTTCTTCTCTAATATTGTTTGATGTTTCAGCTACAAGACCTATCCCCCAAAAATTCAGGAAAAAAGCAGAGTCTGTCTGAATAATATCTACAGGCTCCTCAACTCCGTATAAAACTAACTCTTCAGCCGCCCTTTGCAGGTTTTGCTGTATACCTAATGTACGACTGAAATCATTGCATGTCCCTCCAGGGAGAATGGCAAGCACCGGCCTTTTTTGTAAGCCAGCTAAACCGTTGACACATTCGTGGATAGTTCCATCTCCACCAAGTACAATAACAAGTTCTGTCTGTTCTCCATATTTCTCGCAAATCTCAGCAGCATGATTTGGTCCTTTTGTCTTAAATACCTGCAAATGATCAATTTCCTTCGCAAACACATGTAAACAGCTTTGAAGCTGTACGTCTATTTCCTTTTTCCCTGCATTTCCATTATAGATAAAAAGGGCATTTTTGTATTTCATATTGAGATAAACCCTCCTTTTTTTACCCTATACCCATAATTGCAGGAATTTCTAACTTCTTGTCCTTAATTTTGGAAAGATATAACATTGTGTTAGAATTAAATCCATAAATCTCGAAGCGTGGAGGAACCTTTGTGAAAAAACAATTTGTAGTTATCGGTCTCGGCAATTTCGGCGGAAGTCTCGTCAAGGAATTTTTTGATGCAGGTACAGAGGTGTTGGCAATAGACCAATCCTTGGAAAGAGTCGAAAAATACCGCCCGTTTGCAACACACTGTGTACAAGTCAACACCATGAGTGAAGCCACACTCACACAGCTTGGTATCCGCAACATGGATCATGCCTTTGTGGCATTAGGTGACGATATTGAGTCAAGTGTGCTTACAACACTTATTTTGAAAGAAATGGGAATGAAGCAGGTATGGGTAAAGGCCGCCGATGTCTACCATAAAAGAGTGTTAGAGAAAATTGGTGCAGACAAGGTTATTCATCCAGAACGGGATATGGCAAAAAGGATTGCCCATCATGTAATATCAGAAAAAATGATTGATTATATTGAGCTATCGGACAAACACGGTATTGTAGAGCTGGCAGCCTCAGACAAAGTGCATCAGCGATCACTTCTTGAGTTAAATATCCGGGCAAATTACGGCTGTACCATTATTGGAATCCAGCGAAAAGGGGATACAATAGTCTCTCCTGCTGCTGAGGAGAAGATTTTAAAAGGCGATACACTAATTGTCATCGGCAGTAATGAAGATATATATCAATTTGAAAAAGATGGCCTATAAACGGAGAACTATGCGGAGAACCTCCGCTTTTTTTTATGGTGAAAAATACTCAGCAAGATACTGATATGCTCCTATATTTCACCTCCTCCTCTATTCCATCATAAAAATCTTTGCGTTTATTCTTTTTCTTGGCGGGTAATAAGGACAATAAGTCAAGACAAGGAGGAATAATATGATAAATAACAGTGGAAATTGGAATGGATGGAACAACTATTTAGACAGATTGCCAGATTTTCTTTTGGCAGTAGTCGTATTAATCCTCGGTTGGATTATCGCGAAAATTATTGAAAAAGCAATTTATAAAGGACTTCAGAAAACAAAATTAGATGACAAAATATTTCCTGAAGGAGCTTCAAGGAAATACTCTTCCGAAAAAATAATTAGTAAGATTATCTACTTTATTTTACTCGTATATGTATTCAGTTTATTCTTTAACATCCTGAATCTTACTGTCATCACATCACCACTAGTATCCATGCTTTCATCTATTTTTGGGGCAATCCCAAATATCTTAAAAGCTGCAATTATTTTATTGGTTGCATGGCTAGTCGCTTCAGGCTTAAAATTCTTAATCAAAAAATCAGGCAACACATTGAAAGTACATGAAAAGCTAAATAAATGGAAATTATTAGACAATAATCAACAACAGCCTAACTTAATGGACAAGGTAGCTAATATTGCTTTTTACCTTGTGCTGCTTCTTTTCTTGCCTGCAGTATTAGGTGCTCTTAACCTATATGGAGTTTCTGAGCCGTTTGCTAATATGCTTCAAAACATACTAGCGTTCTTGCCTAAGCTTCTTGCAGCAGCAGTAATCATTTTAGTCGGCTGGTTTGCAGCAAAGATTGTCCGCACAATTGTTACAAGCTTCTTACAGAGCATTGGCTTAGAATCATTGGCGAACCGCTTCGGATTAACGAAGCTATTTGAAAATACATCGCTTGCTTCTATTATTGGAAATGTAATTTTCATTTTCATCATGATTCCTGTCGTTATTTCTGCGTTGGAAAAATTAGATATTGAAGGAATCTCACAACCAGCAATTAATATGCTTAATGATGTTTTAACAATGATCCCGAATATTGCAGTTGCCATTTTCCTTGTACTTCTAGGTGTTTGGATTGGTAAATGGATTAAACAAATGGTGACATCATTGCTATCAGGCCTGGGTCTTGACAACTATGTTCATAAAATGGGAATCGCTCCTACAACAAGCATTGCCAACCTTATTGGTTCAATCGCTCAAATATTAGTTGTCTTTTTACTAGCAGTCCAAGCATTAAATCTGCTCGGCCTTGAATTCTTAGTAACATTATCAACTGCTGTAGTAGCATACTTGCCGCAAGTCATTGCAGCTGTAGTGATTATTGGTGTTGGCTTATGGTTAGGAGTTCTTGTCAAAAACACACTTGGCGGCTTGCTTCACGGACCAGCGTTCAGACTTCTGCCGTCAATTGCAAAATACGCTATTATTGCAATAACAATCTTTATGGCTTTAGATCAACTAGGGGTTGCATCGTCTATCGTCACATCTGCCTTTGTTCTTATCCTCGGTGGATTGGCACTTGCCTTCGGACTAGCATTTGGTCTTGGCGGTAAAGATTTCGCAGCAAAAAGACTAGGGAAATTAGATGCAAAAATGGATGAATCTAAAATCAATAAAAATGATGGTAACAGCAGCATCTAAACCATTTCTCTCTCATATAAAGAAAACTCCGCATGAATATGGCGGAGTTTTTTTATTTTTTAGAATAACTGTATTTTTGACCATTATTTATTGATATGAAACCAATTTCATAGTATATGCTTAATGAAACGGTGCAGATATCAGCGTAATATGCTGTCTGGAGGCATAGCGTAATGATACTGCCCGCTGCTTTAACATGTCTTTACGGTAAATCTGTATCAAGCAGTTCATACCCGTCCACCAATGTGGATAATGGTACTATATCTGCGTCCTTTTGATAGACAGGGATATATTGTTTTAACACCGTAACAACCGCAGGACCTGATATACCAACATGGCCTATTGCGATATACTCCTTCTTATTATTAAGATTTTCTACAAGCTTGGTTGCCTGCTTTTGAATATGCTGGTTGGAATATATATGATCAAAAAACATATTGTTCTCTAAATAGGGAACCTGCAATTCCTCCGCAAGTTTTTTTACAACACTTTTCCCGGTCGTTTTACTATCCAAATAAAATAGATCATGCTTTTTACATTCCTCTAAAATAATCCTCATAACTCTTTCATCTTCAGTAGCCTTTGAACCCATATGATGATTCATTCCGACTGCATAAGGAATATTATCAATTGCTGATGACACTCTTTTTCTGATTTCTTCATCACTTAAATTTGTTGTAATAGCTCCGGGACCAAGCCAGCTTTTTTTACCGTGCTTTGGCTCGAGCGGCATATGAACTATTACCTCATGTCCTTTTTTATGTGCTTGGATGGCATCCTCTCTGCTTGTGGACATAAAAGGCATAATCGCAACGGTAATTGGCACAGGCAAATTTAACATTTCCTCTGTCCCTCTCATGTTGTTTCCGAAGTCATCAATAACGATCGCAAGCTCTTTTTTCACCTGATTCTCCTCATTTGCAGCATATACAGGCAAACAGGTAAACGTAAGCAAGCAACATAGAATAAAGGATTTTCCCATAAGCGCACCTCTTTTTTTCTTAGTATTTTCTTCTTAGCCTGACTTCATCCCCAGATTAAACAACAACAAAAAAAGTCGACTCAGCATTATAGCTAAGTCGACATTCATTATTTCCGATGCATTTTAAATTCAAGGAACAAATCATTATACTCAGCAAGCGAACGCTGCCCAAGGTTTTCATACACTTCGAGTTTAGAGATCATTTCCTCATCCAAGTAAAAGCGTTTATCACCGATAATTTCTTCAGGCAAATATTTCATTGCTGCCTTATTCGGTGTTGAATAACCAACATACTCTGTATTTTGCGCGGCGTTTTTTGCATCAAGCATAAAGTTTATAAACTTATGTGCTCCATCAATATTTTTCGCTGTTTTCGGGATAACCATATTATCAAACCAAAGATTAGAACCTTCCTCTGGAACGACATATTCTACATCTTCATTTTCCCACATGACTTCCGCGGCCATGCCTGACCATAATACACCAATGGCCGCTTCTTCATTTTCAATCAGCATTCGGATTTCGTCTCCGACGATTGCTTTGACATTAGGTGTCAAAGTATCAAGCTTCTCTTTTGCTTCTCTTAAATGGTCGTGATCTTTATCATTAAGAGAATAATGTAAGCTATTTAGACTCATCCCCATAATTTCCCTTGCCCCATCGATAAGCATAATTTGATTTTTTAAGTCACTATCCCATAAATCGTTCCAGGAGGTTATCTTTTTCCCTCCAAGCATTTTTGGATTATAAACAATTCCTACCGTTCCCCAAAAATATGGAATGGAATATTTATTATCAGGATCAAACGAAAGATTTAAATATCTATCGTCAATGTTTTTAAGGTTTGAAATTTTTGAATGATCGATTGGAAGCAGGAGATTCTCTTCCTTCATCTTATCAATCATGTATTCAGATGGAATGGCAACATCATAGTTTGTGCCGCCTTGTTCTATCTTTGTCATCATTGCTTCATTAGAGTCAAAGGTTTCATAAATTACCTTTATCCCTGTTTCTTTTTCAAACTTATCAATAAGGTCGGCATCAATGTAATCTCCCCAGTTGTAGACAGTTAACGTATTGCCGCCTGCATACCCTCTGCTGCTGTTTACTTGGTGAACAACTAACATAAGTACAGCTGATAAGATAAAGGCTGCTGCCAAACCTCTTATTAGCCCCTTCATTGGTTCACCCCCGTTTTATGTCTTCTGACTGCTCGCTTGGAAACGAAATAATAACCGATGACAAGTAACAGCGTAATGAAGAACAGCAGGGCTGACAGAGCATTTATGTTAAGGGAAATACCTCTCCTAGCCAGTGAATAAATTTCTACAGACAGAGTAGAGAAACCATTTCCTGTTACGAAAAAAGTAACCGCAAAATCATCCAATGAATATGTCAAAGCCATAAAGAATCCAGCATAAATACCTGGAGCAATATAGGGAAGAATAACTTTAGAAAGGACTTCCCTCCAGCTTGCGCCAAGGTCAAATGCAGCATCCATTAATGTTGGGCTCATTTCCTGAAGCTTCGGAAGCACCATTATAACCACTATCGGTATGCAAAAGGCAATATGCGACAATAGCACAGACACAAAGCCAAGCTTGATTCCCAATATTGTAAAGAAAATTAAAAAGGACGCACCGATGATAACATCAGGACTTACAATCAATACATTGTTTAAAGAAAGGATTGTATTTCTTAGCTGTTTTCTTCTCATCATAGAAATGCTGATGGCTCCAAAAACACCAATGATTGTGGCAATGGATGCTGATAAAAGTGCGATAATAACTGTGTTTAACACAATTACAAGCAGCCTTGTGTCTTGGAACAGCTCTTTATACCATTTCCATGTGAAGTTCTGGAAATTATTCATTGTGCCACCGCTGTTAAAGGAATAAAAAATCAGATAAAAGATCGGGGCATATAAAATGATAAAAACTAAAACTAAATATAGTACAGATATCTTTGACAGTTTCTTCATCTTACTCCCCTCTCCTTCTTACTTCCTGTCAACATCATGATAACAATCATAATAATGATTAGGAATACAGCAATCGTTGAACCCATTCCCCAGTCTTGCGTTATCAGAAAATGCTGCTCTATAGCTGTTCCTAGTGTAATAACCCTGTTTCCTGCAATTAGTCTTGTAATCATGAATAAAGATAGTGCAGGAATAAATACTGCCTGACAGCCTGACTTAACACCGTCAACTGTTAATGGAAAAATGACTTTCGCAAAAGTCGTCCAAGCGGATGCACCAAGATCCTTTGAGGCATCAACAAGAGTAGGATTTAACTTCTCCAGTGCATTAAAGATTGGCAATATCATAAATGGAATAAAGATATATACACTGACAAACAAGAAGCTAAAATCTGTGAACAGGATTTGCTGTTTCCCGATTCCAAGGAATTCAAGCACCTCATTTGTAGCACCATATGTTCCAAATATCCCTAAAAATGCGTAAGCCTTCAAAAGCAGGTTAATCCACGACGGCAAAATAATAAGCAGCAGCCATAATTGCTTATGCTTTGTCTTCGTCAATATATATGCAGTAGGGTAGGCAATGACTAAAGAGAAAAACGTTATTAAAAACGCATACCAGAAGGAATTCAGCGTCATTTTCAAATAGACTGGTGTGAAGAACTTAGCGTAGTTGCTGAGAGTAAGTTTGTCTTCAATATCAAAAAATGAATAATAAACAATTAATAGCACTGGAGCAATTACAAACAGCGCAATCCATAAGTAATAGGGAATCGTATACCATTTTGACTTATTCTTCATCATTTGCACCATCATCATCATATGCCTCAAGGCGTCGATCAAACTCTTCTTCTGTTTCTCCTATTCTCATAACGTGGATTGCTTCCTTTTCAAAATCCAGTCCGATTTCCTCTCCAACAACTACTTTTTTTGTAGAATGAACAAGCCATTCATTCCCTTCCTCATCATATCCGCCTATTTCATAGTGGACTCCTCTAAATAATTGAGAATCTACCTTTACCTTTAGCTTTCCTGCTTCTGGGGAAGTGATGTTTAAATCCTCGGGACGAATCACAACCTCAACCGTTTCATTATCATGGAAGCCTTGGTCAACACATTCAAATGTTTTGCTGGCAAAATGGACGACAAAGTCTTTTTCCATTCTTGCTGAAACGATATTAGACTCTCCGATAAAGTCAGCAACAAATCGGTTTATCGGCTCATCATAAATATCTGTTGGTGTGCCGCTTTGCTCGATTTTCCCTTTATTCAATACAAAAATTTCATCGGACATCGCCAATGCTTCTTCCTGGTCATGTGTAACAAATATAAAGGTAATGCCCAGCCTTTGCTGAAGCTCTCTTAATTCATACTGCATCTCTGTCCGCAGCTTTAAATCCAATGCAGAAAGAGGCTCGTCGAGAAGAATAACTTCCGGCTCATTTACAATTGCTCTTGCGATAGCAACGCGCTGCTTCTGACCACCAGACATTTCACTGATTTCTCTGTTTTCATATGAGTCCAGGTTTACGAAGCGCAAAGCATCTTTTACTCGCTTTTCAATTTCCTGTTTTTTTAGCTTTTTGATGCGCAAGCCAAAGGCTACATTTTCAAAAACATTTAAATGAGGAAATAGCGCATAGTCTTGAAATACTGTATTTACCTGTCTTTTGTTGGCAGGGATTTTATTCATTACTTTTGTATGAAAATAGATATTACCCTCTGTCGGCTCCATGAATCCAGCGATAAGACGCAGGATTGTTGTTTTGCCACAGCCTGATGGACCAAGAAGTGTATAAAATTTGCCTCTTTCTATTTCAAAGCTGACATTTTCAAGTACAGTCGTATTTTGGTCATAGGCTTTCGTTACGTTCTCAAACCTGATTATTGATTCACTTGGCATAATAATCTCCTTTACACTATTTTTAATTTTAAATAACAAGCTTTATAAGTAAGAATCGGTCGCTACAAGTAAAAGCGTTGATATACCGTCTGCAATATTAAAAAACTGGTGTTCATCTGTCGCGTGAAAATAAATGGACTCACCTTTTTTTGCCCTATATTCCTGTTTTCCAAGCTTTAACAAGACTTCTCCCTCTATCACATATGCATATGTTTCTGAAAGGGATGGCTCGAACTTCTTAAATTCTCCTTTTTTGTTAAAGCTGAGCCTAATTGGCTCCATTTCCTTCTCATTAGATTCCGGCACAAGCCATTGAATATGATATCCTTTTTCTTCATCAAAGAAATCAGTGACATCCTCTTCTTTATAAACAACCTTCTGCCTTCTCTCTTCATCATCAAAAAAGTCTTTTGGGGAACAGCCCAATACCTCCAAAATATCAAAAAAGGTTTCAATCGATGGGGAGCTCAAGTCCCTTTCCAGCTGTGATATATAACCTTTGCTTAAATCTGTCCTTTCCCCTAACTCTTCTTGCGTCAAACCCTTTTTCAAACGTAAGTTCTTTATCTTTTTACCAATATCCATATTTTTAACCTACTTTTTAGTTTAGAAATAGTAAACTCAAAGTCATAAAAGTTTATTCAAACTAAACTTTATGTTTAGTTTCGCAACGTCTATTATACATTATTTAAATTCCACTGCAATATTAAAACAAAAAAAAGAAGACCTTGCATATGCAAAATCCTCCTCAGCTAAATCAACTTATTCTTTTTCTAACGGCCTATACTTTCCATTCTCGACTTTTTCTATTTTCCCGAAGTGTATAAGCTTTTTTAATGAAGCATTGCAGTAAGCAGAGGCGTCATAAGAATCCCTACCAACTCTTATCCCTATCTCAGTTGGACCTATGCCAGCTTCCTCGCTCTTTTCCTTATACAAATCACACAAAGCGTTGTATATATTTTGATCTTTTTCGGTAATTCGTAGTTTGGAATATTGTTTCAAAATTTATTCCTCCTAATGCTGCTCCCTTTTTCGATAGTTTGTCAGGCTGACTTATATCCTATTTCTATCTATTATGATATAAAGACAGACCCCTTTAAAATAAGCATACTAATCATTAACGAAAATAACATTCATTTATGCATATTTTTCACAAAAATAGATATTAGGATTGAGAAATGAAATTGTTAATAGGTAAAAACTATCATTTCAATATATAGAACACCAGTAGTAATTACGTATAACAATGGAAAATAAATACATTAAATAACTTTGTATGGAAGTAGTTATACTTCCAAATACTCCCTTTATTAAAAATTTTCCATCTATTTTTCCGTTTCATAGTCCATTTATCATCCAACTGGCTACTGTATAAAAATACAGAGTACATTAAAATACTATGGACACTATAGAGACGCTGCCTGTAAGACAGCGCCCTTTCACTTTAGTTTTCAATTGCTTCTTTTCCTCTTTTATGATGTCCCATCATCGGTCCTTCATGAAATGGCAGCAGCTTTAGCTTTTTTACCTCATCTGGATGGTTGATCATCATTTCCTTCAGCAAATCCTTCGGTGTTTTATCCTTAGTATCTAAACCAAGCTTCTTTGCTGCATTTGTAATTTGCATTTCTCTTACTTCATTTGCAAGTGCTCTTAAATCTTTTCCGTCTGTTTTAATGTTCAATTTTTTTGCTTCTGATAAAATAAGCTGTTCCCTTACTTCTTTGCTGAGCTGTTCCAATGTTTTACCATCTGTCTTAATGTTCAGCTCTTTCGCTTTTTGCATGATTTTCGCTTCGTACAGCTCCTTCATCAAGGTACTTGGATCTTTCCCTTCTGTACTAATTCCAAGTTTTTTTGCTTCTGCCTGTAATCTTTTCTCATGTACCTCTGCAGCAATTTGCTTCATGTCTTTTCCGTCTGTTTTTATACCGAGATTTTTTGCCTCTTTTTTAATTAAAGCTTCATGAATCTCTTTTTTAAGTGCTTCTCCATCTTTTCCATCTGTTTTTATTCCTAAGCTTTCGGCCATCTTCTTAATGAATGCCTGGTCTTCCTCTGGAGCCTGATGATGGCTTGGCGGGTTTTCCGGGGCAGCTTTTGCTGTATGTATAAAGCTAGGCATCGCTAAACCAAGTGTCAATAATCCGACTATCACTATTTTTTTCATAATGAATCCTCCTTTAATATCTATCCCTCCTATCTTTTCCTTCGTTTCATAATTTATGTAATTTTTTTATCTTTAAATGAGACTTATTAGCATTTTTTTTACATGAACACAGTAAATTAGCATTAGACTTCCGGCCGTTCTTTTGCTATTTTACATATATGGTTTTTCGACTTAAAGGACAAAATATGGAGTTGATCATTTAATGAGCAAGTTTAATCAATCTTATGTAATTACTATGAGTGACATCGTAAGGGAAGGCGCAGATATATTAAGAGAAAAAACAAAAGAGCTGACATTGCCGCCATCTGAGGAGGATAAGGAAGAGCTTCTCTGTATGCTACAATATTTAAAAAACAGCCAAGAACCAAGCCTAGCAAAAAAATACAAGCTTCGTCCAGGGGTGGGCATTTCAGCAAACCAAATCGGACTAAACAAGCGAATGTTTGCTGCTTTTATTAAAGGCCAAAATGGCAATAACTTTGAATATATGCTTATTAATCCGAAAATAATAAGCCATTCCACAAGCATGATATACCTTCCTGACAGCGAAGGCTGCCTTTCCATTGATCGCCCTGTTATTGGCTTTGTGCCCCGTTATCAAAGAATAACAGTGAAAGCCTTCGACATTAATGGCAAGGAAGTAAAAATTAAACTAAAAGACTATGAAGCAATCGTATTTCAGCATGAGATCGACCATTTAAACGGGATTTTGTTCCCAGATCATATTAACAGCACTAATCCATTCCAACTGCCTGAAAATATTGATATCAAGCCCTTTAATTAAAAAAAGAGACTTACCTTAAAAAGGTAAGTCTCTCTTTTTTAATTAGCTAGCGCTTGAAGTGGTGTCTGTTTTGCTGCTAGTGTCTAATTTGTTATCGATATCGTATTTTGCTTGGATTTCCGTCAACCATGTGCTGTACTCTGTGTTCATTTGTGTCTCAAATAGTGTATCTTTAATTTCGTCTTTATGGTCGTCCAACTTAGCTTCAACTGCATCTTTATGACCTGTTACTTTAATGATGTGCCAGCCGTTAGTTGTTTCTACAGGGTTGCTAATTTCATCAACATCCATTGAGAATGCAGCTTTTTCGAATTCTTCAACCATTTGTCCAGATGAGAAGTAACCAAGCTCACCGCCGTTTTCTTTTGTTGCTGTATCAGTAGAGTATTCTTTTGCTAGGTCAGCAAAGTCTTCGCCGTCATCCAGCTTTTTCTTCACTTCTTTAGCTGTTTTTTCATCTGCAACAAGAATATGGCTTGCTTCTACTTGCTCAGGAGTATTAAAGCTTGCTTTGTTTTCATCGAAGTATGCTTGAATTTGATCATCAGTGATTTCAATTCTTGGCTCAAGCAACTTCTTGATCTTCAAGTAACGCAATAGTTCCTCTTCAATATCGGCTTTTGATGCGCCGTTTGCTTCTAATGCAGCATTAAAGGCATCCTCGCCGCCTGAAGATTCAATAAGATCATCAAGCTCTGCCTTTTTTTCTTTATCAGTAACCTTAATTTTTTCTTTTTCCGCTTCAAGGTCAACTACTTTATTTGCAATCAATGTTTGAAGGATAGAAGTACCATACTGCTTGTTCAATGCTTCATCCAAATCATTCTGCGTAATTTTTTCTCCCTCGACAGATGCCACTGTGTTACTCTTTTGTACTAGAATAACAGCAACAACGATCAATGCTATTAATACAATTCCTAAAATGGGTAAAATGATCTTTTTGTTTTTCATCCTGTTTCCTCTCTAAACAATATTTTAATCAACTAAAACTATCATAATTGATATGATAATTTTACTATCACATAAAATACATCATACCATAAAAATATTACAAAAATATTAACAAAAATAGAAAATCCCATCTGATTTTTATTATTTTTACCAGATGAGATTTTTAGTATTATTTCTTATGCTGCAAGTTTAGTTGGAGCTGCCGCTATTACTTGTTAAAGTCAGTTCTACAGTTTTCTTGCTTCCATCATGATACACGACTAATTTAACTTTATCGCCGATATCTACCTTTGTGTAAAGATATTTTCTCAAATCAGAGGAGCCATCTAAATCGGTTCCGTTTATAGAGATGATTACATCTTGTACTTCAAGGCCTGCTTTAGCAGCTGCAGAGTTGGAATCAATATTTGTTACCATAACACCTTTTGTGACAGAGTCAGGAAGATCTTGCAGGTACATTTGCGGAACTTCCTCTAAGCTTGCTAAACCGACGCCGATATACGGACGCTCCACTTCACCGCTTTCAATTATTTCATTGACGATTGGAAGCAAGTCATTACTTGGAATCGCAAAGCCAAGCCCCTCTACTCCATCTTCTGAAATCTTCAAGCTGTTGATACCGATAACTTGACCAGCAGAGTTAATTAATGCTCCGCCACTGTTACCAGGGTTGATAGCAGCATCTGTTTGAATAACATTGAACTCCCAATCGCCAGCAGATGTATTAACAGTTATGCTTCTGTCCACTGCACTCACGATTCCCTGTGTTACCGTTCTCGATAAATCAAGTCCAAGCGGGTTACCGATTGCCCAAACTTGGTCACCTGGGCGAAGTGTTGATGAATCTCCGAATTCAATAACATCTGTAGCATATTTCGCATCAATTCTGACAACAGCTAAGTCTGTCAGTGCATCTGCCCCAATCAATTTACCTTCTGTTTTATCACCATTATAAAGGGAGATTTCTAAAGAATTTGCCCCTTCAATAACATGATTGTTTGTAGCAATGTAAGCATATTTATCATCCTTTTTGAAGATGATACCAGATCCTGATCCAGATTCAACTTCAGAATCCGTGGTTGTGCTTTGTGAAAATTGATTTGTCGCCTGCTTTTGCACATTCACAATACCAACAATAGCCTTAGAAGATGTCTCGACCATATCTGCAATAGAGGGAGAGCTGCTGTCAGAGGCTGTCGCTGATGTTGTCTGTGCTGTAATATCGCTTGAGCTGCTATTGCTGCTTACTTTACTGCTCAAATCTTCCACCTGCTGTTCCAGTTTAGTATATTTTCCATCAAGTAAATCTGTATGAGGAATCGCTACAAATGTTAAAGCAGAGCCTACAACACCTGCAGCTAATAAGGAAAAGAAGCCTTTCCATTTAGGATTGCCTGATGATGGTCGTTCCTTGCCTCTTTTACCAGCAGGCTGTTGATCAGCAGTTGCAGCAGCGGCAGTCATCGTCTTATTCTCATGAATCTGTTGTTCAGCAGCCGCGCTCTCATCAGTGCCATCGCTCATTACTCTTTCGTAATCACGAACTAACTCATCTGCCTTATTAAAGCTTGCTGTTTGAGGATATTCGTTTGTAAATTCTTGACCCTCTGCTTTTACTTCTTGTTCTTCTGCTTTTGTCTCTTGCTTTTCTTCTAGCTTATTTATGCCATTTGCTTCGAATGAAGAACTTTCCTCTCTACTTTTTGAAAGGTCCGCACTGTTTAAAGTATCCTTTTCCGTTTCAAACTCATTTAATCCGTTCACATTATCTTTGTTTTTATCAAACTCATTCATCATATATACCTCCTATAATTATTTTCATTGTGTATCATCTATAAGAAGAAGTTAGTTATTTTATTTATCTCATGCTTATATAATAAAACTTATATATGAATAAATTATTAACAAAGTTTTAATAGACATAGAATAATCAGGGACGAAAAGGAGAAATTATAGCCAGTTTGCTGGCAGATAGAAAAAAAAGCTCTGTCATGCTGAGATAATTTATCCAGCATGATCAGAAGCAATTATTATTTATGCTCAATAGGAAAATAAATGGTGAATTTCGTTCCAGTTCCTTTTTGGCTGCTTACTTCAATTGTACCATGGTGGAATTGGACAAGCTGTTTGACAATGGACAAGCCCAACCCAAACTCCCCGTATGGATTATTTGTTCTTGAAATATCAGCCTTATAGAATCTTTTCCAAATGTTTTCGATTTCTGCCGGGTCCATTCCAATACCAGTATCTTCTATTTCTATAATCGTGAAGCCATCATCTGCTCTGCCCCTTAGCCAGATTTCACCTGCATCAGTAAACTGAATACTGTTTTTTGTTATATTCATGAGGATTTGGATTAACCTGTCATAGTCTGCATAAATGTAAACATTATCGGCAACATCCACATTAATAGCCAACTCCTTCTCTATTGCCTGCGTATAGAGCTGCTCCTGAATAATTTCAAGGACTTCGGCAAGCTGAATGGATTCCTTCATGAGCACAATCTGATTAGAACGTATCTTATCATAATCGAGATTTTCATTGACAAGTCTGATCAGTCTTTTTGTTTCCTGGCTTACGAGTGTAATCCCCTTCCCTTTTTCCGCTTCTGGGATCATGTTATTGTTAAGTCCTTCAATGACACCGCTAATGGTTGTTAAAGGTGTCTTCAATTCATGGGAAACATCTGACATGAATTGCCTTCTTCGGTTTTCTAGTGCATCTATTTCTTCCTTCGAAACACGGAGACGGTCAACCATTGAGTTAAAGTCACTCGCCAATTCGCCGATTTCATCAAAATTAGATGAGTGTACCCTAACGCTATAATCTCCAACCGCAACAAGACTTGTCGCTTCTTGAAGCTTCTTAATTCGTCTAACATGAATTCTAGATAATATAACACTGAGTAACAGCGCCACACCAAATGCAATAAATACAGAATACACAAGGTATTTGTTTATTTCATTGATGAGCTGCTTTGAATCACTTAAAGGGGCGGTAAGCAATATTCCACCTGCTACCTCTCCATTAACACTATAAGGAATGGCAACTAATGTAACTTCCTGATTGCCTCGTCTCGTACTGCTTTTAATAACTTTATTGTTTTCTCCATCCTTAATGGCATTCCATTCTTCATCCGTGATATTAATTCTTTTCCCAACAGATGCAATAACATTTTGCTGTGTGTCAAAAATGCCAAATGTCACACCTCTGCTTTTCAGAACATCTGCATAATTCAGCAGTGTGTCCTGAGCAGAAGACTGCATTTGGTTTCCTTGTAAATCTGTGAGAATATTAATGCCATAGTCATACAGCTCTTGTCCTTTAATAGTAAGTACTACCTTCTCAACAAAATGAGTCGAGGCAATGCTTACAACTAAAAATGCAACTACAATGACACTAATATGGCTGATCAGCTGCTGGTATAAGTACTTAATTCTCATTTATGACCACCGTTTCATCGTATTTATAGCCAACTCCCCATACAGTATGGAAGAATGGCTGGTTATCACGGCCAATTTTTCTTCTCAATCTTTTGATATGGACATCTACTGTACGATCATCTCCGTAAAATTGAAAGCCCCATACTCGCTCAAGTATTTGATCCCTTGAAAAGACTTGTTTCGGATGCTGTGCAAAAAAAGACAAAAGGTCGAATTCCTTTGGAGTAAGATTAGAAATGAGTTTATCTGAGATGAATACTTCCCGTGTTTCCTTATTAATCTTAATGATACTCGTTTCTATTGCGTCTTCCAAATTATTTTTTTCCTTTGCTTGTCTTCTTACAATCGCCTTCATTCTCGCAGTCAACGCCAATGGGCTGAAAGGTTTTGTCACGTAATCATCCGCGCCCATTTCTAACCCTAATACTTGGTCGGATTCCGTATCCTTTGCTGTCAGCATGATTATTGGCACATTTTTATCTACTTCTCTTATTTTACGGCATACTGTAATCCCATCCATACTCGGCAGCATCCAATCTAAAATAACCATATCATACTCATTATCTATAAAATGCTTGTATCCTTCTAAACCATCATGCAGGAATACTCCTTTAAAGTCTTCTTTTCCAAAAAACATTTCTAACATGGAGCAAACACCAACATTATCTTCTATTACTAAAACTTGCATATTTGCTGCCCTCCGTCACTTGCTTTTTTATTAATTAAACCTGCTTTCCCGTTTTACTGCAACAGTTCTCTGACATGTTTAAATGAATGTTAATGTTTAAGAAATAGTTTGTTCATAATTTCAAATTTTTTCACAAGCTGTATACTAGAAATAAACAAACAAGGAGAATCTATATGCTTAAAAGTTTACAGCAATCAGATAGATCAATTGCAGCTAAAATTCTTACATTACAAAAACAGTCCTACAATGTGGAAGCAGAAATAATCGGTTATTACGATCTTCCTCCTTTACAAGAGGATGTACACCATATCCAATCAAGTAAGGAAGTGTTTTTAGGATGGATGGTAAATGGAATTCTGACAGGTGTTTTATCCTACGAGGAAACAGACAAAAGCATACTCATCTGCAGACTTGTTGTCCATCCAGACTACTTTCGCCAAGGGATTGCTGCTAATATGCTGAGAAGTCTAATAGTCGATCAAGACAAACCAATTTATGTATGTACCGCAATGAAAAACACACCTGCTGTCAGGCTTTATCAGCAATTCGGGTTCGAAATAACAAACACTTTTACCCCTTGTGACGGACTTTATCTTGTTCAGTTAGAGAAAAAAATAAATAAGCCCCTATGATAGGGGCTTAACGTTTTTATTGGTTATTTACTTTCCTCATAAACTCTTTTCGCCAGCAGTAAACCGCCTGTAATACCAGCATTATCACCTAATCCTGGTCTTACAATATAGCTTCCCATTTCTGTTGATACTTGTGGAAATTCTAAATAGCCATTTAAAAATTCCTTCAGATACGTGTTAATGTATTCTAAAACCTGTTCTTGGTTCATGACTCCTCCACCGAGGATGATTTTTTTCGGGGATAGGATTAATATATATTGCATAAGGGCTTGAGCAATATAATAACCTTCCATTTCCCAAACCTTGTCGTTGTTGCTCAGTTCGGCTGCTTTTGTTCCCCATCTTTCTTCAATCGCAGGACCAGCAGCTAGACCTTCAAGGCAATCACCATGATATGGACATCTTCCTTTATAGCTATCTTCTGGGTGTCTTCTTACAAGGATATGGCCCATCTCAGGGTGCGTTAACCCTTGCAATAGCTCGCCTTGAATATATGCTCCTGCACCAATACCAGTTCCAACCGTTATATACAGGCAGCTGTCAAGACCCTTTGCTGCACCAAGAACTGCTTCACCCATAGCCGCTATATTAACGTCTGTATTAAAGCCGATTGGAATGGAAAACTCCTTCTGCACTGATCTTAATAAAGGGTAATCTCGCCATGCAAGCTTCGGAGTAGTCGTGATGTTTCCATACGTTGGACTATTTTTATCTACGTCAATCGGTCCAAAGGAGCCAATGCCGATCGCTTCTACTTTATGTTTATTAAAAAAAGCAATTACCTCTGGCATTGTTTCTTCAGGTGTTGTTGTAGCAATGGAAACTCTCTCTTTAATTTCCCCTGTTTCCGTACCAGCAGCACAAACAAACTTTGTTCCTCCAGCTTCTATTGCACCAAATAATTTCATGCATTTCTCCCCCATTTCATCTCTAATAAGAACGCTTTCAATTATTTCTCTTAAAACAGCAAAAGCCATTTTAAGTTTTTCCTAGCAACTGTTATTTCTCATCTGCTGGGAACACAATTCCCGTTTGTCTTCTCACTTCATCCATTATTTCAATTACTGCTACTGATAAATCAAGTGAATTTATGGCAGATTCTGACTTGCCAGCAAGAATAGTATCAATGAATTCCTTTGCCTCGTAATACATAGTCTCTTCTTTTTGCTGAATAGAAACATCAACTTTTTCCCCATTACGATAAGCTATTTCTATCTTTTGCGGTGTATTCATTTGATCGATAAGAATATTGCCATCCTCACCTTGAATTTCTGATGGGATAAGAGAATTTGTTATTTTTGAGTACATCAGCACAATATCCATTTCTGCATAGGACATTATGATGCTGCCTTCCCCATCAACGCCGCTGTCCAGCATGTAACTAGATGCTTTAACCGACTCTGGTTTTCCAAACAATGCGACCATTGGATAAATGCAGTAAACACCGATATCCATCAATGCACCGTTAGAGAATTCTGGTTTAAATGCATTAAGGATATTTCCTTCCTTGTAAGCATCATATCTTGATGAATACTGGCAATAGCTCGCAAAAGCTCGCCTAACTTTCCCTATCTTATGTAAATTTTCTTTTATCACCTTAAAGTTTGGCAGCATCGTTGTTTTTAATGCTTCCATTAACAGGACATTATTTTCCTTAGCAGCTTTAACCATTGCTTGAGCTTGCTTTACATTGGATGCAAAAGCTTTTTCAGTTAAAACATGTTTTTTGTTGTTTAGAAATAGGATGGACTGCTCTGCATGCAGTGAGTTGGGACTAGCAATATAAACTGCGTCAATTTTGTCGCTCTCTGCCATTTCAGTCAAACTTGTGAATATTTGTTCCGCATTATATTTTTGCGCAAACGCTGCTGCTTTTTCTTCTGATCTTGAATATACAGCAGCCAAGGTAAACTCCTCCACCATGCTTGCTGCTTGTATGAATGATTCTGTAATCCAGTTTGTTCCTATAATACCAAATCGAACACTCATGACTTTCCTCCTTGTCCATCTTACAACATACTTTATCTATTATATTTTCTATCTAAATTTACGAAAAAGCAACTCTATAGCCGTATTTTCATAAATTGCAAATGAAAAAACCCAATCTGCTTTTTAGCAAATTGGGTTACTTGTTCATAGCTTTTTATTTTGAAATGCCAGCATCGATTTCTTTTGCCATTTCTTCTGTTGACACTAGACCTCCACCTGACAGGTACCAATAGCTAGGATTCAAGTATATGATATGACCTTCTTTAGCAGCATCTGTACCATTAACAAGTTCATTATCTAACACTTTAGCTGCAGATGATTCACCGCCAACAACAGCTCCTCTATCCACTACGAATAGATATTCTGGATTTTTATCTGCAATATACTCAAATGAGATACTTTGTCCATGTGTTGATGCTTCAATCTTTTCATCTGCTTGTGCTAAACCGAATACATCATGGATGATTCCAAATCTTGACCCAGATCCATATGCGCTCACACTGCCGTCATTCACTAATACAACTAAAGACTTGCCTTCTACTGCTTTTGCTTTGTCATTAAGTGCTGTAATTGTTTCATCAATGCTTGCTAATTCTTCCTTCACTGCATCTTCTTTTCCGAAGATTTGTCCAACTAATTCCATGTTTTGCTTAAATGAATCCATATATTTAGTTGTATCAACACCTACATAAACAGTTGGTGCAATTTCGCTTAAGTCTTCATATGCTGCTGATTGTCTGCCAGAAATAAAGATAACATCTGGAGCTAGTTCGCTGATTGCCTCTAAGTCTGGTTCTTTAAGACCACCAACATTTGTATATTTGCTATCTTCATATTTTGATAGATATTCTGGCAGATTTTCCTGAGGTACACCTGCTACTTCTACACCTAATTTGTCTAATGTATCCAAAATACCCATATCAAAAACAACCACTTTTTTTGGATTTGCTTTTACTTTAGCTTCTCCAAGCTCATGTTTAACTGTTATTTCTTCTGCTGCTTTTGCTTCGTCAGATGAATTGCTGCTAGTAGATGTATTACCACATGCTGCCAAAACAGCCATAACTAATGCTAGAAAAAGAATCGTTAATTTTTTCTTCAATTAAGACACCTCTATTTATTATATTTAGATTATTTAAATTAAATTGATTGCAATGATAAACAGAATATCCTATGATTGAGATATTAGTAATTCATAATGACATTTTCCTAGAATGTCACGAAAGAATTACTATACTAATGGTAGTGTTATTATGGATCTTCTGGCGAAGAGACTTAGTGTTAAGTTTTCCATAGAAGCACTGCCTCCTTTCAGCTTTAAATATAACTACCATTAGCCTCGTTTGTTCTTTGCAGCCAACAATTTACAATTTTAAGCAAAATAGACACAGATTTTATGATTATTAATTTCCTCTATCTGCATGTCCATCTCATAAATATCCTTTAAGACAGCTTCATTAATAATGCTGTCTGCAGGTCCATCATTAACAAGTTTGCCATTCTTTAATGCCACGATATTGTCAGAATAGACAGAGGCAAAATTTATATCATGAATAACAATAACCACTGTTTTGCCAAGCTCATTAACAAGCCTTCTGAGAACCTTCATGATTTGCACTGAATGCTTCATATCCAGGTTATTCAGCGGTTCATCAAGCAAGATATATTCAGTATCTTGAGCAATAACCATTGCAATGTATGCTCTTTGCTTTTGGCCGCCGCTCAATTGATCTAAATATTTATGCTGTATCTCATCAAGCTCCATATAAGAAATTGCTTCTGCAACAGCAGCTTTATCCTCTTTCGTCAGTCTTCCTTGAGAATATGGAAACCTCCCGAAGTTAACTAGCTCCTTTACAGTTAACCGAATATTTATGTGGTTGCTCTGCTTGAGAATGGATATTTTTTTTGCTAGCACATTGCTTTTTGTCGTAAAAACACTTTGCCCATCAATTAAGACATCACCGCTGTCACCTTTAATCAGCCTGCTGATAATTGATAACAATGTACTTTTCCCTGCACCGTTCGGACCGATAAAGGAAGTGATTTTTCCTTTTTCAATGGAAAGAGATACATTTTCAAGGACGCTTTTTCCATTGTATTGTTTACTGACATTCTTGACCTCTACCATGCTCTTCTCTCCTTTAACAATAAATAGATGAAATAAACGCCGCCGACAAAGTTGATGATGACACTGATTGTTGTGGAGAATGTAAATACTCTTTCTACAATAAGCAAACCGCCGACGAGGGCTATAATGCTTAGCAGAATAGAACCTGCAATAAGCTGGCTATGTTTGTATGTTTTCAGAAACTCCCTTGCCAGGTTTACAACCAGCAACCCTAGAAAGGTAATTGGTCCGACAAGTGCAGTCGAAACACTGACCAAAATTGCCACGACAACAAGCATATTCCTAACAACACGATCATAATCTATCCCCAAATTGATCGCTTGCTCTTTTCCAAGTGACATTACATCGAAAAATTTACTATACCGCGACACATATAAAGCAACAGCTGCAATAATTACAATGCAAATAGTCAATATATCTGTATTTACGCTATTGAAGCTTGCAAACATTTTATCTTGGACAATCAGAAACTCATTCGGATCTATCAGCATCTGCATAAAGGATGACAGACTTGAGAAGAAGCTGCCAAGAATGATTCCAATAAGCAGAAGCAGCAGGATATTTTGACTTCCTTTCCTGAAAAACAAGTAGTACAGAGCAACTGAGAAAATAATCATCAACCCAACTGATAATAGAAAGTTGACATTACTATTCAGCATCGTTAAGCTTTGTGAGCCGAAAAAGAAAACCACAAATGTTTGGATAAATAAGTACAAAGAATCCAGTCCAAGAATGCTTGGAGTTAAGATTCGGTTATTTGTAATGGTTTGAAAAACCATTGATGAAAATGCAATACATCCGCCTGTCAAGCATATTGCTAATACTTTGGTTGCTCTCCTTGGCATCACATATTCCCAGTTCACACTACTAACCTTTATTAGCATGAATACTGCAATAAGCAGTACAGCTATTATGGAAAGAATTAAAAGTTTAGTCTTAGGCTGATTCATACGTTTTTCTCCTTACCAATAAATAAAGGAAGATAGCACTTCCGATAACCCCAACCATCACACCTATCGAGATTTCATATGGATAAATGATAACCCGTCCAAGTATGTCGCATATAAGAACGAAATTTGCTCCTAATAATGCTGTATGTGTTAAGCTATTCTTCAAGTTATCGCCCTTGTAAAGGGAAACTATATTAGGAATGATGAGACCTAAGAATGGAATCATGCCGACTGTAAGCAAAACAACTGATGATACAAGCGCCACAATGACAAGTCCGATATTAACAACTCTCTTATGGTTTAGACCTAAATTCTTTGAGAATTCCTCACCCATTCCAGCAATTGTGAATTTATTTGCATATAGGTATGCGACAATGACTACTGGAATACTTATGTAAAGTAACTCGTATCTTCCTTCCATAATCAGTGAGAAATCACCTTGGAGCCATGATGACATGTTTTGCACAAGATCATGCTTCATAGAAAAGAATGTTGTAATCGAGCTAATTATGTTTCCAAGCATTAAACCAACAAGTGGAATAAATATAGCATCCTTGAATTTTATCCGATTTAATATTTGCATGAACAAGAATGTACCAAGCAATGCAAAAACGAAGGCAACAAGCATCTTAACAATTGGGGTTGCAGTAGTGAACATCATTAGCGCAATAAGGATGCCAAATCTTGCCCAGTCCATTGTCCCTGCAGTCGTTGGGGACACGAATTTATTTCTAGTGATTTGTTGCATAATTAGTCCGCAAATGCTTAAGCTTATACCTGCAATAATAATACTTATTAGACGAGGAAATCTGCTGATTAATAAAATTTCTTTCTGATCCTCTGTTAATTGAAATATACTTAGAGGATTAATATCAATTACTCCTATAAACAAGGAGGCAATCGATAACAGTACTAACATGATGCTTAAATATCTTATCTTCATTGATGGTAGATTGAGTCAAGAGCCTCTTTCTATTCCCCTCCTTAGACACTGATTGTAGTTTAATAAATTCTCAACTGATTTTCATTATCACTTAGATTTATAAATTGATTTTAACACTTTTTTTATTAACGTCAATGGGATTTATAGAACAAAATCCCAATTTTTTATAGATTTCCTCCGAATTAGTTCCATTGAACTAGCATAAAAACAACAAAAAAACCTCCGATTTCTCGGAGGTTTTTCTTATTAGTAATGAACATGTCCAGATGTCATTACCCAAATTGTTCCTGCAGCGACAACAATCGCACAGAAGAACGCATAGAAAATATTGATTAATTGCATTTTGCCTTCCCCTTCAGTCAAATGCATGAACATGAAAAGTTGAAGCAATGCTTGAATTACTGCTAAAGAACCAATAATCCACATGATTGTCACAAACGGCAAATCTGTATATCTTACAGCACCTACTGTTGCAAAAGTCAGCAATATAGAAACGATGAACCCTGCAACGTGGCCAGTTGGAAAACTGCTATTATGTTTAGCCATAAATTACACCATCCTTGCTAGATAAACGAATGTGAAGATGAAGATCCACACAACGTCTAAGAAGTGCCAATATAAGCTGATAATAAACGTTTTACGCGCAGTCGTAGGTGTCAATCCACGTTTAGCCAATTGGATAATTACCGCAATCGCCCAGCCAATACCGATAGAAACGTGAAGTCCGTGTGTTCCTAACAGAACAAAGAAGCTTGAGAAATATGCGCTTGTCTGCATTTTCGCACCTTCATGAACATAATGGATGAACTCAGTCACCTCGAAGAATACGAACCCAGCACCAAGCAATAAAGTAATGATAAGCCAAATTAACAAGCCTTTCAAATTATTGCGGCGCATATACCAGATAGCAATACCGCATGTGAAACTACTTGTTAATAGTAGCATTGTTTCAATCATAACGTCTTTTAATATAAACAAATCTTTAGGAGTAGGTCCATCTGCAAAAGCATTGTATAGAGAACCGTGTGCGGCGAACAATGATGCAAATAAGACTATTTCAGCACCTAGGAAGATCCAGAAACCAAAGATATTAAGACGGTTCTGTTCCGTTTGGTACTCCAACGGTAAAGAAGTATCTACTTTAGCCATTATTTTTCATCCCTCCATGCACGCTCAATTTTCTTGATGTCGTCGACTTTCACGTGGTAGCCGTCATTATAATCAAATGAACGAACAAGTAAGCCAACAAATATAAATGCAGCCGCAATTGCTGCTAGAGGAATCCACTCGAATACCATGAAGAATCCGGCAGCGCCAAAGATTACACACATGATAAATGGAAGCCCAGAATTGCTCGGCATATGAATTTCTTCTAATTCATTTTCTTTTAGTACTAACGCATCTTTGTCTTTCTTCTTCATGTGCCAGAAAGCATCTAATGTTTTAACTTCAGGCAATTGTGCAAAGTTATAGAATTGTACAGGTGAAGCTGTATGCCATTCTAGAGTTCTTGCATCCCATGGATCTGTAGAAATATTGCGTTTTGCATAACGTGCACTCCAGTAGATGTTGTAAACTAATACTGCGAATCCAGCCGCAAGAATCAATGAACCTACTGCGGAAAGTGCGAATAATGGTGCAAACCCTGACTCTACAGAGAATGTGTAAGAACGTCTTACTGCACCTTTTAAGCCTAGGAAGAACATAGGCATAAATGTTAAGTTGAAACCAATGTTGAACAACCAGAAATGCCATTTTCCAAGACGTTCGTTTAATGCGTGACCGAACATCTTTGGCCACCAGTAATAGAATCCTGCAAATACCGCGTATACTACCCCTGGAATCAACACATAATGGAAGTGAGCTACTAGGAATAAAGTATTATGGTATTGATAGTCAGCTGCAGCCATTGCAAGCATAACCCCTGTTACCCCACCAATAGTGAAGGTCGGAATGAAAGCAAGTGACCATAGCATTGCAGTTGTAAACTGGATGCGGCCTTTTCTCATTGTAAACAGCCAGTTGAAAATCTTAACCCCTGTAGGAACAGCGATTAACATTGTCGTAATAGAAAATACTGAGTTAACGACTGGTCCAGATCCCATTGTGTAGAAATGGTGAACCCAAACAACGAAACTCAAGATTGCAATTCCGACAATAGAAATAATCATAGATTTATATCCATATAATGTTTTTCTTGAGAAAGTCGAAATAATCTCTGAGAACATACCAAATGCAGGCAGAACAACGATATAAACTTCAGGATGTCCCCATAGCCAGAATAGGTTGTTCCAAAGCATTGCATTTCCTCCTCCTGAAACAGTGAAGAAATGTGTACCGAACATACGGTCAAAAGTCATCAATGCTAAAGCAACAGTAAGAATTGGGAATGCAAAAATGATTAAAACGTTTGTCAATAAAGCAGTCCAAGTAAACATAGGCATTTTCATTAATGTCATGCCTTTTGTACGCATTTTCAGGATTGTGACAACAAAGTTAATACCTGTCATCAATGTACCTGCCCCTGCAATCTGCAAGCCTATTGCGTAATAGTTATTACCTACTCCAGGTGTAAATTCTTTACCTGCAAGCGGGAAGTACGATGTCCAACCAGCATCTGGAGAACCACCGACTACGAAAGAAATATTGAAAAGCATTGCTCCTGAGAAAGTTAGCCAGAAGCTCAAAGCGTTCAATTGTGGGAACGCAACGTCACGTGCTCCAATTTGCAATGGAATAACAACGTTCATAAGACCAATTAAAGCAGGCATCGCCATGAACAAGATCATGATAACACCATGTGTTGTAAATACTTCATCATAATGCTGTGCATCCAAGAACTTCATGTCTGGTGCTGCTGTTTGTGCTTTCATCATTAAACCATCAATACCGCCACGGAAGAACATTAATACCGCAACAATAATGTACATTATACCAATACGTTTATGATCGACAGTTGTGATCCATTCATCCCATAGGTAACGCCATTTTTTCAAATACGTGATTAGAACTAAAGCACCAATCATCGTCAATGCGATACCGATTTGGGAGCCAAGGATCAACGGGTCTCCTTTAACAAGGATTTCATTCCACTTAATGTCCATCAATGCTCACCCCCATCAGTTTTCTCTTCGCTGTCTGCATCTTCATGATCGAAGATTTTACCTTGGTAACCATGAACTTTGTACAATTCAGGGTTCAAGTAATAGTTAGAAGTTCCGCCTTTACCATGATCAATCCATTCTAAATGTGTATTAGAGAATGTCATGCGTCCTAAATGCGTAGGCTTCAACAATTCTTTATATTTATCTTCTGTTAACTTAGGAGCAGTATCTTTTACTTCATCTACCCAAGCATTGTAATCATCTTGTGTTTCAGCTTCTACGTTGAATTGCATTTCTGCATATCCTTTACCGTTGAAGTTTGTGTTTTGGCCTAAATATTCACCTGTATGATCTGCAACTAAGTATAGCTCTGTTTCAGCTCCATACATTGTGTATTTTTGACCAGCAAGCTGTGGAACCCAGAAAGATTGCATTGTTCCAGCAGAAGTCAATTTAAATTCAATCGGAACACCAGCAGGGATTTTAACGTAGTTCACAGTTTCAATTCCCTCTTCTGGATAACTGAAAATCCATTTCCAGTCTGCAGATGTGACATTAATCACAACTGGTTCCTGATCTTCGTAATTCTTTGGAATATCTTCTACTGCATAAATTGTTTTGACAGTTGGAATTGTCAAAGCAATAATGATTAAGAAAGGAATAACAGTCCAGACAATTTCAAGCACTGTACTTCCGTGCTCCTCTGGCGGTTCATACCCTTCATTTTCAGGTTTAGCACGGTATTTCCAAACAATGTAACCGAACAAACCAAAAACAACTATTACGATAATTGCCATAAAGATAAGCGACCAGTTAATTAAATCCATAATGCTTTTAGCTACAGGGCCTTTTGGATCAAATACAACCATACTCTCACAGCCGCTAAGTACAAAAATTGGCAAAATCGCTAGAAGTGATAATAATAAGCCTTTTTTTGACTTCATTTAGTGCATCTCCTTCCAATTTAACTTTTAAATGTTAAAATATTCACAGAATGTTCAAGAATTAGACATAGAACATTCATTTTAAATAGGTAAAATACTATTATTACTACCTGTATGATGATATCATATCTCGAAGCATGTAAATGTGACAAAAATCGTAAGGATATTTTTTCCAATTAACACATTTGTTTTGCCATTAATCTAGCAAACATTTTCCAAGAAGATACCAACTCAGTAATTATAGCAGATGTGGCTATGAAAATCTATGTCCATAAACTTGTCACATCTACTTTTTTAAAAGGATATGTAACCATTATTACCCAAACAAAACGCTTCTATTATATATACTTTTTTTTTCATGAAAATCATATATAAAAGGCTGGAACAATTCGTTCCAGCCTTTTGTTTTTATTGACCCATTATTTCGTTCCATTTGTCTTTCAGCTTCCCGCTGATAACGCCTGCATCTTCCTTCATTTCATCTACTACTTGACTCCATTTGGAAGAATTCTCTTCAATCGTTGTTTGAATTTCTTTTGCCTTTTCCTTGATTGCTTCTTTTGTTTCTTCCACTTTCTGTGTACGCTCTTTTTTACCTGCAAGCTGGTCGCTCACAGATATAACAGAAAAGTTCTCTGGCTCCACATACTGAACTGCTTGATCCATGATTGTTTTGAATATTGGTACGACATCTCCTGAGCTTTTACTCTTAAGATAATGCTGATTATCTGTTTTGTCATAGCCGAGCCACATTGCTCCAACTAAGTTTGGCGTATAGCCGACAAACCACTGATCTTTTGTACCAGACAGATTAGCGTTAGCCAATTGTGTCGAACCTGTTTTTCCAGCTATTTCAAAACCGGTTACCTTTGCTCCTTGACCTGTACCTGAATCTATAACATCCAACAGCATGGAGGTCATATTCTCCGCGACAGATTTTGATGTCACTTTAGTCGAATTTGATTGATACTCTGCAATAACATTGCCTGTTGGCCCGACAATCTTAGTAATCAAATGTCCTTCCATCCGAACTCCGTTATTTGGGAATGCAGAATATGCTTCTGCCATCTGCAGCGGGGAAACCCCCTTCGTCATTCCTCCAAGTGCAATCCCTAAGTACTCATCATCCTTTTCATACGGAATTCCGAATCGATCTAAAGCATCGAGTCCTTTATCAAGTCCTATTTTATCCAATAACCAAACTGCAGGAACGTTTAGGGATTTCTCCAGTGCCTCATACATCGGTACATCCCCTTGGTAGGTTTTAGTAAAGTTTTGTGGCTCATAGTCACCTTTTTTAAACGGTTCATCCTTCAGAATAGAGGTAGTCTTATATCCTGCTTCTAGTGCCGGTGTATAAACCGCCAACGGCTTCATTGTTGATCCTGGCTGAACCTTAATTTGTGTTGCACGGTTATATCCTCTGAAAACCTGTTCTCCCCTTCCTCCAACAAGACCTCTAATACCGCCTGTCTCAGGGTCAAGCAACACAGCACCTCCTTGTGAAGATGTTCCATCACTGCTTGATGGAAATAAGGAGTCATTCGCAAATGTTTTTTCAAGTGTTGATTGCAGGTTTTGGTCCATTTCTGTATAAATTTTATAGCCTCTTGTTAAAATCTCTTCTTGGGTGAGCCCATATTGTGATATTGCCTCATCTATTACTGAATCAACAAAGTAAGGATAATCTCTATCAATGAACGAGCCTCCGCCGTCTTCCAGCACAATCTTTTCATCAATCGCTTTTTTATATTCAGCTTCCGAGATTACTTTTTCCTCCTTCATCTTGCCAAGCACTACATTTCGCCGCTTAATCGCACCTTCATAATTTTTATACGGATCAAGAGCAGACGGCGCTTGGAGCAAGCCCGCAGTCAGTGCTGCTTCGCTTATAGAAACATCCTTGATGTTTTTGTTATAGTACTTTTTAGCTGCTTGATCTATTCCCCATGCACCGCTCCCAAAATATACGTGGTTAAGATACATTTGGAGAATTTCATCCTTGCTGTAGTGCTTCTCTATTTCCACAGCTAAAAATAATTCTTCTGCTTTTCGTTTATATGTCTGTTCAGAAGATAACAGGGCATTTTTGGTAAGCTGCTGTGTGATTGTGCTGCCTCCGCCCGTTATACTGCCAGCAAGAAGGTTCTTAAAGAATGCCCGTGTTATTCCTTTTAAATCAAAACCATTATGACTGTAGAATCTTTCATCCTCAATGGAGACTACTGCCCCCGGCACATAGTCTGGCAGATCCTTCAGCTCTATTCCTTCCGTTCTTTCTGTTTTTATTTCCGTCGCCTCATCGCCGTCTTTGTCATAAATGACGGTAGCCTGGCTTAATCCAGCCTTCAACGTACTTACATTTGCTTGGCTTGCCAAATACATGAAATATAATATAGAAACTAGTACAAATAATAGCAATGCTAACAAAAGAATTTGTGTTAAGTGTCTTCTTTTCCAAAACCGCCAGAACATTCCTAGCAGAGATTTGATTTTCTCCATCATTTTACCCTTTCCTTTTCTTCATTCTCTATACTTTCTATTTAGACGTAATATTACCATAAATTGTTGCAGTTCATTCTATAAAAACTATATGCTCTTTCAGCAGCAAATACAATATATATTATAGCCAAAACACTTGACTTTCCCTCTTTTTGGCTTGTTTATCTATTCCTCTGGCTGGGAATAGATAAGAAAAAGGAGTGATTGATATGAAGAAAATGATAAGAACAGCTATTAAATGGGCTCCAGTCATTTATCCTATCGTCAAAAAACTGATGGAAAAGAGAAAGCAGTCTAAAGGCGGCTCTGCTTCACGAATGCCAAACTAAATAAAAAAGGCTGAAACTTAACGGTTTCAGCCTTTTCTAATAGAAAAAAAGCTGATTTTCATCAGCCTTTTTCATTATATGTTTTTTGCACTTGCTTCCTGCTCCAATCCAGATGCAGTCTTTTCTAAGTAATGATAATACGTCTTTTTATATGGATGGACATATCCCTTCAGCCATGGCTTTTCTTCCCCGCAGAAATGAACAATCGCAGGCTTACTGAACGCTTCCTGCTTTTTGATTTCATCAATAAATTCTAATTTCTTTTGTTTTAACAATAAATACGCTTGAGCATTCCACTTCGGATGAAGCTCGAGCCATTTATCACAAAGCAATGTGTTAAGAATATCTTGATCATGGTATTCTAGCTGTTCATCTGTTGCATTTTTTATATAATCAAAGGCTCTGTCTGTTATATTGTTGTCTCTCCAGCTTTTTAAGTCTATTAGCATAATGCCTGCATTAAAATAGTTTGCATCCTCGCTGACGTTAAGTGTTTGAAGTCTGTCATGAAGTCCGCAGTCAATTACTGCAGCAGCAATATTAGGTGAAATATCTTGATCATAGATTTTGGAAACATCATCTAGCACTACAGTGTCGCTGTCGATATAGAGGACCTTTGCAATATCTGGATCAGAAATTAAATCTGGAATGGAAATACGGTAATAGGAGGCTTTTGTGATATGTCTGCTTTCGATTGCGTTCTCATATTGTTTTGGATCAACATCCAAAAATTGTATGGAAGTTTGATATGGAGCTACAGTCTTTTGCAGCCATTGTTTATTCTTCTCTGTTATGCCACCATTCAGCACATATAGCTGCACCTTTCTGTGTTGATGGGTATTTTCTAAGAGAGAAACAAACATCACTCCTAGATGGGGAACATAATTATCATCTGTTGAAGAAACCACATGGATAGTCTTATTAGTATTCATTTTACACTTTCTCTCCTCTCTGTATGCTCCTTATCTACCCTTGTCCAAACCCCACAAAACTTATTGGAAAATAATACAAAAAAGAGCTGCCCTATTAAAGGACAGCTCTTTATACTAAGTTATTGAATTTCTTTGTAAGCAGCAGCTACAGCACTAACTAGCTTGTTGTCTGCTGACAGTCCAGAAACCTCGATGAATGCTTGTTCTGCTCCTTTTGACTGAATCAATTCTTTTAACTCAACTGATTCTTGATCCTCTGATGAGAAGAACAGCATCGCTGAAGCCATTACTTCCACTAATCCTGCAGGAATTTCCTTGAATAGTTCAACATATTCCATTGCTGGTGCAACTAAGCGGTCATTGCGACTTAATTTGCGTAGTGGAGAACGTCCCACCCTTTTCACATCGTCAACGATATGTGGGTTAGAGAATCTTCCGATGATTTTTTGAATATACTTTTGATGCTCTTCCTTGTCGAACTTGTATTTTTCAACAAGCACTTTTCCTGTCTCACCTAAGACTTGCAATACCTTTTCCTCAACAGCTTTATGAGCAATAGTTTCAGAAATTGTTTTATAATCCTTTATGTTACCAAGGTATGCTGTTGTAGCATGACCTGTATTAACAGT
The DNA here is from genome assembly GCF_032818155.1 of Niallia taxi. Taxonomy (NCBI): domain Bacteria; kingdom Bacillati; phylum Bacillota; class Bacilli; order Caryophanales; family Bacillaceae; genus Niallia; species Niallia taxi. The sequence continues at coordinate 196,613 of NZ_CP102589.1, forward strand.
GAATAGTTTTCTTTCAATATAAGCAGTTAAGTTTTCAACGAAATGTGCTTCTGGAATCTCAGGCTTATCACCTTTGATTTCCGTTTCATCAATAACCCACTCAAAGAATGGCTCAACAAGTACGTCCAACAGCTTTTCATTTGACTGATTCGGAACAATGCGGTCTACTGCAGAATCAGGGAATCCAATATATTCTTCCGCCCATGTTTTTTCTTCATCATTTAGGTGCTCAAACACGAACTTCTTCAATTCTGTGCTACCGCCAATCATGTTTTCACATGCAATGATATTCAAGAATTGCCCATTTTTTGCTTTTCTTGCTTTCAATCCATCTGCAATTAATGGTGCAATGAACTTAAGGATATTTGGACCAATAGCTGTTGTAACTAAATCAGCAGATGCAATTTCTTCCACTGCCTTTTCCGGATTCGCTTTACTGTTAATACCTTTAATATTAGTTACAGTAAATTGGTCCTTCGCATCATTTGCCAAAAATACATTGTATGTGCCCTCTTGGTTGATTTCATCAATGACTTTTTCATTTACATCTACAAAGTGAACTTCATACTTTGATTGATGTAATAAAAGGCCGATAAAGCCTCTCCCAATATTTCCTGCTCCAAAATGGATAGCTTTCATATTAGTTAACCTCGCTTAGAATTGAAATAATTTCCTCTTCTGATTTTGCTTGAACAAGCTTTTCAACATTTTCTTCTTCTGAACATACGATTGCGATTTGAGACAGAATCTCTAAGTGCTCTCCGTCTTTACCTGCAATACCAACTAGTAATTTCACAATGTTTCCATCACCGAAGTCAACACCGTTTGGAACTTGTACTACTGATAGACCTGATTGTAGAACAGCTGCTTTTGCTTCATCTGTACCATGTGGAATCGCTAGGAAGTTACCCATGTAAGTAGAAGAAAGCTCTTCTCTTTGAAGCATTGCTGGAATATAATCTGCTGAAACATAGCCTTGGTCTACCAAGATTTGACCAGCTAATTTAATAGCCTCTGTTTTTTCAGACACATTACTGTTTAGGATGATGTTTTCTTTTTTTAATATAGACATTTCGTTGCCTCCTGATTTGTATGAATATAGTTTTTTAAGTATTGGTTGCTAATGAAATGCGCTAATTCATCTTTAGTTCCATTTTCAAACAGCTTAATGCTAGTTTGCGACTGAATAATCAAGGAACTAATAAAGCTTAATAATTCCAATGTTGATGAAGTCAGCTCGAATGGTGCCAGCAAAAGTAAAATTCTTGTTACTTTTTCGCTTCCTCCATTCATCGCCTTCAATTCATAAGCAGTTGTTGCATCTATTATATTAAAAGATGGGTATGACACTTTATCACTTCTTGTGTGATAAAGGGCAAGTGTTGTGTCTGGAATAGCTAAGCCGCCTATCTTTTCTCTATTCTGTAGAGAACACAACACTTCGTTAGCGTCTAAGATAGAACCTTTATACAAAAGCCTTTCCAGCCCATCCTGTAATACCTTGTTTAAATCAGCATCGCCTGCTTTCCATACCTCAAAATCCTTCAATAGGTCTGCAAGTACTGTTACTTGTTTGCCTAGTTGATCAAAGTGTTGAAAGCTGAGGGATAATATCTCAACCCCATCATTAGCCGGTTCTGCTTTTTCTGTTAATTGTCCGCCTTTTTTTTGCAAAAAGTTTTTGACAAGTTCGAGTTCATGATTCGTCAAAATTGGACTGACAACAAAATAATCTCTGTTCATATCCTCAATTGGGATTGTTGATAGGATGGCATCATATTCATCAAGAGAAATGTTTTTCATTTCAAAAACAGATGCCGTTTTAATTTCAGATAGACCAGGAATCTCATTGCCAATTTTTGCGGCAAGCATTTTTGATGTACCAATTCCACTTGAGCATATAATTAAAACCCTTAATTTAGTCGTAAGCTGTTTTGAATTTAATGCCGCTCCAAAATGCAAAACCAAATAACCGATTTCCTCTTCCGGTATATCTTGATTGGGCAAGGTAAGCTCTGCTGCCTTTTTTACGACTTTAAACAATTCATAATAGTCATCTTTAATATTACTCAGCAGCGGGTTGGAAATTCTCATTTTTTGCTTTAATCTGTATAACGCTGGCTGAAGATGTGCCAACAGCCCTTGAGATAAGGTTTCATCTAATAGTCTTGTATGGAGAAGATTCTCCACATTTTTGATTAAGCTCTGCACAATGACAGCAACCTCGATATTTTCATCCTTAATCCCTATATCCTTGTCATAGCGGATTTTTGCTCCCCGCAAATGCATCGTGATATAACCAATCTCTTCATCAGGGATGGTGACTTCAAATGTTCTTTCTAAACGAGCAGCAATTTTCCGAGCAAAACTAAACTCTTTTGTCGATTTCAACTCTCGCAAATAGTCTTCTTGAAGAGTAATATTTTCGCCCCTTTGGATTCGTTCCATCGCCAAGGCAATATGGACAACCAACCCAACATAAGAGCTGTCTGCCAGACTGTACGGCAGCTCTTCATTGATTTCCTCAATGATTCCCTCTATCAAGATGATCTTTTCTTTATGGACTAGGCCTAACAGCCTTTCTGAAATAGAATCTATTTTATTGGTGGATTTCTTTTGAATATTGTCTCTGACCATCTTCAAAAATTCTGGCACGTCAAATCTTTCCGAGATAAGACTTGTTATTGCCTTTCTTTTTGCATCCTCTGAACCTTCCAGTTCGATTCCATAACCCCGCTTACGCACAAGCTGCAGATCATATCGTTTAATAATCGGTTCAAGCTTATCCAAATCGTGACTGACAGTTGCTGTTGTTACACCCATATCGTTCGCAAGAGAAAAAAGCTTAACAGGCTCTTTATTATCCAACAGTGTACATAAAGCGACGATAAGCCTTTCATCAGGTGTATATTCTGTAAAATCCTGTTTAAGGATCGTTACTCTTAATTGGTAAATATCACCTTGTGCACCAATTACCTTTACTCCCACTCCTGCTTTTTTTTGAAGCTTTAAGTGGAATGCCTGCAAAACATCTTCAATATTTTTTAGGTCACGGTGGATTGTCCGCTCACTCACATTCACAATATCAGCAAGCTGCTTGATTGTGACATCCTCTTTCATATCTTCAAGCAAAAATTGTAAAATCAGTCTTTCTCTTGCAGAAATAACCATGCCATACCACCTTGTTTTCTTGACATAATTTAATTATAAATAAGAGTTTAACAAGACTCAAACAGTTGTTAAGGCATTTTTTTCACATCTAATGTTGCCATTATTAAATTACCATAGAATGGTTTAGTTGATGGTTTATTTTACCCGCTTTTAAGACTTTTACAACCTAAAAAGGAGCATTACCTAATTAAGGTAAGCTCCTCCCAACATTATTTCAAGTTATTGATAATCTCATCATATTTAGGGCTGTTCATAAAGTTTTCTACAGATACGTGTTGTGCGTTTGGAAGCTTAGCCACTGCACGGTCTGTCAAATCTTTATGTGTGATAACAAGGTCAGCATCATTCGGAAGGTTTGCGATAGATGTATTTGTTACATCAACACCTTCAACACCAGCTTTTTTCACTTTATTACGCATGATGGAAGCACCCATAGCACTTGAACCCATACCTGCGTCACATGCAAAGATAATTTTCTTCACAGTGCTATAGTCAAATTCTGCAGCTTCGTTAGTTGCTTCAGCAGCTTCAACAGATGCATCAGCGCCAGTAACAGCACCTGCAACAGAGCTCTTTTTACCTTTAAGCTCTTGCATTTTTTCAGCAGCAGCATTGATATCTTCTGCTTCGCCTTTGCTTGTTTTCAAAACAATTGCACCAATTACGAAGGAAACAACAGCAGCAACAATTACACCTGCTAATACTCCTAAATGCTCACCTTTAGGAGACAATGCCATAATGGCAATAATGCTTCCTGGTGATGGTGTTGCAACAAGTCCTGCATTGAATACAGTGAATGTGAACACACCACTCATTCCCCCCCCAATAACTGCCAACAGCATTGCAGGCTTCATTAGGATGTAAGGGAAGTAAATTTCATGAATACCACCTAAGAAGTGGATAATCGCTGCACCAGGTGCAGTTTGTTTTGATGTACCTTTACCAAAAATACTATATGCCAATAACACACCAAGACCTGGTCCTGGGTTTGCTTCTAGTAAGAATAGGATTGATTTCCCTACTTCTTTTGCTTGATCTACACCAATTGGTCCAAGAATACCTTGGTTGATCGCATTGTTCAAGAACAAGACTTTAGCTGGTTCAATAAGGATACTTGCAAGTGGCAGAAGGTTTGCATCGACAATAAATTCTACTCCACTTGAAAGCATTTGGCTTAATGCTTCAACAAGAGGTCCTACAAACTTTAATGCAAGAAGTGTAATAATTGCACCTAGAATACCTGCTGAGAAGTTGTTTACTAACATTTCAAAGCCTGCTTTTACTTTACCTCTGAACAGATCGTCGACTTTTTTGATCAAGTAACCGCCGAGAGGACCCATAATCATTGCTCCAAGGAACATCGGAATATCAGAACCGACGATAACACCCATTGTTGCGATGGCACCGACTACGCCCCCGCGGACATCGTAAACCATTTTACCGCCAGTATAACCAATTAATAATGGCAGCAAGTATTTGATCATTGGATCAACTAGTTGTGCAAAACTTTCGTTTGGAAAGTATCCAGATGGTATAAAAAGTGCTGTAATAATTCCCCAAGCGATAAATGCGCCGATATTCGGCATTACCATTCCGCTCAGGTGACTTCCAAAACGCTGTATTTTAACGCGAAAACCTTTATTATTTTCGTTCGACATTAATTGTTCACCCCTTATTCTTTCTACCTTCATGATAAAGCGGTTTCAGCTTCGTTACAATTTAAACTAAGTATAACTTTGACGGACACAATGTTGACATAATTAAATAGAATGATTCTTTTCCAATTATTAGTTTAAAAAAATACCTATTATTGGTTTTTTTGACTTTTTTAAACTATAAACTAGTTTATAAGGCATACCTTCCGTTTATTTTCCACAAAAAAAAGGACTTCATGCACAATGAAGTCCTCTTTTTTTAAATTGTTTCTTTTTTAATGGATGTTTTAAATACTTCGATGAAATGAATATGATGCTCCTCTATGCTTTTTAGTTTAAAAACATAATCTTCTTCTTCAATTTCATCGCCTTCGACAGCTTCAAAATTATTAGTCAAGAACCAACCTCCGATTGTATCCACTTCCTCTTCAGATAGATGGATGCCAAGAAGGTCGTTAACTTCACTAATAAGTACCTTTCCGCTCAAAATATAGTGGTTTTCTTTTATTTTGCGGATTTCCGCTACTTCATCCTCATCGAACTCATCTCGAATATCGCCGACGATTTCTTCCAATATATCCTCTGCAGTCACAATTCCCGATGTTCCGCCATACTCATCAAGCAGGATTGCCATATGGGTACGTTCCTTCTGCATCTTAATAAGCAAGTCACGAATAGGTATTGTTTCAATCACGCGGATAATGGGCTTCATATAATTCTCCAGATCCATCTGTTCCTGCTCTTGGATCCTTGCTGTTAAGAATTCTCTAATGTTGATTAAACCGATAACATTGTCCTTATCACCATTCACTAATGGATAACGGGTATAGTTTTCCTCTTCTAAAATGTCCATAATTTCATCAAAGGTATTGTCTAAACTGATTGTTACCATCTCTGTTCGAGGAACCATAATTTCCTTCGCTATTCTCTCATCAAATTCAAAAATATTGTTTACGTATGCTAATTCATTTTTATTTATTTCACCGCTTTTATAGCTTTCAGACATTAAAATACGGAGTTCCTCTTCTGAGTGGGCAAGCTCATGCTCTGATGCTGGCTTTAGGCCAAACATTCCTGTTAAAACACGAGCAGATCCGTTCAAAAGCCAAATAAATGGATACAACAACCTGTAAAACCAAATAATTGGTGGAGAGAAAAGCAAAGTAATCATTTCAGCTTTTTGGATAGCGACTGTTTTAGGAGCAAGTTCTCCGACAACCACATGGATAAAGGTAACAGACACAAAGGCTATCCCAAAAGATAAAATGGTCGAAACAGACCCCGATACATGAAACTTCTCGAATACCGGATGAAGAATTGCTTCCACCGTAGGTTCACCAATCCACCCTAAACCTAGCGCTGTTACTGTAATACCTAGCTGACAAGCTGACAGATATTCGTCAAGGTGGCTAGTTACTCTTTTCGCAGCTAACGCACCTTTTCTTCCTTCTGCTACAAGCTGATCTATCCTTGAACCCCTTACTTTAACGATTGCAAACTCTGTTGCAACGAAAAAACCTGTAAAAGCTATAAGTATTGCGAATAAAATTATATTAAAAATTTCCAATGAACAGCCTAAAAAGGCTTACACCTCCTGATATTATAAGAAAATTAGCTTAAATTAGCAGCAATGTCTGCAAAGAAGGAAATACTCTCATCTGAAATAGTATTTCTAACTTCCTTCTTTTTATGTTGGCACCCAAATGCATATTCACAGGACAATCCCCCACATATTTCTGGGTTGCTTACTGCGATTTGTAATGGGGGCAATATATCATTACATATCATAATCTCATCCAATTTAAGCCTTTTTTCTATGCATTACTTCATCTATATAATGAAACTTATTGCAGCATCACCGTAACACATAATATGCAGCAGAAATTCTGGATGGATAGACTTTGGTTCGTGTAATGAATATCACTTCGTTTTACCCTGTTTGTAATTTCCTTTAGTTGCACAGCCCCATTTCTTCCACCCCCCATAAAAACGTTTTAATTGAATGAAATAATTATATAGGTGAACACGAATAATATTCAAGAAAAAACCCTTTCTAAGCTAGTCTAAATGTTGGAATACAAGCATTGTTGCATATTGGAACGTTTACATTTGACTCATCTTCGGTAATACCCTATAATTAAGTTATGTTACTCAATACTATTATTTTTATATGTTGAGTTACATTATATCTAAAGGAGCAAAGAATATGGAAGTTGTAGAAGCAATAAAGGACTTAAAGCAGATAAACAGCATGAAGCGTTACTTAAAAAAACAATCTGAACGTGACTACTTGCTGTTTTTGCTTGGCATCAATACTGGTTTGACGATAACGGAGCTATTAGATATCCGTATTTCGGATCTTCTTGAGGGAGATGGAATCTGCGATTTCTACACGATTAAAAAGGATGATCTTCGGGATGAGCGTAAGGTTTATTTAAACCAAAAGGTAAAAAAGGAAATATTGCATTATGTCTCAACATGCAATCATGAACCTGACAGCTATTTATTCCAGTCGAAAAAATCCAAAAACCATCTTAGCAGACAGCAGGCATACAGAATCATTCACCAGGCTGCTGAAGCGTTAGGCATCGGCTCCAATATCGGCACTAATTCGATGCGCAAGACATTTGGCTATCATGCTTATAAGCGAGGTGTTGCTATTTCCTTACTGCAAAAGCATTTCCACCATTCTACAAAGCAAGAGACTTACAAGTTCCTTGGGATTAACAAAGAAGAGGTAACCATTCCTCGCATCGATGTAAATTTATAAAAAATATATTAAGGAGGAAAGAAAGATGAATATCAGAGAGACTGAACTCCCTGGCATTGGAAAAAAATTCGAACTAATAACAAAAAACAACGATAAGGTAGTAATTGTCATTCATGATGATGGCAGACGCGAGGTTTATCATTTTGATGATGATGACCATGAGGAAAGCATCTCAAGCGTTACTTTCAACGATTTAGAATCAAGACAAATTGCAGGTATCCTTGGCGGGATGGCGTACAAACCAAAAGCTCTAGAAAATATCGAAATGGCCTTTAATGATTTAATTATCGAATGGTATAAGGTGGAACGCGACTCTAAAGCTGCGAATCATACGATTGGGGATATGGATATTCGCAACAACTACAAAGTAAATGTTATTGCCATCATGAAAAAAGGCGCTGACAAGATGCTTAGCCCTGGGCCAGACACATTAGTTGAAGCAGGCGACACCCTTGTCATATCAGGAGAAAGGCAGCACTTAAAGAAAATAATACTTGAGCAATTGACTAAAAGCACTGGAGGTGACACTTAATGGATCACTTAGTTTTTGAAGTTGGTACCGCGTTACTTCTAGTTGCCCTTGCAGCCATTTTGGCGGGCAAACTGAAGTTCTCCATTATTCCATTTTTAATCATTGTCGGCATGTTGGTTGGTCCCCATGCACCCCATTTTGGAATCATTGACCTCAGATTCATTGAAAGTGCCGAAATCATTAACTTTATGGGCAGAATCGGTGTGCTATTCCTCCTCTTCTATTTAGGGTTGGAATTCTCCGTTGGCAAACTGATTAAATCAGGCCGCTCTATTGTCACTGCCGGCACAATATATATAATAATTAACTTCTCACTAGGGCTTATATACGGCTTCTTAAATGGCTTTGACGTAATCGAGGTCTTTATTATTTCGGGTATTATTACTATTTCCTCAAGCGCAATAGTAGCAAAAGTACTCGTCGATTTACGTAGAACTGGTAATGCTGAAACTGAGCTAATACTCGGTATTATCATGTTTGAGGATATTTTCCTTGCCGTTTATTTATCAGTCATTTCTGGTCTCGTTTTAGGAGACGCCACATCCATCGGCGGAACACTGCTTAGCATTGGTACTGCTCTCGGATATATGCTACTATTTTTCGTTATTGCCCGAAAAGGTGCACCTCTATTAAATAAACTGCTAGATATCTCTTCTAACGAGATTTTTATTATTGTCATCTTCGCAGCACTGTTTTTTGTTGCAGGCTTCTCAGAAACAATCCATGTTGCAGAAGCTATTGGCGCACTACTACTTGGACTTGTTTTCTCTGAAACAGAGCACAGCCATCGTATCGAACAGCTTGTTGTTCCTTTCCGTGATTTCTTCGGAGCTATTTTCTTCTTCAGCTTCGGATTAACGATTGACCCATTTGAGTTAGGCGGTGCAATCTGGTTTACTCTTGGCGCTGTCATTCTGACCATTCTCGGAAACTTTATCGCAGGTATGATTGCCGGAAGAAGAACAGGCTTGTCACATAAAGCATCCGCAAACATCGGCTTAACCATTGTGTCTCGCGGTGAATTTTCCATCATTGTCGCAAACTTAGGAATCGCTGGCGGTCTCATGCCAATGCTCAAACCATTCTCTGCCCTTTACGTATTAATACTGGCTATTTTAGGTCCTTTGCTGACAAAAGAATCATCAAAAATCTTCTATTTCCTGAATAAAATCTTTAAATGGAAAAAAGTTGACACAAAAAAGAAAAAAACTAGCCAAATATCATAACTTTTTGTTATGATATTTCTCCATTTAAGGTAAAATTAAGGTAAAGATGTATATCAATAAGGGTCAGGAGAAGGAGAATGGAGTTAGTAAATAAATTAATAGCAAATAAAAGTGCAAAACGAATTGTCATTTTCGGATTGCTTATTCTGGGGATTTACTTTTTAAGAAGTATGGTTAACCTAATGCTTTTTACCTTTATCCTTTCATTTTTAATGGATAGGCTAGAAAAAATTATTTCTAAAAAAATCCCAATCAAAAGAAACATTATCGTCAGCCTGCTTTACCTTATAACAATCAGTTTATTGTCGTATGGATTTATTAAGTATTTACCGATGCTCGTTGAGGAAATTACAGCATTGATTAGGCAGCTTATTGATTTTTACTCTCGCCCTCACGATAATGCCGTCTTGAATTATGTAGTAACAGCCATTCAAGCTAGGGACATTAACAGCTATTTGGAACAAGGACTTGGTTTTATTGTCGTATACTTTACGAATATCAGTGCATTTAGCATTCAGTTCTTGCTCGCGATTATATTAAGCTTTTTCTTCTTGCTGGAAAAGCCAAGACTCATTAAATACAAAGAAAATTTTAAAACAAGCAAGATTGCTGCTTTTTATAACGAGATAGCTTTTTTCGGAAAAAAATTCGTTTTAACATTCGGGAAAGTTCTTGAAGCACAGTTTATTATTGCGTTAGTCAATTGTATTTTAACAACGATTGGTTTATGGATTTTAGGATTCCCTCAATTGCTCGGCCTTTCCATCATGGTTTTCCTATTTGGTTTGATACCCGTAGCTGGAGTTATTATTTCTCTAATCCCGCTTTTAACAATTGGTTATACGATTGGCGGTTATATGTATATAATTATCCTCATCGTATTTATCTGCATAATACATGCGCTGGAAGCCTATGTTCTTAACCCAAAATTAATGTCTTCCAAAACAGATTTGCCTGTTTTCTTCACATTCATTGTGCTGATTTTCTCAGAGCATTTCTTTGGAGTTTGGGGCTTAATTCTCGGGATACCTGTATTTGTATTCCTGCTTGATATCCTCCAAGTTCAGAGTATTCATACGGAAGATAAACAAAAAAAGTCGATGGAGTAATTACCATCGACTTTTTTTGTTAGATTTTCATGATTCCGCCAGTACTTGCGGAAGTAACCAATTTAGAGTATCGAGCAAGATAGCCTGTTTTAACTTTTGGCTCAAAGCCTTTCCACTCCGATTTTCTTTGTTCCCATTCTGCTTCGTCAACGATAGCATCCATTGTACGATTTTCGATATCAATAACAATATGATCGCCGTCTTTTACGAATGCAAGCGGACCGCCTTCAGCAGCTTCCGGTGAAGCATGACCGATAGATAAGCCGCGGGAAGCTCCAGAGAATCGTCCGTCTGTTACAAGCGCTACTTTTGGTCCAAGACCCATCCCCACAATTTGCGAAGTCGGTGCAAGCATTTCCGGCATTCCCGGTCCACCCTTTGGACCTTCATAGCGGATGATTACAACATGGCCAGGCTGTACCTTGCCTTTTGAAATTCCTTCAAGGGCATCCTCTTGTGATTCAAAACAAATAGCAGGCCCTTCGTGTTTTGTGATACCATTTTGGACCCCGCCTGTTTTGATGATTGCACCATCTGGAGCCAAATTTCCGAACAATACTGCCAATCCACCTTTTTCTGTATGCGGATTATCAATTGGACGAATAACATCATAGTTCTGTACTTCACAGCCAGCAATATTTTCACCAAGTGTTCTGCCGGTTACAGTCAATGTATCTAAATGAAGGGCATCCTCTTTTTTCGACAGCTCATTAAGTGCTGCTGAAACACCACCAGCTTCATGTAAATCTTCAATATGGACATCAGAGGAAGGAGCCAATTTCGACAGATGAGGAACCCTGCTTGCCACTTCATTAATTCTTTCAAGCGGATAATCAATTCCTGCTTCATTAGCTAATGCCAATGTATGCAAGACAGTATTTGTCGAACCGCCCAATGCCATGTCCAATGCGAATGCATTATCGATCGCTTTTTCTGTTACGATATCTAACGGCTTGATGTCCTTATCAATTAATTCCATTAGTTGTTTTGCTGATTTCTTAACGAAATCTCTGCGCTCTGGAGCAACAGCTAGAATCGTTCCGTTTCCTGGCAAAGCAAGTCCTAAAGCTTCTGCTAAGCAGTTCATGGAATTAGCTGTGAACATACCTGAACATGATCCGCAAGTCGGACAGCCAAATTGCTCTAATTCCAGCAATCCTTTTTCATCAATTTTTCCTGATTGGAAAGCTCCTACACCTTCGAATACAGATGATAAAGAAATCTTTTTACCATCGCTTGTAACCCCAGCCTTCATTGGTCCGCCGCTGACAAATACTGTTGGAATGTTAAGGCGCATCGCTGCCATCATCATCCCTGGTGTGATTTTGTCGCAGTTCGGGATACAAACCATTCCATCAAACCAGTGCGCAGAAACTACTGTTTCAATAGAGTCTGCAATGATTTCTCTACTTGGAAGAGAATATCTCATCCCAATATGACCCATAGCAATCCCATCATCAACACCAATTGTATTCATTTCAAATGGCACTCCGCCCGCTTCTCTAATCGCTTCTTTCACGATTTTTCCGAACTCTTGTAAATGGACATGTCCTGGAACAATATCAATATATGAATTTACCACCGCAATAAATGGTTTATTGAAATCCTCTTCTTTTACCCCTGCTGCTCGCAATAGGCTTCGGTGCGGTGCACGGTCGAAACCTTTTTTGATCATGTTGCTTCTTAACTCTGCCACTTATACCCCTCCATTTTCCGATTAAAAAGAATTATCTGTATATTTAAACTTTAAATCATTGTAACACTATCATAGAAAAATTGGTATAATTTCTTCTCATCGTTTTCAGAAAAAATATATATATCAAATAAAACACGCTTTATCTTTTAAAATAAGGACCATCATCACATTTAACGTTAAGTATTCTAACATAATTCCACTTTTGTTTATTCTTCCCTTCTACTAGACTGTTGCCGATTTATTATTTCAAAATAGCTTTATTCTTATAAAAAAAGCACCCTAGCAAATTAGGGTGCACATCAAACTAATCAGGAAAAGATCCTGCTAATCCTTGCTGTTTCATCATCTGTCAAATCGACATCTAATGTTCTTAAGTTATTTTGCAGCTGTGCGACCGTTTTAGCGCCTGGTATAATTACATCCACTGCAGGCTGCTTTAAAAGCCACGCTAGCGCCAAGTGAGTTGCATCAAAGCCCTTTTCTTTAGCCAATGCTTTTAACTGCTCAACCTTTTCCAAGTTTTGCAGGAATGCATCTCCTTGAAAAAGCGGATCCTTCGCCCGGATATCATCAAATTTAGCATCCTTGGAGAACTTTCCTGTCAGCAAACCTGATGCTAACGGGAAATATGGTACAAAGCTTATGCCGTTTTCCACACAATATGGCAAAAAGGAGTTTTCCGCTTCTCTTTTCAAAAGCGAATATTCTCCTTGAAAGACTTCCAAGTAACCATCCTTGTTAAATTCCTTTAATTGCTCTGCATTTAAGTTAGATGCGCCAACTGCTCCAATTTTCCCTTCGTCCTTTAGCTCCTTAAGCGTACCTGCCACTTCTGCCAATGGAGTGGTACCATCTGGATAATGAACATAAAACAAATCAATATGATCAGTCTGCAGTTTTTTCAAGCTTTCCTCTACAGAGTCTCTTAAGAATTGACGGCTATTATCTAACACAATTTTTCCGTCCACTGGCTTATGCGCTGCTTTGCTGGCAATTACTACTTTATCTCTGTTTCCACGCTCTTTGAGCACTTCCCCGATCAATTCCTCTGACTTTCCAAGCCCATAAATAAAAGCAGTATCTAAAAAGTCTACTCCTGCATCCAAGGCCGCATTGACTACTTCCTTACCAGTTGCATCTTTTAAGTTAGGAAATAAATTATGTCCTCCAACAGAGTTTGCTCCATAACCTAGCTTTGTCACTTGCATTGAGGTTTTTCCAATTTGAACTTTGCTACTCAAAATAATCCATCTCCTTGTTTCCATATTCGGGATTGTAGGAAAATCAAATTCCTGCGAAGAATATTGCCCTTCTCTTCTATTATGGGAATCCTTGGATAAATAGTAAAGTAATCTGCACTTCTGCATTTTCGCCTTCTACTTTAATTTAAGAGACCATATATATATAATGTATTTATAACATGAAAGGATTTTGAGATTTGAAAGTGTACATACCGAAAAAAATCATCCTACTAGCTTTTCTGACTCTTTTATTTATCATATGGATTCAGACGGATATCGAATTGGCTCTCAACTTCCCAATAATCCTCCTTCTGCTTGTCCCAATGTGGGTTTACTACAGAATTTATCGTTCGAAGAAAAAACAAGTTATCAACGCGAAAAGAGAATTTCTCGTTAATATCTTTTTTCTTTATTTATTGATGGTCATGTATGTTACATTGACTCCCTTCCATTTCACTCCTTCTGGCAATAGAGGGAATATCAACTTGGTACCGTATGTGCAAATACTTTATCAATATGAAAATAAGCCTTCTATTTTTTGGATGCTTTATACACTAGGCAATATTATCATGTTTATTCCTTTTGGCTTACTAGTACCCTCCATTTATCGGCGCAGATTCAAATGGCTTGTGACAATCTTTCTAGGGGCCTTTGCTTCGTTAACAATTGAGGTTACTCAGTACTTTTTTACAGTTGGGCGTGCCGCAGATATTGATGACTTTATTTTGAATGTATTTGGAAGTCTATTGGGATATTTTTTATACAAATTTACAAAGATAATAAAAAGTAAATATCCGGAAAATATCCTGACAAACCAAGGACTAACTAAAAAATAATGAAAAAAAAAGCCACATTGCTTTACTAGGCAATGTGGCTTTTCCTTTTACAACTACTTATCTTCCCCAATTATTCTAACTTCTGTTTCCAAGTTAACGTCATAATTCTCTTTGACCGTTTTTTGTACATGTTTGATTAGGGAAATATAATCGTCTGCAGTCGCATTATCTACGTTTACGATAAAGCCGGCATGCTTTGTAGAGACTTGCGCCCCTCCAATTTTTGTTCCTTGAAGATTGCTGTCTTGGATCAATTTTCCGGCAAAGTAACCTGGCGGCCTTTTGAAGACACTGCCGCATGACGGATATTCTAAAGGCTGTTTTGATTCTCGAAGATAGGTTAATTCGTCCATCTTCGCTTTAATCACATCATAGCTTCCAGCTTGAAGCTGAAAGACTGCTTCTATCACTACATAGTTGTTTTTCGCAATATTACTAGTGCGATATCCTAGTTCCAAGTCTTCCTTTTGAACAGAGATAATTTCACCCTCAGCTGTAAGTACAGTGGCGCTTTCTAACACATCTGCAATTTCACCACCATAAGCTCCGGCATTCATGTAAAGAGCACCACCGATTGAGCCTGGAATTCCACACGCAAATTCAAGACCTGTTAAGGATTGCTCCAATGCAAATCTAGATGTGTCAATGAGGGCTGCTCCACTTTGAGCAAATACCTTATCGCCTTCTAGTCGAATATTCGCAAGCTTCGTCAAGTTGAACACAGCACCGCGAATTCCGCCATCCTTGATTAGCACATTTGAACCATTTCCTAAAATCGTAATTGGGATTTCAGCCAGTAGCGCTATTTTATAAGCTTGCTGAAGCTGTTCAAACGTAGTCGGGAACAACAGGTAATCTGCATTTCCGCCGATTTTTGTATACGTATACTGACTTAATGGCTCATCTATTTTCACTTCATCTTCTGTCATTATCTGCAGTAATTTTTCTTTCATATCATTATTTTTCATAATCTCAACCTTCTGTTAATATTTCGGTCTTTAAAAGCACTTTATCATTGTATAACAATCTTACTTATCCTAACGACAACAATTATCTTTTTTATATGAATTTTATATTTTTGTAACATTATATGAGGTAACCAGCTGCTTTATGTCTTTATAACTGGCCGTTATCTCAGCTTGGAGCTAACGATTTTTCTTTTCTAGGTTCCATTCCTACCAAGTCATACGATAAGCAAGCAGGCTTATTTGTTCTTGGGTCTGTCACTATTTCTGCATCCACATGAAAAACATCCTTCAAAACCGCTGCAGTCATTACCTCATTCGGTGTACCTTCTTTTATCAGCTGACCCTTTTTCATTGCAATCATCTTATCAGAAAAACGCGAAGCGTGGTTAAGATCATGGATCACCATCACAATTGTTCTTTGCTCTTCTTCGTTAAGCTTTTTAAGTAACTGAAGCACCTCTAGCTGATGGGCCATATCAAGATAGGTAGTCGGCTCATCCAGTAAAAGAAGCTCCGTCTCTTGAGCAATTGCCATAGCTATCCATGCTCTTTGTCTTTGTCCGCCTGATAAGGTATCTACTTCTTGGTATTTCCATTCAGACAAGCCTGTAACCTCAAGGGCCCATTCAATTACTTCTTTATCTCTTTCCCCTAATCTGCCAAAGCCCTTTTGATGAGGGGAGCGACCATAGGAAACAAGCTCATACGTTGTTAAGCCGTTCGGAGAATCTGGAGATTGGGGCAGCACTGCCATTTTTTTAGCGATATTTTTGGTGGGAATCTTTTGAATGGCTTCGCCATCCAAGTAAATTGCGCCAGCCTTCACTTTATTTAACCTAGCTAAAGCCTTTAATATCGTCGACTTTCCACAACCATTTGGTCCGATAATCGTCGTGATTTTCCCAGTTTCTATTTCCAAACTCAATTGCTCCACAATAATTTTTTCGTCATAGCCTATCTTTACATCTTTTGCTGAAAGGATATTCATTTAGAAGCTTCACTCCTTGCTTTTCCCTGCCTAACGCAATCATGCGCAAATGCTTGTCCTAAAAGTTATTTTACAGAATATATATAGCCTTGTTCTCGAAACTCTTTATTTATTTCGATATACACTCTGTTTCTGCCATTTCGTTTCGCTTCATACAATGCCAGATCTGCCTTTTCGGCTAGAACGCTTAACGCTTCTTCAGGATTACTAATATTCCTTTTAGCTGCAACTCCAAAGCTTGCCGTAATAGTTAGTGCATCTCCTTTTGAATAGAAACTCGACACTTCAAGTTTAGCTCTAATTCGAGCTGCTACTTCTGCCGCTGATTCAAGGGAGTAACCAGGAAGCAGCAGAACAAACTCTTCTCCGCCATATCTGCCAAAAAGCATGTCCTTCTCAAGCAGACCTTGTGTAACAGAGACGATATGTCGTAAAGCATCATCTCCAGCAAAATGTCCATACGTATCGTTAATTCTTTTGAAATGATCTACATCGAATAGAAGCAAGGATGTACAATCCTGAGCTTGGCTATCTTTCATAATTGCTTGCTTGGATTTCTCCATAAAATATGTCCGATTATATATTTTAGTAAGACCATCATTATAGGCCAATTCTCGCAACTGCTTCTGTACTTGCTTTAACTCTGTTATGTCATTGATAACAATTGCAGTTCCTACAACAATATGATTTCGCTTATGAATTGGCGAAATTCTTATTTGATAATATTTGTCTCTATCTTTCCATTCTAGCTCATTAACAGAATTCTCATTCACACTGTTATGAAACGGTAAGATATCACCGTTGTACATCATTATATCATCAATCCGTTTTCCATTCTTCAAAGCCGGAAATAGCTGGGATGCAAGTGGATTATATTCAACCACCTTTTTCGATAAATCCAGAACAATGACCGCGTCCCTCATGCTTTCAAACAAATAATCCTTAGCAACAGGAGCCACTGTCAGCATATGTGTGGACATAATCGCCCATAAATACAACAATCCTGTGATACACATAACAATTGGTACAGGGTCTATGCTATATGGTGTCATTCCTATTAAATACAGCAAGGATGTTGTGATCGGCAACAAAACGCCAATTAATAATGTTAAAATTTGTTTCCAATGCTTTGTCTTTGTCTTAATCCAATACCATATTAGAAAAAGTGCTGCGACAAACAATGTGCCAAATGTGTAGCTTCCGTGGACAACATACCATTGTCCAACTGTCATATCCAGTAATAAGGCCCCATGGTTCTGAACAAAATTAACATGTTTGTAAAATAAATGGTGGTAGTTATTTGTTGATATAAAAAGAAATGTGAGCAAAGGGATAAGATAATAAAGAAACAATGTTTTTTTATTGATATGCTTATCTAGGCCTATATACTGCAAAACAAGAATCAAGGTTGCTGGCGCAGAAAAAGGCATACCTAAGTACTGAAAAACAACCCAAAACATGACGCCTTCCCCTGTTGTACTCGTAAGTTCAAGTGCATGTCCAAAAGCATAAATGGCAGAAAACAGCGACAGCCAAGCAAATGTTTGGGTTCCTGCAAAAACATGCCTATTTGTATAGCCAATAAAAGCCAGTACAAGCTGCAATACGCCGCCTGTAGCCATTATTACAATATATGTCAATATAATTTGGTCCATCATTTTTAATAGCCCCTATTTAGGAATTCTAATGTCTTTTTTTCATTCAGCTTTCATTATAATAAATGTATGAAGTTGCTTTCTACAAAAAAATAAGTATATATTAAATCATTAGTATTGTTCTCCATCAAAGCAAAATCTTTCCTAATATTTTCATCAGATGATTATATGTTTCAGATTTGTGGAATAAGAATGAAAAAAAGGAGGGTTTGAATTGTCCTATCTCATTCTTAGCCTGTTGTTTTATGTGATTATGGTCATAGTAAACGCACTTGCCAATATTATCCCAATCAACGGTCAAACAACTGGTGAAATTTCAAATAAGCTAGAAGTGCTCATAACTCCTGCCTCCTATGCCTTTATGATATGGGGACTAATTTACGTTTTGTTGGCCATCTGGCTCGTACGGGGCTTCATAAAAAAGTACAGGGGAATTTCGTATACGAAAACAAGCAGTATTCTATTCGTGATTACATGTATCCTAAATGCTACCTGGATTCTCGTATGGCACTATGAGCTGTTTGCCATATCGGTAATTGTTATTCTATTATTGCTGTTAACACTGCTTATACTTTATAAAGCAATAAAATCTGCTGCTTATCGCTTTTTCGATGTCTTTCCATTCTCGATTTACATAGGCTGGATATCCGTTGCTTCCATTGTTAATATAAGCTATTTCCTCACATACATCGGATTAGGTCCACCTGAGCCACTTTGGACTGTCTCTTTACTTGCTATCGGCGGAATTTTGGGGATATTCTTCCGTGTTATGGAAAAGGATTGGGCTTATTCCCTCGTAATTATATGGGCATATATTGCAATCGGGATAAAAAATTGGCAGACTGAGCTTGCTGTATCTTACACAGCCTTCTTTATATCCCTGCTGCTGCTAATCCTAGTGTTCATTAGATTTAAGAAGAAGCGGTGATAAGAGAGGTGCTGGTTTACACCAGCACCCTTTCACCTACAGTAAAGGTTTTGCTAATTCAACTGCAATTTCCTCTCCATTTGCGATACATGCAGCAATTCCCACTCCATAATAAGAACTGCCTGCGAGCAGTATATTCGGGTAAAGCTCAGCCATCCCCTTATTTATTGAATCAATTGCAGATTTATGCTGCAGCGAGTAAACAGGCATTAAGTCATTCCATTTTGTCACTTCATAGCTTGTTGGCTTTTCCGTGATTCCGAGACTCTTTTCAACATCCTTAACCGCTACCTTTAACAGTTCCTCTTCTGTTAATGAATTAAGATGCTTGTATGCCGGATTCGACTTTTTATAGAATAATCTCAGTAACAGGCTGCTGCTTTTAGAGGTATGTGTCCACTTTCTACTTGTCCATGTACATGCATTACAGGTTAAATCACTGTCCTCTGCAACTATGAACCCAGTTCCGTCCTTAGGAAGCCGATCGTCTGGAATGTCGTAAGCAAGGTACATCGTAATGTTGGACGAGTTTTGAAGCTTTGCAAACTCCTCTGCAAGACCTTCTGTCGCAAGCAGCTTTTCAGCAACCTGATGCGGTGCAGTTAGCACAATATGATCGGCCTGTAGAATATCACCTGATGCAAGACCAATACTGTAGACCTGCTCCACTTTTCTAATGGATGTAACTGCAGCTTCCTTTTTGATTTCAACATCTTCCAACACTTCCTCAAGACGGTTAATAATTGTCGAGAGTCCATTTTGGAAGGATATAAATTTTTTATTCGAAGCAGACTGAAATTGACTTTTATTTTTTCCTAATCCGTGAATGATGCTGCCGTACTTCTCTTTATAATCAAGCAAATACGGTAAGGTCGAAGCCATCGTCAAATTATATAAGCCTCCAGAATATACTCCTGCCAATACAGGTGTAATTTGTTTTTCGACGATTTCCTTCCCTAAAAAGTATTCCAAGAACTCTCCTATCGAGGTTTCCTTCGTAAAGTGTTTATTTGTTTTAAACAAGTCCTTAAGTGCTTCTAGCTTTCCTTTTGTAGAAATTAACTCACTCGAAAACAAGGATTCTATCGTCATCGGGATACCGAATACAGAGTCCTTTGGTATTTCTAAAAGCTTATCCTTCGTATGAATATAGGAAATTCCAGTTGCATTATATACAAGCTCTTCCTCTAATCCCAACTCTTTGACGAAAGGGAGAACATTCTTGTTTCTCGCTACTATGGAATCCGCTCCGGTTTCCATAATAAAGTTCCCTTTTTGAATCGTATGAATCTTTCCACCTAGAGACTTTTCTGCTTCTATTAATATAAGCTTGATATCCAGTTTATGTTCTCTTTTTATTTTCTGTAAATAGTACATGGCAGATAAACCTGTTATGCCTCCACCAACAACGACTACATTCTTCAAAATAATTACACCGCCTCGCAAGTCTTTCCTGTATATATTATGCCATTATTCCCATTAAAAAAGAGAATATATATAATGACTTTTTTGTTAACAATTTAGTATAGCCGCTTAGAACTATTCATTATTTTAGCATTGTTTACCGAGAATCGCTTTTAACTAGCTTATTAATAAATGAAAGGAAGAGGAGGAACCAAAATAAATAACCCAAACCATTACGCGTAGGCTTAAAGTTCCACATAATGGTTTGGGCTTATAATAGTTGAGTTTTTTCTTTCATAGCTTTGTCATTTGTGCAAAGATACTGTTCCAATCCTTTGTTTTCGCTAGCGATATCCGTCTTTCTTCTATATTCTTTACCGCTTTATTTATCCTTATTTCCTCACAGGCTAATATAAAGCTGTCTGTATCACTGCCTTCTAGGCAAATATATACACCCTTTTCAGCATATCCCTGTGTGGATGGCAGATTCGTTCCAATGGCTGCTTTTCCTGCAGCAAGAAATTCAAAAAGTTTAAGAGGAAATATCGCTTTGTTATAAATGGATGGTTTGTATGGCATTATGCCAATATCGATTAAATTCATATAATGAGAAACTAGTGGCGGAGGTACGCTACCTGTCCATGTCACATTGGGAAGCTTCAACAGTCTTTGAAACTCTTCATTTCCATTCGTTCCGTCAGGCCCGACAAATAGGAACTGCCAATCCGGCCTGCTCTCTGCTGTTGCCTGAATGAGGGCGAAATCCAGCTTCGGCTTTATGCCACCAATATACCCTAACACAGGTCCATTACCCTTACCTATAACATGATCAGCCTTTTCCTTGTGTTGAAAAAGGGAAAAATCCACACCATTCTCATACGTGTAAACCTTTTCTCTGCTTGAGCCTTGCAATCTTTCCTTCACTTGCTCCTCTAAAAACACAGAGGTACATGTGATAATATTGGCCTTATTGATAATTGTGCTCTCGCCACTATGAATTATCTTATGCTTGAGCATTGATACTGCTGATTTACTGCCATTAATTGATTCAGCCCATAGATCACTGCAGTCATATATTATCTTGTTCCAAGAAAACATATTTGCCAAATTTGGAAATGCGGGGTATGTGTACCATAGCTTAATCTCATACATATCCTTTTTATCCCTTAAATATGCAATAAGTGAAGCTAGTTTATTTTTATAGAAAATAGAAATAAACCGACTGAAACGTAATAGTTTACTTTCTCCTAGGTCAGCAATTTTCCATTGTCTAACACCATTTTCCAACAGCTTCTCGGCATTAGTGTCCAGTGATTTCCCAGGACATAACCAAATAACTTCATGTGTATCCTCTTGTTTTTGTAAATATTCTGCCAAACGATGTCTTCTATAGCGCAATTGGTCGTTTTCCCATTCTCCAGTTGCTACAAGTACATGAATTGATTTCATCCAGACCACCTTACATTCTTTTTCTTATCGCATGGTAGGCATAATGCGAAAAACACCAAGCTGCTTTAGCTAGATTAAGTCTCTCAATTTCCCGATAGACAAACCATGTCTTCTGGGCTGACTTCCATTTGTTATTTGAGATAGAGTCATTGCCAACACGGTATTC
Source organism: Niallia taxi (assembly GCF_032818155.1). Classification (NCBI taxonomy): domain Bacteria; kingdom Bacillati; phylum Bacillota; class Bacilli; order Caryophanales; family Bacillaceae; genus Niallia; species Niallia taxi. The sequence continues at coordinate 218,407 of NZ_CP102589.1, forward strand.
TGCAAGTATCTCAGTCATTCCATAAGCGTTATGACCTTTTTTTAAGATGCTAAGCCATGTTGCCAAGTCCTGCCGAGTCCGTATGTTCGGCATCTGGAATGGTCCAACAATGCTTCGGTCAACAATAACTGTTAGACAGCCCACGATTGTATTTTTCAGCATATCTTGATAGGAGATGACCTTTGGTGCATGGACCCACTTCTTAAGTGATTCACCATCTCTTGATATATATTCATAGGAAGAGAATGTAAAAGCATAGCTGTTTTCCTGCATAAAGCCAAGCTGCAGCTCCAGCTTATGTGGCTTCCATCTATCATCACTGTCTAAAAAGGCAATATATCTTCCAGAAGCATTATCTATAGCCATGTTTCTTGCCATGGCTGCTCCACCATTTTCTTTTCTGTACTTCACATGTATCCTATTATCTGCTTGTTCCCACTCAGCCAAAAGTGCTTGGGTTCCATCCGTCGAGCAATCATCTACAATAATCAGCTCCCAATTGGAATAGGTCTGACTCATAACAGACTGAATACTATCAGAAATAAAATCCTTGCTGTTGTAAGACGGCATAATTATTGAAACCAGTTCTTTCACAAAGACACCTCATTATTTAGAATGTGCTCGGATGAATTCTGGGGTGATTAGGATTAGAACACTAGCGAGAATACCTAATAACGCACCTAAAACAACTCTATCCTTTGCAGAAGCCTCTTGGATCTGTCCCTTTAAATAAGCTTCCTTGATTAACATAGCTGGTTCTAAGCCAAGCTTTTCTGTTTTCAATTCATACAGAAAACGCTCTTGGTCAACAATCGCATCACTGCTCGCACTTGCTGACTCTAAAGCTTGTATGCTAGATTCAATTATTTCGCTTTTTTCCTCATAGGCAGACTGATCTAGCTTCATGATTGCATTCTCCATTTCAGAAAGTCTGTCTACTGTTTGTTCATCATTCCCTGTTATATTCAACACAACCAATTTACTTGGGGTAACAGAGACAGTTAGCTCTTCCGTAATGCCTTCCTCCCAAACATCTGGCAGAATTTTTTTAAATGATGTTTCATTTGATAACAAGGAAACAAGCTGATCGGCATTAGTTAAATAGCTGTTTTCATAGTTTCCCAGTTTAATTATCGCTTCTGAACTATATTCCGACTGCCCGTTGTTGTTACCTATAGGCATAAACCAGCCGAGAATTGGCATTGCTAGGCATATAATTAAAATTGCCCATCCATATTTCTTCAATCTGCCAACAATACGTTTCAAACTATCTTTCATGAATTTCAATCCCCTTATCCACGGTGTTAAGTCTGTTTTTAAATACTGACAGAACGGAAATGACAAAGCCCATCAATACCCAATGAAAATACAAATTACTGATTGTACTCGGGCTGATACTAGACGCCATAAATGCTGCCAGTCCGACCATACTTGCCTCTAAAAGCATTTTATAAGCCCGGCCGTTAGCCTTTCTGTAGATCCTGTACAATTGGATAAATAATGAAAGGATTAACCCGACATAACCGAGAAGAATAAAAACCCCAAAGTTGCCAGCTATTTCAGCCAGCCAATTATGTACTTGCAGTACACCACCTGTTGAAAAGGCTGGATTGTGCTTTAAATAATATGGAATATTTCCTGCTCCCACGCCTAATCCGAAAGTATCAAGGATATACTGAAGGGTGTTTCGCAGCAAATTTATTCTCGCTAAGTTGGAGGGCATTGTTTCAGTTGCACCATAATAGCTTGCTTGTGTGAAAGCGAGCTGGAGTTTGTCTAATATTCTTCCAGAAAGTAATAGAATAGCAATCCCTGCTACAGAGACAGAACCTATTAAAAGCAGCTTTTTCACTTTGTCACTTACCAGCAGGAAGACATATAAGCACAGCCCAATAATGACTGCAAGTATGCCTGCACGTGATTCAGTCAAATAAAGGACATAAAGGGTTAAAATACTCAAAAAAAGCGCAGGTAACCGTACCTTTAAACTACTGCTGTTTTTGGCTGCTGCCACGTAGAAAAAGAATGTAATGCTTAAAAACGTAGCAAAATCATTCTGGTTCGTAAACACTGCTGTTGGAAAGCCATTCCTATATTCACTAGCACCATATAGACTTGAGCTCGGCAGTTGAATACGAAGAAAATGATTTATTAATCCAAGCACCAACAAAAAGATGGTCATTCCCATCCAAATTCCGTAAAAGATTAATAGACGGGATATTCGCGTAAATATGACATTGGCCAAGTATACGAATAACACCCCCATCCACATGAGAGACATATACTTGAAGTTATCAATAATAGATTTCGACCAAAGCATTGATACTGTCCCATAGGCAAGCCAAATAGCTAAAAACAGCCATATACCTTTAACAGAAATCCCGTCAAAATCTGCTTTTAGGCCTTTTTCTGAAAGTGTATACAGGATATAAGTGGCTACTGCGGCAATGAGTAAAATTCTGTAAAGAAATAAACTAAAAAAACCAATGTTGACGCTTAAAATAGACTGGTTCAAAAAGGTAGTAACGAGGGTTGCATATACTGCTCCCCTCGCCATATCCTCCAAGCCAAACGTCGATTTTAAATATAAAAAAAGGAGCAGCCCCACTAAGCTCACAAGCAGAAGAAGCGCAAGCCCCATATCGGCTTCCCTCATCGCATAAAGAAGGGGGAGTAACACCATGACAACGATTAGCGCTCCAATTGTCTGGCAGACTAGTTGCTTGCTTTCCATTTACTGTTCAGACCCTTTCTTTCCGTTAGTCAATTTGTGCCTTGGAGTAGACTTCTCGTAAAAGCTAATGTATCCTTCAAACCATCCTCCAGGCTTGTTTGCGGGGCCCAATCCAATAGTTCTAACGTTTTTTTATTACATAAGGTACTATGCAAAATATCTCCCGGCCTAGCTTCCTGGTGCTCTGCCTTTAATTGAATATCACCTGCTCTAACCATTGTCTCCCATAACGCATTGACTGTAATTTGCGTCTGAGTAGAAATATTCACACATATATTACCTTGAGCCGTTAAGGCTTTAACATTTGCTTTTGCGACATCCTTTACATAAATGAAGTCCCTTGTCTGCTCTCCATCTCCAAATATAACTGGTGCTTTTCTTTCAGCTATCTTGTCAGCAAAAATAGAGACGACACCACCTTCTCCCTTTGCATCCTGCCTTGGACCGTAAACATTACTGTAACGAAGAATGCTGTATGGCAATTGATAAAACTTATAGGCCATTTGCAAATACCTCTCCACCGTCAGCTTTGTCAAACCATATGGAGATTCTGGCATTGTCGGATGATCTGTTGTAACAGGCAAGAAAACCGGATTTCCATAGACAGCTGCAGACGATGCGAACACGAGCTTTTTAACAGATGCTTTTATAGCTGCTTTAATAACATGCAATGATCCCTTCACATTAACATTTTCATCATGGAGAATATCATGGACTGATTCGGCCACACTCACTTGAGCAGCTTGATGGATAATGTACTCTGGTTCTAAAGAAGAAATGAAATCTATGCTGGAGGAATCGGTAATATCATATTCGTACAATTTAATTGGAAGATGGCTAATATTTCGATAATTACCTGTAGTTAAATTATCTATTACAATCACTTCATAATTATTCGCTAACAACTCTTCTGCAATATGGGAACCAATAAATCCTGCTCCTCCTGTTATAACTACTCTGCTCATCCTTACTCCCCCTTAATGCTTTGTTAAATGACTTTGACCCAATGCCAGTTTTCGATAGCGTTCTTCTAAGATTACGGCATTCCTGCCTACATGAAAGTTGTCTTGTACTGACTTAAACAAGTTTCCTTTAATAGCAGAAAGATCGTATTTACCTGATGTATAGTCCATTACTCTTTCAACAATGCTGTCGACCGATTTCGGCTGTATCAGCAAATGACTGTACTCACCGAAAAGGTCAGGGACACCTCCTACTGCTGTGCAGACAACTGGTACCTTCATAGAAATTGCCTCAATAACAACAGTTGGCATTCCTTCAGAATAGGAAGGCAACGCGAATATATCACTTGCCTGTAAGAAGTCTTTCACCTTATCATTACTAATTTGACCTGGCAGAAACAGCCGTTTTCCATAGTGTTCATGTTTTTTCAAATCATCCCTTGCCGGACCATCTCCGACCAACACAACAGCCATATCGTCTGGCAAACGGTTTAGACTATCCGCAAGCTCGTAAACTCCTTTTTCCTTCACAAGCCTGCCAATAAAGGTAATTAGCTTTTTGTCAGCAGGAAGCTGAAGCTCCTTTCTGACCTTCTCCTTCGGTATTTCTTCATAATTAAATTCAGAGAGATTTATACCAATCGGCAGAACAATGCTTTTCCTCCCCGTCTTTTTCTGGGCTGCTTCAGCGAGATTCCTTCCAATAGCTACTACTTCATCAGCAGCGTGAACAGAGCGCTGAAATGCACGGTTCGCACTCCTGCTGAAGGAGGGATAAACATGTACATCGCTTCCGTGCAGTGTAAGCAGCCATGGTTTTTCCAGCTCTCTTGAAACGATATGGGCAGCACCTCCTGACGGCATAGCAAAATGAGCGTGTATCATATCAAATTGGATTTGCTTATCTTGGATCGTCTCCAAAACTGCCTTAGCAATTCTTTTATCAGGCTGTGCCCATCTGAGTTGCCCTGGAAGTGCTGTGTAGATCGGCCGATAAACCTCCACTCCATTTCGCACTTCAAAGAACGGCAAGCTCTTTTGCTTATATGTTTTCTTTAACGTCCTTATAACGGCGTGATTTTGCGGTGTTGGACAGATTACCGTTATACTAAGCCCAAGTTTTTTTAAAGCTTGAACCTGTGTCTCATGGAATACGCCATTGCCAGGCTGTTCTTTACTTGGATAAACGCTCGTAATCCAAAGAATCTTCATGCTTCTCTTCCTTTTTCGTTTTATTTAAACCAACTGATAACTTCGGAAATAAAGCATACTAATAGGCTGAACATACACAAATGTATTTACAACAGCCAACTATTTTATCCTAATAAAACAGAATTTAACTAGCCCAAAGCGGGTAGACTAAAATCCGAAAATACACTTCCAAATATAAAAATAGGAGGTGCCTTTTTTAGTGAATAAAGCACGTCCTCTAACCACACAATGAGAAAAACCAGCTTGTCTTAAAAAGCAGCACTAACTACAGACTGCTATATGTTGAAAATGCTGATTTCTCCTGCGCGAATGTAAACAATTAACGGGCACCCTCTCCAGTAACCAATACTTTTACTGTCTTCAGCATGATTTTTAACTCCAGCTTAAACGTCAGGTTGGATATGTACTCAAGGTCATACTTAAGCTTTTCACCAGGAGTGATTTCATACCCACCACTTACCTGTGCGAGCCCTGTTAAACCAGGTCTTACTGCAAGCCTTTTTGCAAAGCCAGGTATTTCACTGTCAAACTGAGCTGTAAATACTGGTCTTTCCGGGCGTGGGCCAATAATGGACATGTCACCCTTCAAAACAGATAAAAGCTGTGGAAGCTCGTCTATTCTTGTTTTTCTCATAAAATTCCCAATCTTTGTTACACGTGGATCATTTGCTTCAGCCCATTTAGCGCCTTCCTTTTCCGCGTCATTATGCATCGAGCGAAGCTTTATTAAGTTAAAGTAATTTCCGTTTTTTCCAACTCGCTGCTGGATATAAAATGGTGAGCCAGGGCTCTCTAATACAACTAGGATAGCGAAGACAGCTATGATTGGTATCGCCAAGATTATTCCAATGCTTGCAAGCAGCAGATCTAAACACCTTTTCGTATACAAGTAGTATGCTGCTTCCTTTGGTACGGAGAAGTTTTCCCCTTCGACAATGGAATAATCGTGGTAGATATTCAAGCTCTTTTCACGCATTTATTGTCACCTCGTAGACTGTTTATGTGTATTTTGAACCTTTGTGTCAAGTATAGAATTAGATTGTATGGGAATCGTTTAGCGAAAATTAAATATTGGTAAATGTTTGTAAAGATAGTTTTAATAATGAAGAAAATTAGTGCTTTGGTTTTAGAAAAGCCTTCATAAAAAAGCATATCCAGTAGATTTGTCGACTGTAACTTAGAGAAATCCGTGGTAATTCTACAATTTTTGAAACAAAAAAAGCAGTCTACATAAAGTAGACTGCTTTCTTCTATTATTAATGCTTTGGTTTAACTCTTTTAATAAAGAAACTACAAGCAAATCCAATTGCTGCAACAATCAGTGCAAAAATAAAGGCATTTTGCACACCAGCAGTTAAAGCTGCCGGGATATTAGCTGGATCCGCTGGATTACTTACATCTGCCAAGAAGGTTTTCTGACCTGATGCCAAGATAGAAACACCAATTGCCGTACCAATAGCACCAGCAACCTGTTGTAATGTATTCATGATTGCAGTTCCATCAGGATATAGCTGTGGTGGAAGCTGATTCAACCCATTTGTTTGTGCTGGCATCATGATCATAGAAACTCCAATCATTAAACAGCTGTGCAGCACGATAATTAAAGCAACTGTTGACGTAGTTGTAACACCAGTGAAGAACCAAAGCACTACTGTACACAATGCAAGCCCTGGAAGGACAAGCCACTTAGGTCCATATTTGTCAAACAGCCTTCCCATAACAGGTGATAGGAATCCATTAATTAAGCCACCAGGAAGCAATAATAGACCTGCTGTAAAGCTAGTTAATCCCAAACCGCCCTGCAGGTACATTGGAAGTAGCAGCATGGTAGAAAGAATAATCATCATTGACATAAATACTAATAGAAGTCCTAATACAAACATTGGGTATTTAAATGTGCGCAGATTGATCATAGGCTGTTCCATTTTAAGCTGTCGAATAGAGAATAACAGCAGTGAAAGCACACCTACAATTAATGAGACAATGACAACTGGGCTTTCCCAGCCACCTGAGTGATCTCCACCTTCTCCAGCACTGCTGAAGCCAAACACAATTCCACCAAATCCTAATGTAGAAAGCAGGATTGATAATATATCTATTTTCGGTTTAGTTACAGTTGAGACATTTTCCATATAACGAATTCCGAATAATAAAGCAAATACTAAGAACGGTAAGGAAATCCAGAAAATCCAATGCCATGTAAGATTTTCAATAATCAAACCTGAAATCGTCGGTCCAGTAGCGGGAGCGAACATGATAACAAGCCCGATCATTCCCATAGCTCCTCCTCTTTTTTCTGGAGGGAAGATAAGCAGTATCGTATTAAACATTAAAGGCAGCAGCAATGCAGTACCAACAGCCTGCACGATTCTAGCCACTAACAAAAATTCGAAGGTCGGTGCAAGAGCAGCAATCAACGTTCCGAGAATAGAGAAGGCCAATGAAGCAAAGAATAGCTGTCTTGTTTCAAACCATTGCAATAATAACCCTGAAATCGGAACAAGAATTCCTAATGTCAGCAAAAATCCAGTTGTAAGCCATTGAACCGTTGTCGGCGCAATATTAAAAATTGTAATCAAATCATTTAATGCCATATTTAAGGCTGTTTCACTGAACATACCTATAAAACCGGCAATCAGGAAAGAAGCTACGATAGGCACTGTTCTAAACTGCTTGCCCTCCATTGACTTCCCCTTTACCGCGTCCATATTCATTTCCATTATTTAATCCCCTTCTTTCTTACTTTTCTTGAGACAGCAGCTTTGAAAGCTTTTCGGAAACAATTCTCAATGGTTTGCCTGACTGTTTTGTCAAACACAACACAATTGCTCCCTCTATCATAGAATTAATAACAATGCTTAAATCTGCAGCTTCTTCAGCAGGAAATCCGCTTTCTTTAAGCTTCTCCGTATAAACAGCTTGCCACTTTTCAAATGACACTACACACGCCTTTCTTATCGGCTCACAAGTCGATGCTGTTTCCGATGCGATGAGTCCGATCGGCATGCCCTGTACACTTTCCTTTTTATCAAAATCAGCGGCAATCTCATTTAGATGTAGCTGAAAAGCTACTATTGGATCACTTGTAGAAAACAGCATTTCCTTTGTCTTCTGAAGCAGTAGACTTTCTGTATATTTTATTGCCTCTATTGCTAATTCCTCTTTACCATTAGGGAAATAGTAATAAAGTGATCCTTTCGGCGTTTTGCTCTCTGCAATTATTTGATTCAAGCCAGTACCATAATAGCCCTGTGTCTGGAATAATCGAGAGGCTGTCTCCAGAATCAGCTCACGAGTGTTTCCCTTTTCACCCAAATTAATATCCTCCCTAAAAAAATTATAACGATTGGTCTATATAAAGGTAATCGTGTAAACGTTTACTTGTCAACAGCTTTATTTCATAAAAATTCCCTAAATAAAAAGGCTCCTTTTTCATATAGAAAAGGAGCCCTTTTTTACTAATTTACCTCGATATCACCATTGTTTGTTTTTAGGCTTACTTTCTTTCCGCCATTTCCGAAGATAAGGTTTGAATTGGAATTGTCGAACATTTCAATATCACCGTTTTCCGTTTCTGCCGTTATGCTCGTATTCTCAGGCTCCTTTTCAGTTGTTATCGAAATTTCGCCATTATTTGTTTCTAAGCGAATATCCTCATCCAATGTCTCTGTGTTCAGTTCTATACTTCCGTTCATTGTTTTTCCTTCTATCTCGCCTGAAACATTGTCCAGCTGGATTCGTCCATTGGCAGACCTAGCCTTAACTTTGTCTGCATTAAGATTAGCGAGGTCCAATCGGCCATTGTCAGTATGAACATCAACCTGTTTAGCAGACAGCTCCTGAATGGCAATTTTGCCGTTGCTAATTTCCGCCAATACTTTAGTATATTGTTTATCTGACAAGTATAGCTTCAAGTTAAGCTCACTGCCTTCAAAGAAATTCACTGAAAAAAGCTGACTTCCTTTTTCCTTAGCTGTCACCTTTAATGTGTTTCCATTAACATCAGCAGAAAAGTCCAGCTCTCTTTTCCCTCTTTTCGTTCCTGTTAACTCAGCATATGAAGAAGAATCTTCAGATGGATAAATTTCAATCGTAGCATTATCCGCAGAAACCTCCACATTTTCGAAATTTTCGCTTTCCATTGTCTTGTTTTCATTTATAGCATATTTTGCTGTGCTTTGCTTATAGGTAGCAACACTGCCAAGAAGTCCGATAACAAGCAAAATTGCTCCAGCCCAAAGTAGCTTTCGTTTGTTCATCGCTTAACGCCTCCTTTAACTAATGCTGCATTGTATGAAATATACCGGATAAATCCTCTTGTGAACCATTTTGTAATCCATTGCATTGCAATAAGAAGAAGCAGACCAACACCGCAATATCCTATTGCCATAAACCATTCAAAGGAGTCAAAATACCTGCCAAAAAGATTATTTAGAAGAACAAGAATCGGAGAAGCTATTCCAGCAAAACTAATAATCCATCCTGCAAATATAATCCCAACTAGCCCAATGAATGGGCCTAAAACGAAGACTAGATTAAAGAAGCTTAGCCCAATCACTGCCCATACTGCCCGCACGACATTTCCAGCTGTTTGAGCTCCTTTTGCATTTTCTATATGATAATTAGCGAGTATTTCTTTCGCAAGAATTTTTGGCGACCCTAATGATGCTGCAATTTCGTTCTCTGTTTTCCCTTCATCCATACCAAATTGAAAATGCTCTTCATAATCATTCAGTACCTCTTGTCTTTCTTGTGCACTTAAATCCTTCAATAATACAGACAGTTCTTTTATAAATTGTTCCTTACTCATCACTAGCACCTTCTTTAATTAAAGTATCAACACCGTCTCTGAATTGCTCCCATTCCAGCAGCAATGTTTGGAGGTATTCCCTTCCTTTTTCTGTTAGTGTGTAATATTTTCTTGGAGGGCCTTCTGTGGATTCCTGTAAATAGGTTGTAAAGTACTCTTCTTTTGTTAGTCTTCTTAACAGTGGATAAACAGAGCCTTCCGATATCTCTATCTGATCGGAAATTTTTTGCACAAGCTCGTATCCGTATCTGTCTTTTTTATCGAGCAGGACAAGAACACAAAGCTCAAGGACTCCTTTTTTAAATTGGACGTTCAAACACAAATCACCTTTCTTTCAGTACTGCACAATAAACAGTACTATTCTTTAGTTAATAATATAACACCAGCTATTATTCATTGCAAGGTACTAAATTATATTTTCTTTATTTTTTTTAAAAAAACTCCTCCATCACCACTTGGACGGAGAAGCTATTATTTTATGATGAATTTCTCTTGCTAAGCTTGTCTTTAAATTCCCAGAAGCCTGGGACATTATCTAAGTCATATAGCTGAATACATTTCATTAATAATATCTTCAGCTCCTGTGATAAATCATCCTTTTCATTTGCTGAAGTCTGAGCGATAGCTTTACTGACTTTAGGACCAAACAGTTCAATTACTTCCTCTAAAGCTTCAGGATTATTTTTTGACTCTTTTACTAATGAATACAAGGTAGCCATTATGCATTTTCCTTTCTGTCGTCTTTTGTTTTTTCTGCCAAGTCTTTTTTCAGCATGTCGAGCTTTTTATCTATTCTTAATAAAAGGTATAACGAAACACTGACAGGAAATGCATAATTACTTATAATCGACATCCATTGTGTCAAATCTCCGATACTCATCGGCTACATCCCTCCTTTTTTTCTCGCCATATAGCTGTAAATCTTTTTTAAAGCATTCTGATGTGACTTCGATACATTTTGCTGTGTTTTCTGGATGACTGCTCCTATTTCTGTATCATTTAGCTTTTTAATGTATGCATAATACAGAACAGTTTTTTGAGCATTTGAGAGTGATTGTATGGCAGCATATAAAAGTGGATCAGCAATATATTCTGTTATGCTTTCTCGTATTCCCTCGCTTTCTGCATATGTTTCGAAATTAGATGTTGGGTCTTCCATATACTCCTTATATGACTTGCCTCCATCCTCGGCATCTGAATCAAGCAGCAAAGGAAATCTTTTCTCGCGGAGGTTTATTTTCTTATAAAAATTCAATGCACTGAAATGGATAGAGGAGGAAATATAGGATGTGAAGCGGATTGTGAAATAATACTTCTTAAACGCTTCATCTACTTTGTCCTTGTTTTCCTTTGAAGGATGGCAAACTGCATCTGTAAACAGCTTAAAGTTCCTTTTTTCTTGCAAAAAACCTTGTACAATCACATTTTCCATAAAGTCTTTATTTTCTTCCATAAACCTCGCTACTTCATCAACAGATTCTTCATACATTAATTAAGCACCCCTTAACAAAGGAACATGTGTTCTGTTTTTAGTGTAAAAAAAGGGGCTAACTTTCATTAGCCAGTCTCATTATAGCATATCCTTCCAGGTTCGTATTTAATCAATCTTTCTTTCCTCCCTCTATTTAATAAAGAAAGATTTTCTAGAAAAATAACAACCTGTTTTAAAAGAAATTTATTAAATAACTGGCTTAATCCTCAGCTCAATATTAAACCGCACCTTTCCCTCTGCATGTTCCAATATATTTACGACCCAGTTTCGCGCAATATTTTTCGTTAAGTTCTCATAGTCTTCATGTGATAATATCAAGCCAGCAAGTATTTCACCTCTGTCTTTATAGTCTTTTCCTTCCTGTAAACCAAATTTGAATAATAGAAATCTTTTTAATGTACCCTTCGTTAAGAAGCTGATTTCATATTCTCCTTTTAACAGCTGCTCTAGCTTATTTCGATTGTTTTGATAGAATGTGAACAGCGCTTCCCAATCAGGCAATCCCCTGCCAAACTCTCTGAAAAAGGCAATATTTCCTTTTGCCAATGCCATAAGAATTTCCTCATCGTTAACGTTATTGCTTTTTACTTGTTCAATCATCAGAGCATAATTTAATGCGACCTTTTCTCCCAACTTTTAATCCCCCTCTTTTTTTCAGAAAAATAGTGATTTTCTGAATCCCCCCAGCTACAATAATTATAAAATATTATAGAAGGAGTGGAAATGATAATGTCTAATCCATTTATCCCATTTAGCATTGCAATGATTACCCCTTTCACGGAGGACGGCAATCTTAGCTTAGAAGGCATTCCTTCTTTAGTGGAACATTATCGAAAAAACAAAGTTCCTGCCCTTTTAATTAGCGGCTCTACAGGTGAACAGCACTCCATGACAATACGTGAGCGAGTATCCTTATTTCATGAAGTGAAAAAAGCAGCTTCTGATGATTTTCTATTATATGGAGGTGTTGCTGCCGTTCTAACAAAGGATGCAATAGAGCTTGCAGCTGCTGCAGAAAGTGCCGGACTTAATGGTATTATGCTCGGTTTTCCACCTTATTTAAGAATCAGTCAACAAGAAGCTTTTCATTATGTAGCAAAAATTTGTTCTCATACATCTCTGCCAATCATGCTATATAATAATCCTCCAAGAACGGGATTTAACCTAGAAACAGAGACATTGCTTTCTTTAGCAAGTCAATTTCCGCAAATCATGGCGTTGAAGGAAGCTGGTGATACGGCAGAAATCCTTCATGTTAAACAGCAATTAAGCAATAAATTCCTTGTTTTATCTGGATCCGACCTTACTATTTTTGAAAACAAAGATTACGGCTATGATGGCATTACAAGCATTATTGGCAATATTATTCCTAACGAGATGCAAGCCATATCAAAAGCTATCAGTTTCGGAGAATCAGATAAAGCGAAGGCTATCTTTGACAAGATTAAGACTTTATTGGAAACAATGCTAGAGTTAGGTATATTAAGATCCATAAAACACTTGCTTAACGAGCAAGGTATTCATGCAGGTTATTGTCGTGAGCCTATTTCTACTCTGTCTGTAGATGAAAAAGCTAAATTGGCATCTTCCTATAATACATTCCTCTCCGAAATTAAGAGCTGACTTCAAAACGATAGTTCAAGCATATTGCTTGGCAAAAGCGGCTAAACTATTCTAATCTAAATAGTGAAAATTAGCGTCATTATTAGAAAGCTAAAAAGAGGAGATGGTATGATGAAAATTACATATCACGGACAGTCAACAATTGTAATAGAAGCAAACGGAAAGTCACTTATTATTGACCCTTTCATTAGCGGCAATCCTGCAGCTAAAGTTAGTGTGGAGGATATAAGTGTGGATGCTGTGCTGTTGACACATGCTCATGGAGATCATATTTTGGACGCAGCACCAATCTCTAAAGCAAATAACGCACCAATTGTAGCAATCCCTGAATTGGCCGCATACATGTCCTGGAAGGGCGCAGAGACAATTGGAATGAATATTGGCGGTACATTGGATCTCCAATTTGCAAAAGCGAAAATGACTCATGCCTTCCACAGCTCAGGAATAATTGACGAAGAAAACAAAAACATTCTTTATGGCGGAATGCCTGCTGGATTTGTCATTGAGGCAGAAGGAAAAACAATTCTTCACGCAGGCGATACAGGCCTTTTCGGTGATATGAAGATTATCGGAGATAGACATGATATTGATGTAGCATTCCTTCCAATTGGTGACCACTATACAATGGGACCAGAAGATGCTGTTTTGGCTGCAGAATGGTACAAAGCGAAATTGATTATCCCTATCCACTACAATACTTTCCCTGCTATCGAACAAGATGGAGACGCATTTGTCAAAGCGTTGGAAGAACGCGGCATTAAAGGCAAGGTTCTTCAGCTTGGAGAGAGCATCGAACTGTAACATCCATAAAAAAGCTGTTTTCCTTAATAGGAAAACAGCTTTTTTTTATTATGCTAAGTTGCTTGAATGGTTAGCTTCCCATTCCGCAATTTCTTTCACTCTAGCTTCAACCTGCTCTGGTGTTAGCTCATTTGCTTTCACATATAGGTTTCTTGGATGTGTACGGCACTCATGGCTGCAGCTCTTCATAAATTTCTCTTCACTTTCTGGTGAAGCAAGGATTTTACGGTTACATTCTGGGTTTGCACAGTTCACGTAACGCTCACATGGTTCTCCTGTAAAGTAATCTTTACCAACAACTACATGCTCCACTCTGTTAACTGGGACGCTAATCCGTTGGTCGAATACATAGCATTGCCCATCCCAAAGCTTACCTTGTGCCTCTGGATCTTTACCGTATGTTACGATACCACCGTCAAGCTGTGATACATCATCGAATCCTTCACGCTTAAGCCATCCTGAAAATTTCTCACAACGAACTCCACCTGTACAGTAAGTCAGAATTTTCTTTCCTTCAAGCATTTCACGGTTGTCTTCAATCCATTGTGGCAGCTCACGGAATGTTTCAATGTCAGGCTTGATTGCCCCTCTGAAATGACCTAGGTCAAATTCATAATCATTGCGAGCGTCAATAATAACTGCATTAGGATCTTGCATTTGTTCAAACCACTCAGTTGGTTTCAAGTGCTTACCAGTCAATTCTAATGGATTAACATCATCTTCAAGACTTAAGTTAACCAATTCTTTCTTATGACGTACATGCATTTTTTTGAAGGCATGTCCTTCTTCTTCGTCTATTTTAAAAACAGTATCTGCCAAACGTGGGTCTTGTCTAAATGCTTCCATATATTTATCTGTCTGTTCAACTGTTCCAGAAACCGTTCCATTAATTCCTTCAGAAGATACAAGAATACGTCCTAACAAACCAAGCTCCTTACAAAACGCTAAATGTTCGCTAGTGAATTCTTCTGGATTCTCAATAGTTACATATTTATAGTAAAGAAGTACTCTATATGGTTTTTCACTCATAATTTCAACATCCTGTTCTATCAATTTTTTTTACATTTATATTTAACTATACAACAAAAGCGGAAACAGTAAAAACTCATTGCTCACTTGCTATATTCTATAATAAATTTTTATACAAACAAAAGGAGACTCCAATATATGAAATCCCCCCTTGCTTATGTGTACATATATTATAGTAAATTTCGACTAAAATAGGAAGAACTACTTTTTTCCATGCACGAATATTGTCGAATTCCCCTCTTCTAAATGGACCGAACTATCCTTTAATTGATGATCAGAAATTTTTTTCAGCTTTGTGAATAAGTAACAGCCGGCTATAACAACAATGCTGCCTATGGCCTGCATCCAACTCATTTTTTCATTAAGAAATATAAATGCCAGAATCGCAGTAAATATCGGATTGAAGTTAAGGAATAAACCTGCTTCGGTAGCACCGAGCTTTTGAACTCCAATATTCCAAAGCACCATACATATGACAGTTGAAACAACACCAGTATAGATGATTGATGTTATAAAGGAAGCATTCATATTCGTAATGGAGAAATCAACAGCATTAAACGGTAACAGCAGAATAACACCAATTGCCCCAGAAGCAAATGTTGCCATTAGCGGAGATGTTTTTCTCATTGCCCATCTGCTGCACACAGAATAAATGCCCCATATGCAAACAGCTGCAATCATGTATAGATCTCCTTTATTAAAGCGCAGTTCCAACAACAATCCTAGCCTTCCTTCTGTTAATACGAGCAGAACTCCAAAAAGGGATAACAGCATGGAAGCGACCTGCCAGCGATTAATTTTTTCCTTTAAAAAAAGGAAGGAAAACAAAGCAATTGAAATGGTATTTAATGTGGAGATTAAGCCAACATTGCTGGCTGATGTGTACTCAAGTGCACGAAATTGCAGGAGATTAAAAGCAGCCACTCCTGTTAATCCCATTAAGATTAAAGGTAGTAATGCTTCCTTTGGAGGGATAAGTCGTTTCTCTTGTCTCCAAATGATTGGCATTAAACATATAACAGCAAGCACCCATCTCAAGCTTGTCAGCGTGCCTGGGGATGCATGACCAACAAGTGATTTACCTAAAACAAAATTCCCCCCAAATAAAAAACTCGTAATCAGCAGAAAAACATACGGCATACTAACAGCTCCTTCGCACAAGCAACATGCGTTATTCTTGTTAATATCGTATCACCGCGTCTTCTATAACGGTATAAAATTTTGTATAATACAGTAAATACAAAATTTTATTAAGTATTATATAGGTTAACGTAATTATCTTCATTTTCAGCTACTTTCTGAAGGAGAATACTGAATAAAAGAAAGGTGGATAAATTCGATGGAAACCATTGTTAATAAAGTAATTGATGGAATTGACTTAAATCTATTGGACTTGTTGCAAAAAAACGCACAGCTCTCTAATGCAGAACTGGCTAAGCTTGTTAACTTGTCTCCACCTGCCACACATGCTCGCATTAAACGCTTGGAAAAAGAAGGGTTCATTGACAAGCAGGTTGCCATTCTTAACCATAACAAGCTGGGCTTTGATTTATTATGCTATATCTCTATCTCCACTAATATTCACCAGGAAGAGGCAATCGCAGAGCTTGAAGATGTCTTAAGCAAGATGGAGGAAATTTTGGAATGTCACTGTTTGACAGGCGAATATGATTACCTTTTAAAGGTTGCCAATAAAGACACAAGAGGATTAGAAAGCTTTATTAAAAAACTGAACAAGCTTGGTATTTCAAAAATCAATACTAGCCTTGCACTTAGGGAAATCAAGTCCTCCACTGTATTGCCCATTAAGTAATTTTTTTGGTACACCATGAGCCTTTAGTTTTTTAGCATAGCAAAGAGACCTCTTTATTATAGAGGCCTCTTTGCTTTTATTAAAAGGGATCACCAACAGCTTTTGCCGTAAAATGAAGTGCACAACCAAATTTAGATTGTTTAAAAACATTTTCAAGATGTTTTAACGCTTCCTGTGTAGAAAGCAATGTCTTCACTATGACTAGTACTTTTATTCTGCTGGTTTGCTCCACAGTTGTTGACACATAATTGTCCTCATATTCCGCAAAAAACTCTTTTACAAATCTGATTTGACCACAATAAAACTCAAAAGTATATTCGTTCATTTTATTATGCTGATTTCTCCGAATCACCAGAGCCAATATTGTTGTCAGCAGCAGCTTTGTTTGCTGCCATTACAAACGGAATATAAATGAGTGTCGAAACAGCCAAGCAGACAAATCCAACGACTAGTGCGAGCCAGTTTCCGCCAGTTCCTAGGAATGCAATCAGCGGCCCAGGTGTTGTCCACGGCACTGAATAAGCGATAGGCGGAATCAGTCCTGTAACAATAGCAGCATAGCCGATAATAATGTTTATAGCAGGAACCAATATAAACGGCAGGATTAAGATTGGGTTAAGCACGACAGGTAAACCGAAAATAACTGGTTCATTGATATTGAATAAACCTGGAGCTATGGAAAGCTTGCCAATATCTCGGTAATCCTTCCGTTTTGCGACAATAAATATCGCAATTAATAGACCTAAGGTCATACCCGAACCACCATAGTTAGCGAAGGCATCATTGATTGCCCATGTCACAGGATATGGAGCGCCCCATGCAGAACCATGCTCTGCCACATAGTTTAAATTCTCAAGACCTGCTTCAGCAAACATAGCCTCACGGATAGCAGCAATTGTATTAGGACCATGAATACCGAAAACCCATAAAAGGTTTGAAACAATTGCCAAAATGACAAGTGAAAAGATATTAGTGCCCAAATGCTTTAACGGTGTTTGAATGACAGCATAAATAAATTCATGCAAGCCTTTTGGATAAAAAGTATTAATAATAGCGTTTCCAATTGCGAACGCCACCGTAATAATAATGATCGGAATCAGCACCTTAAATGACCGTGCAACAGCAGGCGGGACAGATGCTGGCATATTTATCTGCAATTTCTTCGACTTGGAAAGCACACTGAAAAATTCCCCAACAAGCAAACCAACAATTATTGCTACGAAAAGCCCTTGTGCTCCCACCCATTGCGTTGTCAAGAAGCTTGTGCCTTCTACCGCAGTGTATGGCGGATAAATAATAAAGAAGGTGGACAATGCCGTTAAACCGCTCAGCAGTTCATCTGATTTAAGTGAGATGGCCATATTTCTTGCTACGAGAAAGACGATGAACATGGACAAAATGTTCGTTGATCCGTTTAGTACCGGAGAAAAAACGGATTGCAGGTCAGCTAAGCCTGGAAATAGCTTATGAAGAAATAATATTTTAGCGATAAATCCGTCTGGCGCCAAAACAGCAAAATTGAGCAAAACGATAAGTGAACCAGCAAGGGTAATCGGAAAAGATAAAATAAATGCATCCCGAATTGCTACAATATGCCGCTGTGAGTTCAATTTAGACGCAACAGGCACCAAAGCCTTCTCAGCAAACTTTTCAAAATTGGCCATAAAGCCCATATGTTACTCCCCCTATTAAATTATAATTCTGCACCCTTTAGATGTAGAATCTGTTTGACAGGCAGATGGATGTTTTTTCATGATGTACAGGAGGTCTTGCCTGACTTATTTTTCTATATTTTTATTCCTACAGCAGTTCAAGTGCTCTGTCTAAAACAGCTTTGCCATTCATCGTTCCATATGCTCTCATATCAATTACCTCTACCGGTACTCTGCCAGCAATAATGGACTCAACCTGTGGCTTTTGGTAACGAACCTGAGGCCCTAATAAAACAACATCGACTTGATCAGCAACACTTTGGCATTCTGATACTGGCAATGCAAAGATTTCAATGCTTATTCCTTTCTCCTCTGCCGCATCCTTCATCTTGTTAACTAACAAACTTGTAGACATTCCTGCTGCACAAACTAATAAAAGCTTTTTCATTATGAACCCCTCCTAATTTTTCTCCTATATATTCTTTGTTAACTCCTCCTTGTATTGTATTGTATACGCTTTCATTAATTTATCAATAACATTTCGTAACTTAGATTTTTGTTTCATTTTAAGGAAATTGTTTCAATTATGGCACATGTTGTTTTATAGTTATAATGTGGTTTGAAATAAATGCTAAAAAGAACAAATCCTAGCTTAGGAGGAGATCAACCTGTTTACAAGAGAGATGGTCCAAACATTTAATGAATTGGAAATGATTCTTTACAACTTCATCACGAAAAACAGCGATAAGGTCATTTATATGCGGATAAGAGAGCTGTCAGATCAAACCCATGTATCCACCTCAAGTATTTTACGTTTTTGCCGAAAGCTTAACTGTGATGGTTTTTCAGAATTTAAAGTGAAGCTCAAGCTGTTTTTGGACAGAAATGAGCAAGAGAATTTAAAATCTACAAAGTACTATCTATCTGAGTTTCTTGAACGGACGATGAAGGGAAATTTCGAATCACATATTCAAAAAATGGCAGAGCTTGTGCTGCGGACAGACAAAATCATTTTTGTAGGTACAGGGAGCTCAGGAATACTCGCTGAGTATGGCGCAAGGTATTTTTCTAGTCTTGGCAAATTTTCCTCTTATATTAAAGACCCTTTTTATCCGATAAACAGTAAAGAATTAAAAAACAGCACTTCCATCATTCTCTCTGTTTCTGGTGAGACAGATTTCACCCTTAATTTAGCTAACCAACTTAAAATGGAAGGCTCCAACATTGTAAGTATCACGAACAACAAAAACTGCCAGCTTGCAAAAATTTCAGACATAAACATTGCCTATTATGTGACAGAAGTGTTTTTGGGAGATTCTAATATCACCTCCCAAATGCCAGTAATGTACATATTAGAAGAAAGCGCTCACATAATTCAACAGCATTTAAAAAACCCTGCTACATAAATAAAGACAAAGCCATCACTTTTTGTGCAGGCTTTGTCTTTATTTTACTTTAATAGAAAGCATTCATGTTTACTCCGATTGCTTCTCTTTAATAAGTTTTTCCCTATCCGCTGTTGCTGGAGGCTGCTCAAGCCAGCTGTTTTTGATCATAATATTTGCCCCAGTCTTTGCATATTGAGCTATTTCGAAGGAAAGACGTTCATAATTGACGGCAATATCACTCCTTTGGCTCGCACCAGCAGCTGTTGCATAATTGCCGATTCCTGATGCGCTCAATAGGGCCATATGAAACATCATTAATTTATCTGAGAATGTTCTGATTGTTGATTGCGTTATTCCAATATCAGATGACATCGGACTCTGAATATTTCCATCAATTAAAGTGTCCGCAAAAATTTTTACATGTTTTTTCGAAATATCCTTACCCCTAACCATGTATTCCTGGACATCTATATTGTCAGAAGTTTGTCCAAAGGCAAGACTGATTTTATAGCCAATATTATTCGTTTGGATATTCATGAATAAATGAGATATCTCGATTGCATTTAATGGACGCTTTTTATGGAAGAAATTTAAACCGCTTAAGTAGCTGTTACTGTCAATATAATCTATATTTGAAGGCGGCAAAATGTAAGGTGACCGGACTAACAAGCCTTTCTTCCTTAACACATCATTGCTGTGTTGATAGAGCTTAACAGTTAATTGCAGGGATAAAATAAAGTGCTCAATGATATCTTCTCTATAGCTCATAGCAGTGAAACCACTATAGGCAAGCATCCCTGCTTTTGCCATATGATTTATATAAATTAAAGAGAAGGTATCTGTAAATAAAGCAGGGGCATCAAGATGAACATCTTTATCTGTAAAACCATATGGCTGTGCAAAATTCTCTTCATGAAAGATATGCTGAAGCTTATCCACTTCCTTGATGGAGATTGAATTCGCACTTTCCACAACCTCGGCTATCTCTTTATCTGTAATATACTGTTTCATATGGCTTAGCACACATTTACTCATCGTGTTATTCATATAAGAGGTCCATAACGAAGCTATCTCAGTCGAGGTAAGCTCTATCTTCTGTTCTGGCATGATTTTCCTCCCGCGCAAAGTTGATATACTTAATATTCTCCTTTTTCCTTTTTTTTATTATTAGTCTAGCTAATAAAATGGAGACTGTATTTGCGGAAGTTTTTAATTTAAGAAGTAGAGGTGTTTTTTTTGCGGTTCGCCCAAGCTAATGCCTTTTGCTCTAGAGCTGCTGTAACTTCATGCTTTCCCATTATATAAGCGTTTATATTATTGGGGTACTTTTGTGCTAATGCTGCTTTTAAATCACCGTATTGTTTAGCATCCTCCTTGTTTACACGCAAATAATCACGAAATGCAAGATGACGGAATATGTCCTTATTATCTTTCTCATAAATATGGAGATGATGTGTGCGTTCATCTCCGCCTTTTTGCAAATATCTTCGGCCGGAAATCCCATTCTCCCCCTTCGCTTCATAGCCCAATTCAGCCATTTCGTTATAGAACTTCTCAACATTATGTATATTTGTAACAACAGGCATTATATCAATAATGGGTTTTGCATTCATGCCATGTATGCTCGTGCTTCCAATATGATGTATTTCCAGTATTACCTCGCCGAAAATATTCTCAAGCTGCCGTTTTTCTTCTTCAAACAGAGAACTCCACTCTTCCTTATATGTGCACACCTCAACTTTTCGCATAAGCTCACCGCCTTTTATTAGTTTTCTAAATAACGGTATAACGTAGATTTGCTTATACCTGTGGCCTCTTTAATTTCATTTAAGCTATATCTTTTACTTTGATACATTTCAATGGCCTTTTTTACATTTTCATCTGCTTTACGGGGTCTTCCTGTCGATATCCCCTTTTTCTTCGCAAATTCCATTCCCTTTTTAGTTCGTTCACTAATGATTTCATTTTGAAATTCAACTAAATGTCCGACCATTTTCTTCAAGGAATATTCTTTTTGCTGCTCCATATCAATATCTTCATGCAATGTTTGCAAATAGGCTCCCTTTTGCTCGAGGATCTCCAGTAATTCAAAAAGATGCCTGCTAGAGTCTGCTAGTGTAAACAATCTGCATACGACAATTTTGTCTCCCTTATTTAACTGCTCTAGCAGCTGGTGAAGCACCGTTCTTTTTTTTGCTGAGGAGTGCCCTTCTTTTACTAACTTTGCGCATAAACCAGTAAGCTCCTGTTCCTGAAGCTTACAATCCGTATCCTCCTGGGCAGGCCGCATATAGCCAAATATCATCTTTATGCCTCCCTTGTTATTTCTACTATTAATTATTATAGATAGGAAAATGCCTTTTGTAAAAATCGTCCCAATATATATTCCCTTTTGGGAAAATTTCTGTTACAATTCTCCTTATTGAAACTTGCCAACTATAATGAGGTGAATAATTTTGATAGAAAAAATAAAACGTGAATGGTTTTTCAATGTCCGAGCCGATATTCTTTCAGGTATCGTCGTTGCATTGGCATTGATCCCAGAAGCAATTGCCTTCTCGATTATTGCAGGTGTTGACCCAATGGTTGGGTTATATGCTTCCTTCTGTATTGCCATAATCATTTCTTTTGCTGGCGGAAGACCTGCGATGATATCTGCGGCAACAGGGGCGATGGCATTGCTGATGGGGCCATTAGTAAGAGATTACGGGCTGGAATATTTGTTTGCAGCAACAATTCTTACAGGAGTTTTCCAGGTGGTTTTTGGCATTTTTAAAATTGCCAAGCTAATGAAGTTCATACCAAGAGCAGTTATGATTGGATTTGTAAATTCCCTTGCCATCTTAATATTTATGGCACAAATGCCCCATTTCCTCGGGATTTCCAATATGACGTATGTTTTCGTAGCAATCACTTTATTGATTGTTTATATTTTGCCTAGATATGTTAAAGTCGTCCCAGCACCTTTAATTGCTATTATATTGTTAACAATTGCATCTATTTTTGGGAATATGCAGCTTGAAACTGTGGGTGATTTAGGCAATATAACAAAAACCTTGCCATCATTTTTGATTCCAGATATTCCTTTCAACTTTGAAACACTTGCCATTATCTTTCCATATAGCATCGCCATGGCAGTTGTAGGGTTATTAGAGTCACTGCTCACAGCGAGTATTCTTGATGATGCAACAGACACAGACAGCAATAAGAACAGAGAAGCTAGAGGACAAGGGATTGCTAACATCATTACCGGCTTCTTCGGTGGTATGGCTGGCTGTGCTATGATTGGCCAATCTGGAATTAATGTAAGATCAGGGGGAAGGGGCAGACTTTCCACCTTTGTCGCAGGAGCTTTTTTAATGTTTTTAATCATTGTGTTAGGAGATCTTGTTGTACAAATACCAATGCCAGTGCTTGTTGGCATTATGATTATGGTTTGTATTGGCACATTTGATTGGTCTTCCTTCAAATACTTAGTAAAAGCTCCGCGAACAGACGCAATTGTCATGCTTGTTACAGTTGTTATTGTAGTTGCTACACATGACTTGTCAAAAGGAGTCATTGCAGGTGTTATTTTGAGTGCTGTCTTTTTTGCAGCGAAGATATCACATGTTAATGTCACGAAGAAATTTACGGAAAATGAGCATAAATTCTTTGTGCAGGGCCAACTGTTTTTTGCATCTGTTGACAGCTTTGTAGCCGCATTTAACAACGCATACCAGAACAAAAATATCGTTATTGATTTTTCTGAATCCCATATTTGGGATGACTCTGCTGTTGGAGCCATTGATAAAGTTGTTCTTAAGCTCCGTGAAAATGACAATACAGTCAATATCATTGGCTTAGATTCTGCCAGCAAAAATCTCGTTGATAAGCTGGCAATCTTCCAAAATCAAAACGCAAAACCATCTGGAAGCTAAAAATAATCAAACAAAAGATTCATGGATACATTACCATGAATCTTTTTTCTCTTTCAAGTGTTTCAGCCGCCAAAATAATTCCCAGGAAATCCTTTCACATCCATCTTGCATTTATAAAGCGCTCCTGCTAACGGGAATTTTTCCAGCTCCTCTGTACTCATACCTGTTCGTGCTGTTGTGATATACAGTTCCTGAGCATTTTCTCCGCCAAATGCACAGGAAGTGACATTTGGTGCTGGCACATTGATTGCCTCTAATTTCTTTCCGCTATTTGGATTCCACCTTGAGACCTGTCCGCCTCCCCAATGGGCAATCCACAGCATTCCTTCTTCATCTATCGTCATTCCATCAGGGAAGCCTTCTTCATCTGAAAAATCAATGATAGCACGCTTATTGTCAATATCACCAGAATCCAAATCAAAATCAAATTGATATACCTTTTGTACAGGTGTATCGATAAGATATAGGTACTTATTGTCTAAGGACCAGGCCAACCCATTAGAAGTGCTTAACTTATCGACCTTCTTCGTAATGGACCCGTCTTTCTCTAAACAATATAATGCTGCTTTCTCCTTCTCATCCTCTGTACTCATTGTTCCTGCCCAGAAACGACCTTGTGTGTCGCATTTTCCGTCATTAAACCTGTTAGCAGGCAAATGCTCCTCTGGATCAAATATAGCCTGCAATTCCCCGCTGTCCAGGTCTAAATAGTGAAAGCCATTTTCTAACGCAACAACTGCTTTATTCCCTTCAGGAGTTGGAATAATGGCACTGACTTTTTGTGAAAGTACTACTTCCTTATTTTCATTTTTGCCCGGATTATGGATACAAACTTTTCTGTTATCAATATCAACCCAATACAGCAGTTCCTTCTTATCATCCCAAAACGGTCCTTCTCCTAATTCTGCATTTGCATCAAACACAAGCTCTAATTTCCGAACCATACAATCTCCTCTTTCTGCAGTTTATTTTCTTTCCATATACCTCAATTCTTGCTCATAAAAACCGCTTCCATTTTTTTCTTTTCCCTTTTCAATCATGATAACCCAGCTAAGCCGCATACCTTAGAAAATAGAATATCGTTACCCGAGGTGATTACTTTGGAAACAGAACTGATTGTTATGGAACAAAAACGGAGAGTAGCTGAACTTGCGAGCCTCCAATTTAAAGACGGCTCCTTTCGCTTTCGTTTTCAAGGCAGTTTAATGACAGATGCCTTCTTTATCATTACATGCAGAGCGCTGGATATGAAAACAGAGGAAGAAAACATTAAGCTACTTGTTGACTCATTAAAAGCCTCACAACAGAAGGAAGGTTATTGGAAAGCATATCAAGATGAACCGAACGGTCATTTATCTGCAACAATCATCGCATATACAGCCCTTTTATATTCTGGTTATGTGAATCGTACTGATGAAAACATGAAAAAAGCAAAGTCCTTTATAGTAAAAAACGGAGGTATTTCTAAAGCACATTTTATGATTAGGTGGATGCTTTCAGTCAATGGGCTTTATCCATGGTCTAAAATGATTTATGTACCCATGACTTTTTTGCTGCTGCCGTCCTTTCAACCAGTAAATTTCTTTCAATTCAGCGCATATGCGCGTATTCATTTCATCCCAATGCTCCTTGCCTCTAATAAAAAATTCACCATCAAAGCCAAAAACAAACCAAACCTAAGTGACCTTCATATTAGAAACGACGAACCCTCCCCTGACATAGAGTATTTAGAAGATGAAAGATCTCCTTTCTCTTTTGTTTGGAAGGAAATGAAAAGGATTGGGAAATGGCCCAGCTACCTTCATCAGCTTGGCTATTACTATGCTGAGAAATATATATTAGACCGGCTCGAGGAGGATGGGACACTATACAGCTATGCAAGTGCAACCTTTTTTATGATTTATGGGCTCCTGTCACTCGGCTATCGTAAAGACTCACCTGTTATTCAAAAGGCTATGTCAGGACTCTCCGCCCTTATTGACAAAACAGGAACACATGCCCATTTAGAGAACTCAACAAGCACAGTATGGGACACAGCATTAATAAGCTATAGCCTTCAAGAGGCAGGCTGTTTGCCGAGCGATGATTTCATCTCCAAATCTGTTGACTATCTGTTAAAAAAGCAGCACACAAAATTAGGAGACTGGCATGTTCATAACAAAGGGACCTCTCCTGGAGGCTGGGGGTTTTCTGACATTAATACAAATAATCCAGATAATGATGACACCTCTGCTGCGTTAAGAGCCTTAACAAGATCAGCTGCCAATAATAAGGTCATTCACGAAGCCTGGCAGCGTGGGACTAACTTTCTTCTGTCCATGCAAAACAAAGATGGCGGTTGGGGAGCATTCGAAAAAAATACAGATTGGGAGCTTCTTCAGCATGTGCCAATTGAAAATGCCAAAGATGCTGCTGTCGATCCATCTACACCAGATTTGACAGGCAGAGTACTCGAATATTTAGGGAATTTTGCCGGTTTAACAGAAAATCACCCTCACTTAAAGGCCTCTGTTCAATGGCTCCTAGACAACCAAGAGAAGAACGGCTCTTGGTACGGGCGCTGGGGTGTTTGCTATATATATGGGACATGGGCAGCAATCACTGGCTTAAGGGCTGCTGGATTTTCCGAAAAACATGCGAGTATCCAAAAAGGTGTCAAGTGGTTGAAAGCCATTCAAAGACAGGACGGAGGCTGGGGTGAATCATGCCGAAGCAGTGAAAAGCGCATGTTTATCGCCCTTCCTTTTAGTACAGATTCGCAGACTGCTTGGGCAATTGATGCCCTGGTTGCCGCAGGTGAATCGAAAAGTGAGGCAGTTACAAGAGGACTAAAATTTCTTTTAACAGCAAACAAGGATACGCTGAGCAGCACCTATCCTACAGGAATTGGGCTGCCTGGACAATTCTATATTCATTACCATAGCTACAGCAAAATCTATCCCTTATTGGCAATTTCCCATTATTTACAGTCACTAAAAAACACTAATTCCGTATAGTATACTACTACAGCTATTATCTCTTGTATAAAGAGATGATAAGTGCTATTATATACAAAACATTCCAGAATTTATAAAAATCGATGAAGAGAACAAGTACGTCTTGGCATGAGTTTACAGCGAGCCGGGTATGGTGGAAGCCGGCAAATGAATCCAGACAGAAACATCATCTCTGAGATGCAAGGCTGAAATATGAGTAAGCCTTGCCGGGACTTCCACCGTTAACAAGGAACACGTATGATGGTACGTTGACTAAGAGCTGACTGCTTTTTGCAGCAGAATTTGGGTGGTAACGCGGGTATACAACACTCGTCCCTTTTTATAGGGACGAGTGTTTTTTATTTACTCAAGCTGTCATGTTCCGGTATTTTCTGGTAAGCATTCACCTTAAAGGAGGTTTTATCATGGAAAAAAGCCAACAGCAAACGCAAGCAGAAAAAGAGAAAAGGATACGCTTATTTTGGGAGCAAGAGCATATTTTTGAAAAATCAGTAACAGCAAGAAAGGATCAAGAATCCTTTGTTTTCTACGAGGGTCCACCTACTGCTAATGGTATGCCCCATGTAGGCCATGCACTTGGCAGAACAATAAAGGATATCATCGCTCGTTTCCAGACAATGGCAGGTAAGCAGGTCGTCCGCAAGGCTGGCTGGGACACACATGGTTTGCCAGTTGAGCTTGGTGTGGAGAAGGCTTTAGGCATCTCTGGTAAGCAAGCAATTGAGGACTATGGAGTAGAGGCATTTATTCAAAAATGCAAGGAGAGCGTCTTTTCCTATGAAAAGCAATGGCGGGATTTCACGAAGGAATTAGGTTATTGGGTGGACATGGAGAATCCTTATATGACAATGAGCAATGAATACATTGAGTCTGTTTGGCATATCCTCGGCACCATTCATGACAAAGGACTGCTATACAAAGGACATAAGGTTTCTCCCTACTGCCCTAGCTGCCAAACATCCTTAAGCTCCCATGAGGTTGCGCAAGGCTATAAAGATGTTAAAGACTTAAGCGCAACTGTAAAATTCAAACTAAAAGACAGAGATAACGAGTTTATCCTCGGCTGGACGACAACTCCTTGGACATTGCCAGCAAATGTTGCACTTGCGGTTAACGCAAAGCTTGAATATGTTCGGATACAGACAGGTACTGAAATCCATATAACAGCTAAAGCTCTTGCCCAAAAGGCTATGTCAGCTGACAGCGTTATTCTCGAAACAATAGAAGGTAGTGCATTACTCGGACTTCGCTATGAAGCACCATTCTCCTTCATCACTGTCGATAAGGGCCATTATGTCGTCAACGGAGACTTTGTTACAGCAGACAGCGGAACAGGCATTGTCCATATCGCACCTGCATACGGGGAAGACGATTATCGTCTTGTCCAAGAAAATGATCTTTCCTTTGTTCAGGTCGTTGATGGGAGCGGTAAATATACAAAAGCAGTCACTCCACTAGCAGGCAGATTTGTTAAAGACTGTGACGTGGATATCATCAAGCTGCTTCATGAAAAAGGCTTATTATTTCATAAAGAAAAATATGAACATTCCTACCCTCATTGCTGGCGGTGTGATTCGCCCCTTCTGTATTATGCACTTGAAAGCTGGTTCATCCAAACAACAGCTGTGAAGGACGCAATGATAGCAAATAACCAGCAGGTAAACTGGTATCCAGACCATATAAAGGATGGTCGCTTCGGGAATTTCCTAGAACAAATGGTAGATTGGAACATCAGCCGCAGCAGGTATTGGGGAACACCTTTGAATGTTTGGGAATGTCCTGCATGCAAGAAACAAACGGCTCCAAAAAGCATCGCTGATTTAGCGAACCTAACAGACAGTAATTTGGATGAGCTTGAGCTTCATAAGCCATATGTTGATAATATAACTTTCCCTTGTCCTTCCTGTAGCACGCTAATGGTGCGCACACCTGAGGTAATCGACGTTTGGTTCGACAGTGGCTCCATGCCTTTTGCACAATATCATGCTCCATTTGAAAACAAGGAACTATGGAAAAGCCAGTATCCAGCAGACGTAGTTGTTGAGGGAATTGACCAAACACGCGGCTGGTTCTATTCCTTATTAGCTGTATCTACACTTTATAATGGAGAACTGCCATATAGAAATGTATTAGCAACAGGCCATGTACTTGATGAAAATGGCCAGAAAATGTCTAAAAGCAAAGGAAATGCACTTGATCCGGTTGAGCTCATCCATGAATACGGAGCTGACTCGCTAAGATGGGCATTGATCGAAGACAGCGCTCCATGGAACCAGAAAAGATTTTCAGTTAAAAATGTCCAAGAAGCAAAGTCTAAATTAGTCGATACATTAACAAGCCTTCATCATTTCTATAAGCTGTACGCTGACATTGATGGATTTAATCCAAAATCATCTATTGAAGCTGGTTCGTTAACATTAATGGACAAATGGGCTAATTCCCGTCTTGCTTCGACTGTATCACAAGTAAACAAGGAAATGGAAAACTTCCAGCTGACAAACGCAGCAAGGCATATCGGCAATCTGCTTGAGGATGTTAGCAACTGGTATATCCGCCGAAACAGAGAGCGGTTCTGGAGTGAAGGAATGACCGCAGACAAAACATGCGCTTACCATACCCTTTATAATCTGCTTGTGCAAATAACAAAGCTGCTTGCACCATTTACACCTTTTACAGCTGAAGATATCCATTATAAGCTGACAGGAAAAAGTGTCCATTTGGAAGATTTCCCAAAAACCGATGAATTGACCATTGATTTAGAGCTTGAGCAAAAAATGAGCGCAGTCAGAGAAATTGTGGAGCTTGGTAGAAGCATTCGTCATCAGACTCAAGTCAAAACAAAACAGCCTTTGGCCATGATGGCAATCGTTTCAAACGAACTAACTTCTGATGTACTGCGAAGCTTTAGTGAAATCATCAAGAGTGAGCTGAATGTGAAACAGATAGATTGGGCCGAATCGAGTAAGGGATATATTCAGCATAGCCTTAAGCTTAACTTTAAAAATGCAGGCAAGCGCCTTGGCAAGCTGGCAAATCCTGTTCATAACGCCCTCTCCACTCTGACACAGAAAGAGATTGAGCAATTTCTTCATAATGGGCAATTAACTTTAAATCTTGATGGGCAGCAAGTAGAGCTTCAAAAGGAAGATGTGCTTGTTTATAAGTCTGCTTCTATGTCAGGCTATAGTGAGGCATCAAACAGAAACTTTACTGTTATAATAGATACGAGCATCACTGCTGAGTTGGCACAGGAAGGTTTCATAAGAGATTTTATTCGCTCTGTTCAAGACTTAAGAAAGCAGAAAAACCTGCCTGTTGAAAAGCGGATTGATTTAAAGCTTGGCGGGTCTCAGGAATTTCTTTCATTAGTAAGGGAACACGAGAGCCTTATCAGCAGTGGCATTCTTTTAAATAACATCTATTATCAGATGTCAGATAATATGGTTGAAATGCAAGTAGGCAACTATCAGGTTTTTGTTTCTTTTGAATGATAGTAAATGAATGACCTAGGTAGCATCCTTAGGTCTTCTCTTTTTATGTTCTAATAAGAAGAATTATTCGAGATAGTTGTTCTATTTTTTCCATATTAGATTATACTATTGGGCAGAGGTGAAAAAAATGTATAAATTATTATCGCATAACGACCTGGATGGAGTTGGCTGCGGAATCATTGCAAAGCTTGCCTTTGGAGAAAGCGTAGAGGTCCGCTATAATTCCGTTTCCAGCCTTAATCTAGAAGTGGAAAGATTCCTTGATCACAAACCTGAGGATACCTTTCTAATTGTGACAGACCTGTCTGTCAGTGAAGAAAATGCCATCAGGCTTGATGATTATTATAAGAAGGGCGGCAAGGTTCAACTTATTGATCACCATAAAACAGCCTTGCATCTTAATGATTTTGAATGGGGACATGTTTTAGTAGAGGATGCAGATGGGATATCCACCTGTGCTACTTCTTTATTGTATGAGTACCTTGTAAAAAACGGGCACCTAACTGCCTCTGACAGCATGGCAGAGTTTGTTGAGCTAGTCAGACAATACGATACTTGGGATTGGGAGAAGAATGAAAACTTTGACGCCCAAAAGCTTAATGCACTTTTTTACTTAATTTCTTTTGATGAATTTGTAGAAAAAATGGTGGAGAGACTAACAAACAGTGATCACTTCTTCTTTGATGAAGTTGAAAAACAGATTCTCGACTTAGAAGAAAAGAAAATTGAACGCTATATTCGCCGGAAAAGGCGCGAGCTAGTTCAAGCACAGGTCGACGGTTATTATGCCGGAGTTGTCTATGCTGAATCCTATCATTCAGAGCTAGGCAATGAGTTAGGCAAGGATTATCCTCATCTGGATTATATTGCAATTCTTAACATCGGCGGAAAAAGGGTCGGCTTCCGCACCATTCATGATCATGTCGATGTTTCCAAGATTGCTGGTACATATGGTGGAGGCGGACATGTTAAGGCATCCGGCTGCACAATGACAAATGAAGCATATAAAAGCTTTGTGACAGATACATTCCCACTTGAACCATTAAGGGAAGACCCAAGAAAGAACGATTATAACAAGAAAAACTCACCATTAGGTACGCTGTATGAAAATAAACACGATGAGTTGTTTTATTTATACCCAGTCGGCAAGCAGCAATGGGTCATTAACAAAAAGAAGACAAAGCTGCCTGAAACATTTTCTTCTTTCCAGGAAGGCGAAAACTTCTTAAAGAGAAATCACGGTGCATGGATGTGCAAGGATGACAAATATGTCCGTTATGTAATGGAATTTGTAAAAACTAAATAATAAACTATAGCCTGCCGCTAGCATATCGGCAGGCTTTTAATCGAAAGCAAAGCAAAAGAACCTCTAACATCCTCTCTTGTTAGAAGTTTTGGAAAATCTTCTGAAATTCCTTTCTTAACAAAGAGGACTGTCTATATTTATTATCTGTAATTTCCTCCAACAAACCTTTTTTATCTGCAGGAGTCAAATTGGCCTTTTTAATCATTTCCCGGGCATTAAACAGAAAATCCAAATATTCCCCCATGTCCTCTTCATACTCTTGTACCCAGCTTTCTTTAATTTTCTTTGCCAAGATCGGGCTTGCCCCCATTGTGGAGACACTTAATGTTAGCCTGCCCCTTTGAAGGCTAGCAGGTACATGACAATTTCCATTTGCTGTTGCTGAAACATCAGTCACCAGCATGCGGTCACTCAGCTTACTTGCAATAGTATGATTTGTTTGCGGATTATTTGTAGCTGCGACAACAAAAAAGGCACCTTCAAAATCCACATCTGTCACTTCTCTTTTTACTGCTGCAATTACTCCCTTTCGCTCAAGCTCCTCAAGCTCTGGGCATATTTCAGGGCTGATGACTGTAATTCTTGCATCTGCTTCCAGAAGTGCGCGCACCTTCCTTAGTGCAATATTGCCTCCTCCGGCAACGACACATTTCTTATCCTTCATATCAACCATTAATGGGAACATATTTATCAGCCTCTGCCGCTTCTTTAATTCTGTCTTTTAAAATGCTTGAGATAGATGGGTGATAGCCTAAGTAGCTGCAAAGCTCATACTTCTTTTCTTTATTCGAAAGGGAATTTATTGTTTTTTTCATCGTATTCATCAAAATTCCAGTGAACAGTAAATATGGGATTACGATAATATTTTCGTAAGAGGATTGGTTTGCAGCCAAAAGGGCATCCTCAAAGCTTGGAGAGGCTGCTGTTAAATAGCAATCCTCCACTTTTATTCCATTAAGTGAGCTCTCCACCATATCTCCTATTTCTCTTAGATCACGTTTGACATCTGGATCACTGCTTCCTCTGCCTACTAAAAGAACAAGAGCATCCTTTGCTTTATATGATTCTGACTGCTTAATTTTATGTGCCACAATCTCTGCCATTTTTTCATGAACACCAATTGGACGCCCATAATGCAATTGAATAGCTGGAAATTCCTTCACAAGCTCATCAAGGACTTCAGGAATATCCACCTTCGCATGTGCAGCTGTCAGTAAAAGAACGGGCACAGCATAAATAGTAGTTGCCCCTTTAGCTACACATGCCTTGAAGCCTTCCTCGATACTAGGCTCAGACAGCTCAAGAAAAGAATATTCCTGGATAGGGTAATTGCTTTCCTTCATACATTCCTTTATGAAGGTTATCGCCTGATCACTTGCTTCCTTTACTCTGCTGCCATGGCATATATATAAAACAGCTTCCATTATAAAACCACTTCTTTCGCCAATGAATCTTCAAAGGAATTCTCAAACCATTGGATTTTTTCTCGCATCCGGACAACCTCACCAATAATAATCATACACGGGTTCTCAATCTTTCCTTTTTCCCCATCCTCTACTACCTTGTCTAAAGTTGTGACAATCGTTTTTTGGCTGCTTGTTGTACCCCAATTAATTAAAGCAACAGGTGTATCTCCGCTTTTTTGGAAGGAAAGCAGCTTTGCTCTTATATTAGGCAGATTTCTCACACCCATATAAATTGCAAGTGTATCAATATGACATAGTGCTTCCCATTTAATGCTATCCTCTTCCCCATTTTTCATATGCCCTGTTACAAATGCAAAGGAAGAACCATAGTTTCTATGCGTTACAGGTATGCCAGCATAGCTTGGTGCAGCAATGCCTGCAGTAATGCCTGGCACAATTTCAAATGGAATTTGGTTTTTAGCTAGTTCTTCCGCTTCTTCTCCACCTCTGCCAAAAACAAATGGGTCTCCCCCTTTGAGCCTTGTTACGATTTTTCCTCTTTTAGCATGTTTCACAAGAGTCTGATTGATTAATTCCTGCTTCATCACATGATGATGCGGCAGCTTCCCGCAGTAAATTAGCTCTGCTTTCGGTTTTGCATAGTGCAGTAGCTCCTCATTGACAAGACGGTCATACACAATGACATCAGCATTTTTAATGCAATTTAGCCCTTTAACTGTAATTAATTCTGGATCTCCAGGTCCTGCTCCTACTAAATATACTTTCCCCACAATTTCACCCTCCCTCTGTTGCTGCAGTAAAGCCCTTAAAAACAGGCGATATTAACAGAAAGGAATTATAGGATTCTCACAAACGAGACACTATAATTCCTTTTTTCTATCATTTATATGTTTCTATAATAGCCTTTTTCTTTCAAAAATTGAACAATTTGTTCTACACAATCTTCAATAGAAGATTTTTCTGTATCTATCACAATTTCCGGATTTGCTGGTTCCTCGTACGGGGAGCTGATTCCTGTGAAGTCTTTAATAATTCCTTGTCTCGCCTTTTCGTAAAGACCTTTAGGATCTCTCGCCTCACAAGCCTCAAGGGAGCACTTCACATATACTTCAACGAACTCATCATCTTCAAGCAATGCTCTTACTTCCTCGCGATCATTTCGGAAAGGAGAAATAAATGCTGTCAGCACGACTTGGCCGCTGTCTACAAACAGCTTGCTGACCTCACCGATTCTGCGAATATTTTCCTTTCTGTCCTCTTCCGAGAAACCAAGGTCCTTATTAATTCCGAATCGGATATTATCACCATCAAGCACATATGTGTGTGTTTCATCCTGAAACAATCGCTCTGCAACTGCATTTGCTACAGACGATTTCCCTGAACCAGAAAGCCCAGTGAACCATAATACATAGCTGTGATGTTTGCTTTTCTCTCTTCTACGTCCTTTTGAAACTGTCTGGTCATGCCAAGTAATATTTGTACTTTTGCCGCTCATTTCCGTATCCCCCTGTATTATGAATGGATCTCTTGGTTCTTTAAGCCTCTTATCAGCACTTCCACTACCTCTTTGCGGCTGAATGTACTTGGCGGAATTTCACCGTTTCTTAGAAGCTCGCGTACCTTTGTTCCAGATAAAATTTCGTGATGTTCTTTGTCATGAGGGCATGTTTTCGTTGATGCCATATTTTCGCACTTTCTGCAATAGAAGCTATGCTCAAAGAACAGCAGGTTAATTCCTAATTCCTCTGATGTAAATTGGTCGAAAATTCTTTGTGCATCATATGTGCCATAGTAATTGCCAACACCAGCATGGTCACGTCCAACAATAAAATGAGTGCAGCCATAATTTTTTCTTACAAGGGCATGAAATACTGCTTCTCTTGGCCCAGCATAACGCATAGCAGCAGGGAAAACAGCAAGAAATACTCGATCCTCAGGATAGTAGTTTTTCAATAGCACTTGGTAGCTTTCCATACGCACATCTGCAGGAATATCATCTGATTTTGTTTCACCTACCAGCGGGTTCAAGAATAAACCATCTACTGTTTCCAAAGCAGTCTTTTGAATATATTCGTGTGCACGGTGCACAGGATTTCTTGTTTGGAAGCCGACAACTGTGCTCCAGCCTTTATTTTCGAACACTTCTCGCGTATCCTTTGGTTCCAAATAGAAGCTTTCAAATTTAGTGCGTTTTAGTTTTTTTAATAATTTGATAGCTCCTCCAACATACACATCGCCTCTATCAAATACTTTCTTCACACCTGGGTGATCCAAGTCTGCTGTGCGGTAAACAGCCTCTGCCTCTTTTGTTTTGTTTGGTGTAAATTTATCTTCCACTGTAAGTACACCATAGACCTCTCCATTATGAACAAGCTTAACTGTTTCGTTTAGTTCTAGATTATTTGCTTGCTCCTCTGAAACAGGAAGTGTAATCGGAATACTCCAAATTTGCCCTGAAGCAAGCCTCATATTTTGTACAACAGATTCATAGTCCTTTTGAGATAAAAATCCAGTCAATGGACTGAAAGCACCATTGCCGATTAATTCAAGATCACTTAATGCAACCCCATCGATTTCAAGCTCCTTCGTTAATCCACTGATATCATAATTAGGTTCCCATAAATTGATTAGTGTTCCTCCATGAGGTTTGCTTAATGCCATATTGTTTGCACCTATCCTTCCAGTTACTAGTTAGTTATATTATTAGTATTATATTTTAATAGAAACGGCTTTGACCCTATCAAATGCCGCCCCCATCCTCATATACAGAGCGACTGTCTTCCTTTATAGATTTAACAAGACTTAGTGTTCCTAATGTAGCGATACATACACTTGTCAAAACAAGTACATTGTAAAAATCATTTTTGATGAAAAGCTGCACAAGGCAATAGGATATGACGAGAGACAAAACAGGTGAAACAATCCATACCTTTATAATGCGATGAATCATTTGCTTTTTGAATAGCACCATTCCATTCTTTGCAACGCCAATGCCAATGATTGCTGTACTCGTAACTTGAGTCAGTGGCACAGGCAATCCGAAAATAGAGGCAATTGTTACTAACGTTGCTCCTATGCTGGAAATAATCCCGCCCTCAAGCTTGCTGAATTGGACAATTTTTTTTCCGTTTGTTTGCAGTACTCTTCCACCAAGCAGCATAGCACCAACACTGATTGCCAAGCCTCCTAATATAATTCCACTGTTCATCGAAATAAGGTTGGCTCCTACCATTGGTCCAACAGCATTAGCAACATTGTTCATGCCTGCCGAAAATGCTTCAAAAAAGCCAACAACAATAACAAAAACAGATAAGTACCGCTGCGATTTGCTTGCTTTAAGCCAGTTGTATTTCCTTTCAGCTCTTATAATCATTTTCCCTGCTGCAAGTGCAATCCCAAAAGAAATGAAAGGAATAAGAACCCAAAAGAAAACAATCCATAAAATATGTCCTATAAAAATACTTTTATATGCAACTCCAACACCAACAACACTGCCTACAGTGATTTCACTTGTTGATAAGGGTATTCCCATTAGATTTGCGATAAACAGGGAAAGGGCAGCAGAGGACAAAATAATCAAAACAATATTTGCGTTTAATAAGCTGCTCGGGATAAGGTCCTCCCCGATTGTCTTGACTACTTCGCTTCCCCCTAATACAGCTCCTAGAAAAATCGCCACACCACATATAAGAAGGGCGTGCCTTTTTTTCGGGATAGCACCTGAACCATATGCAACCCCAAGGCTTGCTGCTGCTCCACTTGCTCCGATGTTCATTGCAAAAAATAACGACATTAAACCGGCAAGAATAATCATCATAATAGTTTTTTCCCTCTAGTTATTGTAAATGCAGCCCACATTCTGTTTTCCCTTTTCCTGTCCATCTTCCAGAGCGTAAATCATCCATTGAGAACGCAGGCTGTGTGCATGTTCTGCAGCCGATGCTCGGATAACCATTATCATGAAGAACATTATAGTCAAGTTGGTTTTTATGAGCGTATCTCCATACATCCTTCCAAGTCCAGTGAATAAGGGGACATACTTTAATGCTTTTAAATTTTTTGTCTGTATTAATATACTCAGTGTTAGCCCTCGCACCGCCCTGTTCTCTTCTCAAGCCTGAAATCCAAGCTGTGGAACCAGAGAGAGCAGAATTCAACGGAATAATTTTTCTGATATCACAGCATTTATTAGGATTCGTTGTCCAAAGCTCATCTCCATACTGTTCCGCTTGCTCGTCCAAGGTCAATTCTGGTTTTTTCATTTCAATTTGCAAATGTGGATATTTCTTTTTCACTTTTGCAATTAATTCATATGTTTCCTTAAAGTGCACATCAGTATCTAAAAACACAATCTTAGCATTTTCTTTTACCTTCGATATTAGATCAATCAGAACGATTCCTTCTATTCCAAAACTGCAAGCATAAACAATTTCTTCTTCATAAGTATCATAGGCCCATTCCAGAACTTCCAAAGCGCCTTTTGTTTCCGTATCGCTTGGAAAGGCTGGCAGTCTATAACTATCGATATTTTCATAAGTTAATAGATCACTCAAGTTGCATACTCCCTTTCACTTTGTGTGCATTGCACCGTTTTACACGCGCAAAAAAGACAGCTTTAACACGATGCATATGTGCCAAAACTGCCTCTAGTTTCTCTAGTCAGCATTTTATTTACCAAGTCGAATTTTTTCACTTTTTTCAATTTGAATGACTTTTCCATCCTGAACAATTAAAGTAATGGAGCCGAACTTCATATTCTTTAACATTTCCTCCAACTGATCTTTAATTTTGTCCAGTTGATTTGTTGTTTCCCCCATTAACAAATCCCTCCTACAAACAAAAAACTGTTACTGTTAATCATGGCAATAAAAAAATCTTTCCATCTTCGGAAAGAAACAAGGTAATATCACTACCTTATCTTTCAAAATGGAGACCATTTTGTTGGACTTAGCACCTTGCCTTTTTTTTCAATTGCAGGTTGCTGGACATCATCGGGCCAATTCCCTCTGTCACTCTTGATAAGCAATGTTTTTTCTAAATTTTATCACAATTGATTATATTGTCAACAAGTTTTACTAGGTGTTTAGTCGGAATTAAAACATTAAACATTTATAATTTTCCAATAACCATATACTAGCATATGCAGAAATAAAATATAAGCAGCATGTCTTAAAAAACATAATGCCAAAAAAACCCACTTTTGACAGTGGGTCTTTTTTTTGTAGCAATTAATGGAGTGGATCAGATATATTACTTAAGGCTTGTCCTGCTTCATCAATGTGAATATTGACTCTTGCAAGGTCCCCAATTGCACAAATACCGACAAGCTCTCCATTCTCAACAACAGGCAGGCGGCGGATCTGCTGTTCTGACATGATGTTAGCACATTCATGAATATCCATATCTGGAGTGCAAGTTGTTACATCCGTTGTCATAACATCATGACAATGAACCGAATTACCGTCTTTGCCATCTGCAATTGCTTGGATGACAATATCACGGTCTGTAATCATTCCAATCACCTTTTTCCCTTCACATACAGGAACAATCCCAACATTAACATCACGCATAATTTTAGCAGCTTCCACGATAGCGTCATGGGGCTGACATACCTTAACATCAGTTGTCATTATCTCTTTAACAGTAGTCAAAACAACTCACCTCCAAAATTGATCTCTAATATTTTCCCGTTTTAAAAAAATATTATGACAGCCACCATTTATTGCCAATGATTAACATCACAAAAAAAGCAGCCAAGGCGGCTACTTTCTTAATCTTAATAACGGTTTTGAAATAATGGGCGCAAGTATACCGGAAAGGATTGCTTCTGTTACACCATTAGTACCTACAATTGTTAAAAGCGCAGGCAAGAGCTTATCCATGTCCATTTCTAAAAAGTTCGCATATGGCTCACGATAAAATAAATAGATCAGTCCAAGTACTAAAACAGTGTTTGTTAATGACCCGAGCACACCAGCAATACTCATTCTTACTGTTTCACTAAGCTTTTCACTAAGAATTCGATGAAATACATATGCAGCAACAACACCAATTAAAACCCGAGGCAGCACAGATATAAGCGGATTTGTGAAAACAATTGGCGCAATTGGACTAGTTGGAGCTACAAATGCTCTGATAAATGTGATAAGTCCCCAAATACCACCAACAATGGCCCCTTCCTTTGGTCCAAGGACAATTGCTGCGATAATGACAGTCACCTGAATAATCGTCAAACTAAGCGGTCCAATCGGTATATATCCTAAAAACGGGATCGTCGTTTGAATAATAATAATGGCAGAAAGCATCCCTAATAGGACAATTCGGAATGTCTTATTTTTCTTGTTCATAACTTAACTCCTTTTAACGAAAAAAATCTTCTTCGTTATCATACTACAAAATACGCAAGAGACAATAGGTGACAGACTAAAAAAAGCCTTATTTCTAGCTATTTGCGGTTTACCGTTTCTTATGCATTTTTTCATATAAAAGAATATCTATTTATCCTGCTCCTCTTCATGAAACGGATATTTCTTATTCAATGCTTGAATGAATGTTTTTACGTTTTGTTTTTCCTTCATAATTGGCGAATATACATAGGAGAGTGTCCTTTTGAATACTTCCTTCTCAAGAGTGATTGCAAAAAGATTGCCTGCCTGAATATCTCTTTCAATCACACATTTAGATAAAAGCGTCAAACCCATACCATTAATGACCGTTTCTTTAATTGCCTGGTTGCTGCTTATTGTCAGAAGTGTCCCTACCTTCAATGCGTTGGAACGAATTACATGATCCAAATACTCCCTTGTACCTGAACCTATCTCGCGAGTTATCCATGCTTGGTTTTGCAGGTCCTTCATAGGCACCTTTTCCTTATTAGCAAGTGGGTGCTTAGCAGAAGAAACAACAAACAGCTCGTCCTCCATAAAGGGATGGACAGAAATTTCCTTGTCATTTGTCTGCCCTTCAATCAGCCCAATATCAACTTGGTAGCGTCTTACTGACTCTACTACCTCTTCCGTATTACCAATTGTTACTTGTAAGGCCAAATCTGGATGAGTTGTTTGAAGCTCAAGCAGCAGTGGCGGTAATATATACTCACCTATAGTAAAGCTCGCACCTATTTTTAAATCTCCTTTAATGGCATGATGGTGCTCTAATATATTCTGCCTTGTCTGTTCATATAAAGTGATCATCTGAACTGCACAGTCATAAAGAATTTCTCCAGTAGGAGTCACCTTTAAATATTTTGGCGACCTTTCAAACAATTTAGTTTGAAATTCCTTTTCCAAATTTTTTATATGCAGACTTACACTTGGCTGAGACATCAAAAGAATTTCAGCTGTTTTAGTGAAATTCTTTACTTCTACAAGTGTGACAAATGTTTTTAACGCATCATATTGCAACAAAAACACTCCCTTTCATCAGATGAATTCATATTTATTATAATAGCTATTATTAAGATTATTAATAGCTCCAATAAGTTAAATGTATTTTACTAATTCTTTAACATCCAGTAAAGTACAATTATATATGCACTAAGAATATACTTTTTTTACAGAAAAAGATTCTGCCTAAAATCCGATTTGTCTTATTGGATTAATAAATTTAGAATCTAATCTTAGTTCCGAATGAAAAATATGATTAAAAATAACAAAGTTGAAAATGAATCGATTTTTTTTAAAGAGGTGAATATTGTTGCAATTACTAGTAACGAACAGTCCTTTTAACCAGGAACAGACAGAGCTGTTGAACCGTCTTTTGCCAACCTTATCCGAAAGTCAGAAAATATGGCTGAATGGCTATCTTTCTGCATCATTATCAGCCAGCGCAAATGCAGCCGTTCAAACAGCCGAAACTCCTGCTGCAGCGATGGCACCAGTTGCTGTAGAACCAGCCTCTAAGGAGGTCACAATCCTTTTCGGATCACAAACAGGAAATGCGCAAAACCTTGCCAAAAAAAGTGCGAAAATACTGACAGATAAAGGTTTTCAAGTTACTACATTATCAATGAGTGACTTTAAGCCAAATAATATTAAGAAACTCAATAACTTACTTATTATTGTCAGCACACATGGAGAAGGAGACCCACCAGATACAGCATTAACATTCCATGAATTCCTGCATGGCAAAAGAGCACCAAAATTAGAGAACTTAAACTTCTCCGTTTTGTCTCTCGGCGATAGTTCTTATGAATTCTTCTGTCAAACTGGTAAGGAATTTGATGAACGCTTAGAGGAAATCGGCGGCAAGCGCCTGTTACCACGCGTCGACTGTGATTTAGATTTTGAAGAACCTGCAAATGAATGGCTTGAAGGTGTGTTGAACGAGCTTGGAAACACAAGCACAGCCGCTCAAAGCGCAGAAACAAAAGAATTAGCAACAATCTCAGAAACAGAATATTCAAGATCAAACCCTTTCCTTGCAGAGGTACTCGAAATCCAAAACCTTAACGGCAGAGGCTCAAATAAAGAAACACTTCATATTGAGCTTTCGCTTGAAAACTCTGGTCTAACATACAAACCTGGTGACAGCCTTGGAATTTATCCAAAAAATGAGCCAGAGCTTGTTGACCTGCTGCTAACGGAGCTGTCCTTTCATGCACAGGAAACTGTTTCTATAAATAAAAAAGGCGAGATACGCTCCATTAAGGAAGCTCTGCTTTCCGAATTTGAAATAACTGTTCTTACAAAGCCTTTAATAGAAAAATACGCAGCGTACTCGACAAACGAATCGTTGCAGGATCTTCTTAAAAAGGAAAACCAGGAAAAATTGAAAGCGTATATTGATGGACGAGACCTGCTCGATTTAATTAAGGACTTCGGACCTTGGAATTTTACCGCGCAAACCTTTGTTGCACAATTACGTAAATTACCTGCCCGTCTGTATTCTATAGCTAGCAGCTATACAGCAAATCCTGAAGAAGTTCACCTGACGATCGGAGCTGTCCGCTACAACACACATGACCGAAATCGGAAAGGTGTTTGCTCCATTCTTTGTGCGGAGCGCTTAAACCCAGGTGATAAAATTCCTGTCTTTATTCAGGAGAATGAGAACTTTAAGCTTCCTGAAAATCCCGAAACTCCTGTCATTATGGTAGGACCCGGAACAGGAATCGCTCCATTCCGATCCTTCCTGCAAGAACGTGAGGAAGCAGAAGTTGAAGGAAAATCATGGCTGTTCTTTGGAGATCAGCATTTTGTCACAGACTTCCTTTATCAAACTGAATGGCAAAATTACCTTAAAAATGGGGTATTAACAAAAATGAACGTCGCATTTTCCCGCGACACTGCCGAAAAAGTTTATGTCCAGCATCGTATGCTTGAGCACAGCAAGGAATTATTCGAGTGGTTGCAGGAAGGTGCTGCAGTTTATATTTGTGGCGATGAAAAGCATATGGCTCATGACGTGCACCAAACATTAATTAACATCATTGAAAAAGAAGGCAATTTCAACCATGAAGATGCCGAAAAATACCTTGCAGCAATGCAGCAGGACAAACGCTACCAGCGTGATGTTTATTAAGATTAACTGAAAGGAGTTTTTCTAATGGCTAGACCAATACTAACTGCACCAGAAGGACCGCCCTCACCAAATGAACAATTAAAAATAGACAGCAACTATTTGCGCGGAAGCTTGAAGGATACGATGCAAGAGCAGCTAACATCAGGTATCCCACACGATGATAACGTGCTAATGAAATTTCACGGAAGTTATCTGCAGGATGACCGTGACCTTCGTAATGAACGTCAAAAGCAAAAGTTAGAGCCTGCCTATCAATTCATGCTTCGAGTTCGGACTCCCGGAGGTGTCGCAACACCTGAGCAATGGCTGAAAATGGATGATCTTGCTCAGCGTTTTGGAAACCAAACGTTAAAGCTTACAACACGCCAAGCATTTCAAATGCACGGTATCTTGAAATGGAATATGAAAAGTACGATTCAGGAAATTCACCAATCCATGCTTGATACCATTGCAGCTTGTGGTGACGTTAACCGGAACGTAATGTGTAATCCTAATCCATACCAGTCAGAAGTACATGGCGAGGTATTCAGCTGGTCTAAAAGATTAAGTGACTACTTGCTTCCACGCACACGCGCTTATCATGAAATTTGGCTGGATGAGGAAAAAGTAGCTTCTTCTCCAACAGTAGAGGAAGACATAGAGCCAATGTACGGTCCTGTTTATTTGCCAAGAAAGTTTAAAATAGGAGTAGCTGTTCCACCTTCCAATGATGTGGACGTTTACTCACAAGATCTGGGCTTTATCGCAATCGTTGAAAGTGGAAAATTGGTTGGTTTCAATATTTCCATCGGTGGTGGTATGGGTATGACACATGGTGATACAGAAACATATCCGCAGCTCGGTAAGGTTATCGGCTTCTGTGAGCCTGAGCAAGTATTAGAGGTTGCAGAAAAAGTAATTACAATCCAGCGCGACTATGGAAACCGTTCTGCACGTAAAAATGCCCGTTTCAAATACACAGTCGATCGCCTCGGCGTAGAAAATGTCAAAGCAGAGTTAGAATACCGCCTTGGCTGGAGCTTACAAGAAGCAAGAGAATTCCACTTTGATCACAATGGCGACAGATATGGCTGGGAAAAAGGCGTCAAAGGAAAATGGCATTACACATTATTTGTCGAAGGCGGCCGTATTAAAGACTTTGATGACTACAAGCTGATGACAGGCTTACGTGAAATCGCAAAAATCCATACAGGTGATTTCCGCCTAACTGCTAATCAGAATTTAATAATCGCTAATATTTCATCGAAAAATAAGAAAAAAATTACCGAGCTGATTGAACAATACGGATTATTAGATGGCAAGCGCTTCTCCGCGCTGCGCAGAAGCTCTCTTGCTTGTGTTTCTTTGCCGACATGTGGTCTTGCAATGGCAGAGGCTGAGCGCTACCTGCCTCGTTTAATTGATAAAATTGAAGAAATCGTTGATGCAAACGGCTTGCGTGATAAAGAAATCACCATCAGAATGACAGGCTGCCCTAATGGGTGTGCTCGACATACAATAGCTGAAATCGCATTTATCGGAAGAGGCCCTGGCAAATACAACATGTATCTTGGCGCAGCCTTTAACGGCAGCAGATTGAGCAAGCTGTACCGTGAAAATGTCGGTGAAGAAGAAATCTTAAGCGAGCTTGGTGTCCTTCTGCCGCGCTACGCAAGAGAAAGATTAGAAGGCGAACACTTTGGAGACTTCGTCATTCGTGCCGGTGTTGTCAAAGCAGTAACAGATGGAACAAACTTTCACGCTGTATAAACATATAAAAACGAGATAGGTAAAATCCTATCTCGTTTTATTATGCCAACCCATTAAAAGCTTCTGGTAGTTGTGCTTCCCCTGAAACCAAATCAAAGGAACGCTTATATGTTCTTGAATCATCAAGTGATGCTACTATCACTTTTGCAACATCTGCTCTCGGAATATAGCCTCTCGTGAGGTTTTCCTCGATTTGCACCAGTCCTGTACCAGGTTCATCTGTAAGACCACCTGGTCTGATAATTGTATAATTAAGCTTGCTAGCGAGCAACATACGGTCAGCATAATGCTTA
This sequence comes from Niallia taxi, assembly GCF_032818155.1. Taxonomy (NCBI): domain Bacteria; kingdom Bacillati; phylum Bacillota; class Bacilli; order Caryophanales; family Bacillaceae; genus Niallia; species Niallia taxi. The sequence continues at coordinate 262,627 of NZ_CP102589.1, forward strand.
GCAACATAGTAAGGTAAAATATGCTCATTCCAGTTTTCTCTTGTTTGTGCCTGTAAAGCACTAACCATTATAAAGCGTTCGATTCCAACCTTTTCAGCTGCCTCTATCGTTTTCACAGCACCGTCTAAATCAATTAATAACGTCTTATCAGCACCAGTGCTTCCACCAGAACCAGCAGTAAACACAATCGCATCACAGCCTTCCATTGCTTTGCTCAACTCATCAACACTTCCTTCTAAGTCTGCAAGCACTGCTTCCACACCTTGGCTTGTGTAAGCTTCCTTTTGCTCTGCTGAACGAACCATTGCACTGACAGTATGCTTATCCTCTTCCTTAAGCAAACCTACAAGGATTTTTCCAATCTTCCCGTTTGCGCCTACAACTAAAGTTTTCATATATATAACCTCCTTTTCTTCTATATAGATTGTCTCATTCCACCTATAATAACATCAAATAGTTTGACTCTATAAAAAAAAGGCCATCTGCAAAAGATGGCTCAACTATTAAACAGATTCTGTCTTCCTTGTAACTTCTAAAACATTGTAAAGCTCATCCAAGCTCTTCACTTCATAGGTAGGCTTCCATTCTGTTGTGTTTTCAATACCATTAGGATTCACCCAACAAGTATCAATACCTGCTAAAATGCCACCTTTAATGTCTGCAGTTAATGAGTCTCCAATAATCAGTGTTTCACTTAGTTCGCAATTAGGAATTCTCTCAAAAACAAAGTCAAAAAACCCCTTCATCGGTTTCTGGAAGCCTGTATCCTCTGATACAAAAACAGCTTTAAAAGATGGAAAAAGCCCTGACAGCTTTAAACGTCGATCCTGTGTTTGCGAAATACCATTTGTCACAATATACAAATCAAAATGGTCCTTCAGTTCTGTAATAACTTCCAACGCACCACTCATGAGATAATGTCCCTCTCCAAGTCCCCTGCGGTAATGCCTTTCCAATTCCGGGCCGTCAACTGACTTTCCAAGCTCCTTAAACAGCAGGGTAAAGCGCGTGTTGAACAATTCATCACTTGAAATCAGCCCTTCTTCAAAGGATTTCCAAAGTCGTTTGTTAATTTGCGAATAAATTTTATGGTTTTCAGCATCATATAAAACTCCTTGGCTTTCCAGCAGCATACTCAGTGACGCTCGCTCAGCTGCAGCAAAATCCAATAAAGTATCATCTACATCAAACAGCAATGTTTTGTATTTTCTCATGAAGTATTCCCCCTAAGCGCTAGAAAACTGCCTCTTTTACCTGTGCGCAATTCTATCTTCTAACTATATCGAAAGGGAAAACAAAAATAAAGACCACAGTCCTTAAAAGATATTTTCTGCATTAATAGGCATGCTCCTGAGTCGCTTCAAATATTTTGTCATTTTTATATCATCTTCAGCTGGATAACTTAAATTCTGCTGCTTTGCTATCTCTTCTCCCAGAAGCCTGAACAAGTCATTCATCATAAATAAGGACTGCCACATATTTTCATCACTACTGTCCCCGTAGGTCTGTCTATACATATCCCAATATTCTTCTGGTAAATATTCACGAAAGTATTTACCCATCTTACCTGAGCTCACCTGGAAATTATGATTCATGCCAATCCACCATGACACAATTTCATCAAGCATAGGTCTGACAATTGTTTCTGCCATATTTTTGGCATATGGAATCTCCTTGCGCCAAATTCCTTTTGCGACATTTTGCTGACACCACCAAAACTCATTGCAAACATGGAAATATCGTATGGCAGTTGGTTCCTTTACATAATAGCTGTGATCAGAGGCAAATGGTATTTCCGGGAGAATTCCGTCCTTATCAAGCAAAGGTATTGTCAGTGAATCTTTTCCATATTGCTCAAGCATCGCTTCCTTTGTCTCAATATGAAGATCAATCCGATTGCCGTCTGTAAACAGCATTAAATAACTATATGATCGGCTGACGTCCACCTCAAGACCTGCAGCTAAATCCATTCTATTAGGCTCCTGTAGCATGATAAGCTCGCCAAACACATGAATCCATGCTTCATCCTCTATAAAGAGTCCTGTTTTTGTGACAACATAAACAATATCATAATCCTGGAGAATATCCTTTTTAACCTTTGGGTTTGCTCTAGATCCATTCATATACACCGCTCTAATTCTGTTATCGCCTTTAGCTACATTAAGGATAAGCTCGTGCATTTCTTGTTCTGTTCTAATGACGCACACCCCTTTACTTTACCGTTAAATAACTGCAATCCTCAACAGGCTTAATAGCATGTCCGTTTTCATCTGTGCACCATGATTGTGATTGGAACGCAAGGAAAATACCTACCCAGCGATTTTCCCCCTCAAAGTGAATAAGGATGCCGCCATCCTGCCAAACACCATTATCCTTTTTCCATCTGCCCACATTGCCTTGATTCATATGAATATCATGAATGCCATTACCAGGCTTAAAGTGGAAATAACGATCAGCCAAATTATTCTCTGGCCCCCATCTTTCCCCAAAGGCATAGATAACAGCATTCCTTTCAAGCGCCTCTTTCACATAAAACTGCAGCTTCTCATTCAGGTCATTGTCCGCTCCATCAATATCTGCTGGTAGTGGAACCATTTTTTGAGGATCAAAGAGATTGCCTCTAACATAATCAAGTCCAATGTCAGGGTTATTATCTTTTATTAACGTAAACCCGTGTTTTAACGCAGGCAGCTTAGAGATGTCCTCTGAATTAAAATTTTCTCCCACATAGAAAAGAACCTCAGATGGATACGACTGTGACTCAATATTGACTGCAATCCGGTAATCGACGCCTTCATCGTCCCGTATATGAATTTGATAATGAGGATTTTCTCCGCTTCCCATCATCACATCAACTGCTTTACCCTTTAGCACACCGTACTTGTTTAAAGACATTCTAACTCCTCCTCTTATTTAATTTATAGCTTACTATCAAACCTTTTCGAGAGTCATTACGAATATCCTTTTTAAAAGTTACAATACAGCTAAAATAAGCACCAAGACCTAAACCAGCTAAAATAAAAAACCTCCAGTCTTCTTAAACTGGAGGGATTGCTATTATGGTTTAACATGATACCTGCCTTTAGGTACAACTAAAGGTGTTGCTGAAACAGGGTCATTAATAACTGTACAATTCAGACCAAATATCTCTTTTACTAATGTACTTGTAATTATCTCTGATGGCTTTCCTTCTCCTACAAGCTTTCCCTTTTCAAGGGCAAATATATAGTCAGCATAACGAGCTGACAAATTGATATCATGGAGAACCATTACAATTGTCGTGCCGTATTTCCGATTAAGATCTGTTAACAAATCTAATATCTCCACTTGATAAGTAATATCTAAAAAGGTTGTCGGCTCATCGAGAAATAAAATATCCGTTTGCTGTGCGAGTGCCATTGCAATCCAGACACGTTGTCTTTGACCGCCAGACAGCTCATCAATGTCATGATTTGCAAACTCCGTAATCTTCATGATTTCCATAGCTTCTGCAACGGCATCATAATCCTTTTTTGACCAGCCACTTAACAAAGATTGATGCGGGAATCTTCCACGGCCAATTAAATCAGCTACTGTTATCCCCTCTGGAACAACAGGTGATTGCGGTAAAATACCTAAAACCCGTGCTAATTGTTTTGGTGGAATTTTGCTGATTGCTTTACCATCAAGAGTAACCTCACCAGATGATGGCTTAATTAATTTAGCCAAGGTTTTTAGCAGCGTCGATTTCCCGCAGCCATTTGCGCCTATAATAACACTTATTTTATTGCTGGGAATTTTCAGCTCAATTTCGTTTAATATCATTTTATTATCGTAGCCGGCTATTAATTTTTGCGCTCGAAAATCATGTATCGTTTCCATTACAATTCTCCCTTCCGATTCATTCGAATTAATAGCAAGATTAAGTATGGTGCACCAAGCAAGCCTGTTATGACACCGACTGGAAATCTGTATACAAATGCAAATTGTCCAACTAAATCTGCTACTAAAACTAAGCTGGCTCCTACAAGACCTGCCGGCAAAATATTAGAGAATCCAGCGCCTACTAATCTATTAGCAATCGGTCCTGCAAGGAAGGAGACAAACGCAATGGGACCCGTTGTAGCTGTTGCAATAGCAATCATAAAGACAGAACTGACAATAAGTAAAACTCTTGTTTTATCTGTTGAGACACCAAGCGAAGATGCCATTTGCTCACCAAGCTCCAAAATATTCAATTGCTTACCTAACAAGAGAACAATTGGAGTAAATATAATGACTGTAATAATAAGTGGAGGCAATTCTTCTATTTTTGAACCATTAAGACTGCCATTAAGCCATCTAAGTGCTGCTGGAATATCCTGCTGTGAACCAATTAACAAAAGATAGGATATGACTGCATCAAGTATAGCCTGTATCCCTATCCCAATAAGAATTAATCGACCAATCGAAAAGGATTTTCCCCGAGAAAGCAAATACATAAAAACAACAGTTATGAGACCTGCAATAACAGAAGCAAAGGAAACAACTGCATTGCTCGTATGGAACATCGTAATACATAAAACAGCCGCAGCACTTGAGCCAGATGTAATACCTAATACGTTTGGGTTTGCAAGTGGATTACGCAGCATTGTTTGAAAGATGTAGCCTGCAACGCCGAAAGCAAACCCAGCAAATAGACCAGCTAGCATTCTTGGTAAACGTATCGTATTTACAGCAAAAGTAACACCTGCAATCCGCTCACCTGAAAGTGAACGAATCACTTCCTGAATCGGGTAAATAGTGTTTCCAAGCAAGAGCATCGCGCAGCAAAGAATACAAGTTAGCACAAACAGTAAGCTAGTAACTTGTATCCAGCGCCACCGTCTTTTCCTGATGCCTGTCATAATAAAGTTTATTTCACCAAATTGATTTTTCATAATGACCGCACTTTCGATTTCTTAGCTAATATAATGAGGATTGGTGCACCTATAAATGCCGTAACTACACCAACCTCGAGTTCTCCAGGACTAGCAATTAGTCTTCCAATGACATCAGAAAACGTTAAAATAATTGCCCCTGTAATAGCTGACATAGGTATTACAAAACGTACATCCGGGCCAAGAATAAGTCTCATAACATGTGTAGACATCAGACCAATAAAGCCAATTGGACCTGCTAACGCAGTAGCTGCCCCACATAGCACAACTCCACCTATTGCTCCTCCAAGACGCAAAAATCCAGGCCTCACACCGAGTCCTGTTGCAACATCATCCCCTAAAGCAAGAGCGTTCAATGCTGGGGCCGAAATAAAGGCAATAAGAATGCCAATAGCCAAAAAAGGAAGGAAGGTTGTGATGGAATTCCATGTACCTGAGCCTACACTGCCTACCTGCCAAAATCTGAATTGATCCATGGCATAAGAATTTGGAATTAAAATAGCGGTGACAAGGGAAGAGAGAGCTGCAGTTGTTGCAGCTCCCGCCAATACAAGCTTTATTGGTGTTGCTCCGCCCCGTCCCATTGAACCAATTCCAAAAACAAATGCTGCTGTTAATGCTGCTCCCAGTAAAGCGAACCAGATATATTGATTTGCTGTACTAATATTAAAGAATGCTAGTCCACAAACTACAAATAATGATGCCCCAGTATTCACACCAAGTATGCTGGGATCTGCCAGTGGATTTCGCGTAATAGCCTGCATCAGTGCGCCAGATACTCCAAGTGCTGCTCCGCATAACAAACTGAAAACCGTTCTGGACAAACGTTTACGTACAATATTTGCCCCAAACGAATCTTCATTTTTGCCAGTCAAACCATCTAAAATGTCTTGAAAACTGACTACACGAGCACCGAATGCTAGTGAAGCTACAATACAAGCAATCAACAATATAATGGATACAATTATAGTCAGCTTAAAGTTTTTTGGAACATGCAGGTCCATCTGTTTACCTTTTGGAACGAAGAAACTACTCATTTATTTTATCAATTGCTCCGCCAATTAGCTCAAGGTAATCATCAATAGTGTATTCGATTGAAAGCGGAGTTGGTGTTCCCGCAGCAACCAATGGTGTGTCACTTGCAATAAATGCTACTGAACCTCTTTTAACTGCAGGAATATTTCCAAGCAACGGATCAGCTTTAATTGTGTTATATAGCTCATCATTACCATAACCAACAATTACGTCAGCATCATTAAGAGCCTCTACGTTTTCAGCACTCAATTCTAGAGAATAACTGTTAGGGTCTGTAATTAAATCCTTCACACTATCTGGATAGTCTAGACCAAGTTCTTTTAAGAAGGCAACACGTGAATCAACTGGTGTGTATAGATGCAATTTAGACAAGTCATCTGCTGAGAAGTTAACCCAAACAACTTTTTTACCTTCAATTTGAGGGTATTTAGCTGCTTTCTCTTTAAGCATAGCTTCAATATCTGTGATAAGCTTTTCGCCCTCTTTTTTCATTCCCATACCAGTTGCATTTAATTCAACTTGTTCACGCCAAGTTGTTGCCCAAGCTGCAGTTGGATATGCAACAACTGGAGCAATTTCAGAAAGAGTATCGTAATCTTCTTGTGTAATACCAGAGTAAGCTGCAAGAATTACATCAGGCTTTGCATCTGAAATAGCCTCAAAATCAAGTCCGTCTGTATCTTGGAATACGTTAGGGTCTTTCACACCAAGCTCGTCCAGCTTTTCTGCTGTCCAAGGCAGTAAACCACTGTCATCTTGTACTCCAAAGTTTGCTGCTGAAAAACCTACAGGAGTCACTCCAAGAGCTAAAGCTACATCTTGATTTCCCCATTGGATTGTAACAACACGTTCTGGTTTCTTTTCAATAACCGCTTCGCCTAAAGCGTGTTTAATTGTTATTGGATATTCAGAATCTGAATTGGAAGAAGCAGATTCATTTTTATCTGAGTCATTCGATGAAGAATTTGAGCAACCTGCTAAAACCAGGATTGCTACAATTGAAAATAGCAATAGCTGAAGAAATGGATTTCTACGTTTTGTATGCATGACTTAATCCCCTCTTATATATTAATAGTTTATTAGTGGCAAAAGTGATAAAGGTACTTGCTTTTATAATTTATGTTAAGCACAGCTCGATTCACCACATTTTACAATGATTATCATTCTCAACTATAATAATTGTTTTTTACTTTTCTGTCAATTGTTTATTAAAAAGACAAGAATCTGCTTTTTTGGTTAACACTTACTTTTTAAAAAAACCCCTGCAGTCTGGAGACTACAGGGGCACTTAAATAATTATTATTCAACAGTAACAGATTTAGCCAAATTACGTGGCTTATCAACGTCACAGTCTCTATGAAGTGCTGCATAATAAGAGATAAGCTGCAGCGGTAATACAGAGATAAGGGGTGTCAATAGCTCATGCACAGCTGGAACGATAAAGCGGTCACCGTCCATTTCCAAGCCTTTCATAGAAATGATACACGGATTTGCACCACGTGCAACTACCTCTTTAACGTTTCCACGAATGCTCAAGTTGACACTTTCCTGTGTTGCTAAGGCAATGATTGGTGTTCCATCTTCGATTAAAGCGATTGTGCCGTGCTTTAATTCACCGCCTGCAAAACCTTCTGCCTGGATGTAAGAGATTTCTTTTAGCTTAAGCGCACCTTCTAGACCAACATAATAATCGATTCCGCGGCCAATAAAGAATGCATTTCTTGTTGTAGCTAGGTATTCTCTGGCAATCGTTTCAAGTTCTTCTTTTTGTTCAAAAACAACTTCCATTGCGTTAGCGATAATGCCTAGCTCATGCACTAGGTCAAAGCTGAATTCATAACCTTTGCTTCTTCCTGTCACTTCTGCAAGGATGGACAATACTGCCATCTGTGCAGTGTAAGCCTTCGTAGAAGCAACAGCAATTTCAGGGCCAGCGTGCAGAAGCAATGTATAATCTGCTTCACGAGAAAGTGTAGAGCCAGGAACATTTGTTACCGTGATAGCAGGATAACCAAGCTCCTTCACTTGTACAAGCACAGCTCTGCTGTCAGCTGTTTCTCCACTTTGAGTAATAAAGATAAACAAAGGCTTTTCAGAAAGCAACGGCATATTATAGCTAAATTCACTCGCAACATGAACCTCTACTGGAATCTTCGCCAAGCTTTCGATAAATTGCTTACCGAGCAAACCTGCATGATAAGAAGTACCTGCAGCAATAATATACAAACGGTCTGCTTCTTTAACAGCATCAATGATAGCCGGATCAATTGTCAGCGTCCCATCTTCAGCTCTATATTGTTGAATGATTTTGCGAATAGCAAGCGGCTGCTCGTCAATTTCCTTCAACATATAGTGTGGGTAAGTTCCTTTTTCAATATCGCTAGCATCCAATTCTGCCGTATAAGCTTCCCGGGAAATAACTTCTCCATCTAAAGTCTCAATAACTACTTTATCTTTTGATACAAGTACGATTTCTTTATCTACTAGCTCAACATATTGATCTGTCACTTGCAGCATAGCCATCGCATCGCTCGCTACTACATTGAAGTCTTCACCAAGGCCGACAAGAAGCGGGCTTTTGTTTTTGGCAACATATATTACATCTTTGTTTTGTTCATCTAATAATGCAAAAGCATAAGAGCCTTTTAGCATTTTTAATGTTTGCACAAACGCTGCTTTAACATCTTTGCCGCTTTCAACAAAGTGTTCAATTAACTGAATGACCACTTCTGTATCCGTATCGCTTTTCATTTCGACATCTGCCAAGTATTCCTTTTTTAACAGATCATAGTTTTCAATAACTCCGTTGTGAACAATTGTGAAACGATTAGAAGCACTTTTATGCGGATGTGCGTTTAATCTGCTTGGTACTCCATGTGTTGCCCAACGAGTATGGCCAATTCCTATTTCAGCAGTGACCGTTTCATCCACAACGCTGCGCAAATCTGCAATTCTGCCTTTTTCCTTGAAGACCTTTACTCCAGCCTCATTGCTAAGAGCAATACCTGCAGAGTCATATCCTCTATATTCAAGCTTTTCTAGTCCCTTTAATAAAATCTCTTTTGCATCCGGGTTTCCGATAATACCAACAATACCACACATACTTCTTTTCCTCCGTTCTAGGGGAGCAAGAAGCCTTACTAGGGGACAACTTGCTCCCCTATCTCTGTAATTTTTTATAAACATTTATATTAGCATGCCCTATTCTTTGTGCATTAAGTTGCCTTAATGTTTTAAAATAAAGCTCTCGATCTGCTACATAACCGGGAGGTATCCGCCGAAATATCGATAAACCTCCTCCTCGTCAACTAGCACACGCTTCGTCCACTGCTAGTTCAGGCGCTTTGTATAACTAATCTTCTTAATCTCCCTCCTTTTCTTCCATTTGCTTTTTTCACAAAAGCAGATTAATCATACCTTACTTACAAATAATTCGTCAAATACTAATACATAATACATATTACTTTTTATGAAAAAAGAGGATAAAGAAGATTCAATCAGCGAACTTCCTTACCCTCTATCCTATTCAGCTTATATAATAATGTGACTGAGTGACTTACTATTCCTTCAATCCCATTTCCTTTTCTACTACTTCAGCAATAATATTGACATATGCATCACATAATTCACTAGTAGGAGCCTCTGCCATTACGCGAACAAGAGGTTCTGTACCTGAAGGTCTGACTAAAATTCTGCCGTTTCCTTTCATGTCCTCTTCCACTTTACTGATGACTTCTTTTACTTTCTCATTATCTGTTACATGATACTTGTCCGTTACCCTTATGTTCACAAGTTTTTGCGGGAATTTTTTCATTTCTCCGGCAAGCTCTGATAAAGGCTTCTTCGTTGCTTTCATAATATTCACAAGCTGTAAACCTGTTAATAGTCCGTCACCAGTAGTATTGAAATCAAGGAAAATAATATGACCAGATTGCTCTCCGCCAAGATTATAACCATTCTTACGCATTTCCTCCACTACGTAACGATCTCCTACTGCAGTTGGAATGCTTTTAATACCATGCTGTTCCAAAGCCTTATAAAAACCTAAATTACTCATTACAGTGGATACAACGGTATCTTGCTTCAGTCGGCCAGTCTCTTTCATGTACTTAGCACATATATACATGATTTGATCCCCATCAACAATATCACCTTTTTCATCGACCGCAATCAAACGATCACCGTCGCCGTCAAATGCCAATCCAACATCAGCTTGCTTTTCCTTCAAGAATTCGGCTAATGTTTCCGGATGTGTAGAACCTACGCCATCATTGATATTTAATCCATTTGGAGATGCTCCCATTGTTGAAATGTCCGCATCCAAATCTGCAAATAAGTGCATAGCAAGAGCGGATGTTGCACCATGTGCACAGTCAAGGGCAACATGGATTCCTTCGAACTCTTCATCCACAGTTTGCTTTAAGAACTGAAGATATTTCTGACCGCCTTCGAAATAGTCATTAACTTGTCCAAGGTCAGCTCCAGTTGGTCTTGGTAGTGAGTCAACATCCTGATCAATTAATGCTTCAATTTCCAATTCCTGCTCATCTGAAAGCTTAAAGCCATCTGGACCGAAAAACTTGATGCCATTATCGGCAACAGGGTTATGGGATGCGGAAATCATTACTCCAGCCTGTGCTCCCAAAACTTTTGTTAAATAGGATACACCCGGTGTAGATATGACACCTAAACGCATTACCTCTGCACCAATGGAAAGCAATCCTGCTACGAGGGCTCCCTCCAGCATATGGCCTGAAATACGAGTGTCACGACCAATTAACACTTTAGGTCGATCTTGATCTTTTGTTAGGACGAAGCCACCGAACCTTCCAAGCTTAAATGCTATCTCAGGTGTCAGTTCACTATTTGCTACTCCTCGTACTCCATCCGTACCGAAATATTTACCCATTCCTAAATCGCTCCTTCTAACTAATATGAATCTTTATCAATTTTTAAGCATCTTTTTCCGTTATTGAAACACTTGCTGTCTCTTTTGCCAGTTCCCAGCTAATATCATCCGGACCTTCGACCATAATCTGGACCTCATGCTCCCCAGCAGACATTCCTGTCAGATCTAGAAACAGAGAAAAATCTGATGCAGCCAAGCCTTTTACAATGTCGTTTGCTCCTGTTACATCAAGGCTAGCGCTTTTATCAACCGGGTCTGTTATCTCAGCCTCAAACTCATTTCCCAAACCCTGTATACTTATTGGTATTCCACTTATTGTTCTCGTGCTCGTTTTTTCTACAGTTGCTGTCTCATCTGAATCCTCTTCCTCATTTGCAGATTCATTTGAACTTGTATCTTCCTTCCCTACTGTCACCTTAACGGTAGCAGTTACCAATTCTGGTTCTACAGCTGTTACCCCGTTTGAGATGATCACAGGAAGCTCTATATTTTGATCCTTGTCTATATCACTCAGGTCAACTTCAACTCTTGTACTGTCCACTTCTTTTAGTATATCTTCTGGACCTGAAATTGTCGCTTCTGTTTTGTTTAATGTTATGGAATCAATTGTAACATTAGCTGGCGGATCTCCCTTTTCCACAATATTGATTGGAACTGTTTTACTTGTTCTTGTTACAGGGATATTCACTTCCACCGTTTCTGGTTCCACTTCTACATCTAATTTATTTAAACTGCTGTCTAACGCAGATATTTTAGCTTTTTTGCTAATATCCTTGCTAGTCCCTTCTTCAAGCTCTACGTTTGCTTTCACATAAGCTATTTTGTCAATTTCATCTTTTGCACCTGTCACCGTTACAGTGGAAGGATTGATTGTTGCTGTTCCAGTCGAATAACCTTTTGCAATCAAGCTGCTGTTATACTCAGCTTCCACATTCACTACTTTTGAGACTTTTTCCTTCAATGTAACCTCGATAGTGGCCGGCTCGATGACTGCTTCCAGCTTATCAGAAAGATCCTTGACTTGAAGAGCAACCTCTTTTGTACCAATTTCCGCATCAGTCAAATCAACATACACTTCAAAATTCTTTTGGAGTCTTGCTGATTGAACATGGACAGTCGGACCTGTAAGTTTCACATCCACTGTTTCCGGAATTCCAGAAACAATAAGATTATCTGTATCGTAATACACTTTTACAGGCATATCCTCTACCAGTCCAGAGTCTTCTGAACCAGGGACGTTCACATCATTAGATTTGTCGCTGCCGTCGTATACATATAAAAACAGCAACAATGCCAATGCAAAGGCAATTACCTTCATAAACCAATTACTTTCTCCGATTCTGTCAAATAACTTATTCATTTATTCTTCCCCTTCCAGCCCCACTTAACAGAAGAAGCATGTCTGGCAGAAGGTGCAATTAACGCACTGGACAGTAGTTCTTTAAATGCTTCCAATTTAAGCTCTCGATGGAGATCACCATTTTTAGTAATAGATATGGACCCTGTTTCTTCAGAAACAATGATCGTTATGCTATCTGTTACCTCACTGATGCCAAGCGCTGCTCTGTGCCTTGTTCCCAGCTCCTTTGATATAAATGGACTTTCTGATAATGGGAGATAACAGGCGGCAGCAGCAATATTATTTTTCTGCAATATAACGGCACCATCATGCAGAGGAGTATTTGGAATAAAGATATTTATTAGTAATTCAGATGATATTTTTGAGTCTAAGGATATTCCGGTTTCAATATAATCATTCATGCCCGTCTCCCTTTCAATGGAGATAAGCGCACCAATCCTTCTTTTTGCCATATAATCGACTGCTTTTACAATGGAATCGACCACATGCTGTTGTGCCTGGTCTTCTGGTATTCCGCTTCGTGAAAAGAACTTTCCTCTGCCAAGCTGTTCAAGCGCCCTTCTAAGCTCCCCTTGGAAAATGATGATAAGCCCAAGAGCACCCCACTGAATCACTTGCTCCATCATCGTTCCCATTGTCTGCAAGTTAAAATAATCACTTAGCAGCTTTACAATCAGTATCACAAAGATACCTTTTAATAATTGGACTGCTTTTGTGCCCTTTACTATCATAAGGATTTTATAGATGACATACCACACAAGGAGAATGTCCACTGTATTCGCTAAATATTTTAAAAAAGGGAAATCTGCTAACGACATTTTCCTTCCTCCAAAGCATATATATTTCATAAGCAATCGCTGCTTCTTTTTGTTTACCTACAATTATCATATTATATCACATTTGCGTTTAATACCAATCTGGACAAACTAAATTTAAAAAACAGAAGAATGATTTAGGTAATTGTACATACAGAAAGGAAAAATCTTGATTTTATTATATGATTCATCTAATATTTTTAACCCAACTATTTACAATAGAAAAAACCCTGCAATCAATATGCAGGGAGACTTCCACTACTTCCTTCTTCACTTTTAAATACATTAGTTATATCCTCAAAAGTGCTCTTAATATAGTACCAAAGCCAATCAAAGACCTCATTTACTTCCTCTATCTCACCTGTGACCTGATTGGATGAGGCCATATATTTCTGCCCATTTATAACGGTGACATTTCCGTTTACTTGTCCTTCTATCTTTATATTACCGTTCCGAACTACAATGTCCCCTTCAACAACTTCTCCCTTAGGAACAATGACCGTATCATTTTCAACGACAAGATTAGGCTGCTTTGACACCGAAAATTCATGGTTTTCATTCCATGCAGAAAGGAGACTTGAAACCATCAGCACAATGAATAAAGATGCTGCTGCAAAAATAGGATGATTACGCACCCATCTTTTGAAAACTGCCTGTTTCTTTTCCTTTGGCAAAAGTCCAAGCACATTCTCTGTGAAATTTGCTGGAGCCTGTATATGGGAGGTGCTTTGAACTAATGCAATCGTCTTTTTCAATTCATGAAAATGAATTGCACAGTCCTCACACTCATCCAGATGTTTTTTTAACTTTAATTTATCTTGTTCTAGGATTTCTTCATCAAGATATTGATGCATATACTCTATAACTTCTGATGAACAAGTCATATTCTTTCACCTTCTTATTAGACATGCCGTAATTGCTTTCTTAAAGCTTCCCTTCCCCTGTGAATGCGTGTTTTCACTGTACCAAGAGGCAGCTCAAGAATTTCACTAATCTCGTTTAGAGACAGCTCTTCAATATATTTCAGTACAATCACAGATCGATATTTCTCTGGCAGCTTTGATATTTCACGCTGTATCAACGCTTGCAGTTCCAAGCTTTCCACATCTTCTTCAGGCAGCCTTGTATCTGAAGAAATTTGTGAGTACATATTCAGACCATCAGTACCTGGTACTTCAGCATCCAAATAATAGTCTGGCTTTTTCTTTCTAATCCTGTCGATACATAAATTTGTCGCAATTCGATAAAGCCATGTAGAAAACTTCAAGTCCATGTTAAAACGATTTATATTAACATATGCTCGAAGAAAGGCTTCTTGTGAAATATCCTCCGCTTCATGTCTATTCCCTAGCATCCGGTAACAAATTTGAAACACTTTGTCCTTGTAAATGTCAATAATATCACCGAACGCATTTTGATCCCCTTTTATCACTTGCTTAATTCTCTTTTTTATTAATGCTTCCATCTATTTACCCCCGCTCTAAATGCGGCTAATCGATTAATACGTATCGATAGCGAATAAGGTTTCACTTTTTTTTATATTTTTCCTATATTAGCTTAATAAATTTAATTCCAATGCTCCGAACAAAAAAAAAGAGTTAACAGAAATTATTCAATTGGATGTCTGCCCTTCCAAAAGAAACCAAAGTAAAAGAATAATGTTTTTTCTTGTAAAAACTTTTATATCCATCTTCCTTCTAAAGAGGAACAGGAAAGCAAGTCACTTTAAATATTTTTCTTCTTAATATGTATATTTACTACTTTTGAATGACTTTACTACTATTTTAACAAATTATGACAACATATGGTTTAATTTTTTTCAGATTGGTTATAAAAAAAGGGAATAATATGTTAAAATCATGACAATATAATTTTTTTCAGATAGAATGAAAATTAACTAATGGATGAGGGTGAAGCCAATGTGTGAGCAAAAGTTGTTAAAAGATATTGAGGAGCATCGAGAAAAGATGATCTATTTAGCAAATCTCACTTCTTTTTCGCACCCAAAAGTGATTGATATAAGCGCAAAATTAGACGAATTGCTGAATAAGTATGACAGTTTCATTAAAGCAAACTGATAAAATTCATTAACTGCGTAATATGCCTCCTATATACTATTACAGTACATTGGAATTAATGTCTCGCATATTAATGAATCAAAAATACATAAAAAAAACCAAGCAATAGTTTGCTTGGTTTTTATATAAGTATGAGCCATGCAGGATTCGAACCTGCGACCCTCTGATTAAAAGTCAGATGCTCTACCAACTGAGCTAATGGCTCTTGGCTGGGCTAGCTGGATTCGAACCAACGAGTGACGGAGTCAAAGTCCGTTGCCTTACCGCTTGGCTATAGCCCAAAAATAAAAGGACATTCTCTGTCCAATTGAAATGGTGGAGGGGGACGGATTCGAACCGCCGAACCCGAAGGAGCGGATTTACAGTCCGCCGCGTTTAGCCACTTCGCTACCCCTCCGAATATTGGATTACAATAATTCTTATTTCATAAATGGTGCCGACGAGAGGACTTGAACCCCCAACCTACTGATTACAAGTCAGTTGCTCTACCAATTGAGCTACATCGGCGCATATCTAAAATCTTCTATTATATTAAAATGGTGGAGGATGACGGGATCGAACCGCCGACCCTCTGCTTGTAAGGCAGATGCTCTCCCAGCTGAGCTAATCCTCCATATATATATTGGTGACCCATACGGGATTCGAACCCGTGTTACCGCCGTGAAAGGGCGGTGTCTTAACCGCTTGACCAATGGGCCTTTATTGTTTTGTTCTAAGCTTCCAACCGGGCTCGAACCGGTGACCTCTTCCTTACCATGGAAGTGCTCTACCTGCTGAGCTATGGAAGCAAGCTGCTAACATATTACTCAATGTTTTTATGGCTCCGCAGGTAGGATTCGAACCTACGACCGCTCGGTTAACAGCCGAGTGCTCTACCACTGAGCTACTGCGGAATAATGGTATGCCTGGCGACGTCCTACTCTCACAGGAGGAGAACCTCCAACTACCATCGGCGCTGAGAAGCTTAACTTCCGTGTTCGGTATGGGAACGGGTGTGACCTTCTCGCTATCGCCACCAGACTTTTTTAAGAACAGATTATATAATATCATATCCTTAAATATTTTGTCAAGGTTTTATTCCCTGAAAACTAGATTATGTTGTAAGAAAAAAGATATATGAGTAATCTTTCATGTCCAGCTTCAAAAGCTAAATCATACGGCTGTTTCACACACTCACACACAGTCTTACGACTGCTACTCGCGCGATCAACACCCTATCGATTTAAGCGGGCTTTTTCCGCTTTTCGTTTTAGTTAAGTCCTCGATCTATTAGTATTTGTCAGCTCCACGTGTCACCACGCTTCCACCTCAAACCTATCAACCTGATCATCTTTCAGGGATCTTACTAGCTTACGCTATGGGAAATCTCATCTCGAGGGGGGCTTCATGCTTAGATGCTTTCAGCACTTATCCCTTCCGCACATAGCTACCCAGCTATGCCTTTGGCAAGACAACTGGTACACCAGCGGTGCGTCCATCCCGGTCCTCTCGTACTAAGGACAGCTCCTCTCAAATTTCCTACGCCCACGACGGATAGGGACCGAACTGTCTCACGACGTTCTGAACCCAGCTCGCGTACCGCTTTAATGGGCGAACAGCCCAACCCTTGGGACCGACTACAGCCCCAGGATGCGATGAGCCGACATCGAGGTGCCAAACCTCCCCGTCGATGTGGACTCTTGGGGGAGATAAGCCTGTTATCCCCGGGGTAGCTTTTATCCGTTGAGCGATGGCCCTTCCATGCGGAACCACCGGATCACTAAGCCCGACTTTCGTCCCTGCTCGACTTGTAGGTCTCGCAGTCAAGCTCCCTTGTGCCTTTACACTCTACGAATGATTTCCAACCATTCTGAGGGAACCTTTGGGCGCCTCCGTTACTTTTTAGGAGGCGACCGCCCCAGTCAAACTGCCCACCTGACACTGTCTCCCACCCCGATAAGGGGTGCGGGTTAGAATGTCAATACAGCCAGGGTAGTATCCCACCAATGCCTCCACCGAAGCTGGCGCTCCGGCTTCCAAGGCTCCTACCTATCCTGTACAAGCTGTACCAAAATTCAATATCAGGCTACAGTAAAGCTCCACGGGGTCTTTCCGTCCTGTCGCGGGTAACCTGCATCTTCACAGGTACTATAATTTCACCGAGTCTCTCGTTGAGACAGTGCCCAGATCGTTACACCTTTCGTGCGGGTCGGAACTTACCCGACAAGGAATTTCGCTACCTTAGGACCGTTATAGTTACGGCCGCCGTTTACTGGGGCTTCAATTCAGAGCTTCGCGCGAACGCTAACCCCTCCTCTTAACCTTCCAGCACCGGGCAGGTGTCAGCCCCTATACTTCGCCTTACGGCTTCGCAGAGACCTGTGTTTTTGCTAAACAGTCGCCTGGGCCTATTCACTGCGGCTCTCTCGGGCTTGCACCCAAAAGAGCACCCCTTCTCCCGAAGTTACGGGGTCATTTTGCCGAGTTCCTTAACGAGAGTTCTCTCGCTCACCTTAGGATTCTCTCCTCGCCTACCTGTGTCGGTTTGCGGTACGGGCACCTTGAATCTCGCTAGAGGCTTTTCTTGGCAGTGTGGAATCAGGAACTTCGGTACTATATTTCCCTCGCCGTCACAGCTCCGCCTTCACGGTAATGGGATTTGCCTCATTACCAGCCTAACTGCTTGGACGTGCTAATCCAACAGCACGCTTACCCTATCCTCCTGCGTCCCCCCATCGCTCAAACGATTCATAAGGTGGTACAGGAATATCAACCTGTTGTCCATCGCCTACGCTCTTCAGCCTCGGCTTAGGTCCCGACTAACCCTGAGTGGACGAGCCTTCCTCAGGAAACCTTAGGCATTCGGTGGATGAGATTCTCACTCATCTTTCGCTACTCATACCGGCATTCTCACTTCTAAGCGCTCCACCAGTCCTTACGGTCTAGCTTCAACGCCCTTAGAACGCTCTCCTACCACTGACATCATAGATGTCAATCCACAGCTTCGGTGATACGTTTAGCCCCGGTACATTTTCGGCGCAGAGTCACTCGACCAGTGAGCTATTACGCACTCTTTAAATGGTGGCTGCTTCTAAGCCAACATCCTGGTTGTCTAAGCAACTCCACATCCTTTTCCACTTAACGTATACTTTGGGACCTTAGCTGGTGGTCTGGGCTGTTTCCCTCTTGACTACGGATCTTATCACTCGCAGTCTGACTCCCAAGGATAAGTATTTGGCATTCGGAGTTTGTCTGAATTCGGTAACCCGATGGGGGCCCCTAGTCCAAACAGTGCTCTACCTCCAATACTCTTACCTTGAGGCTAGCCCTAAAGCTATTTCGGAGAGAACCAGCTATCTCCAAGTTCGATTGGAATTTCTCCGCTACCCACACCTCATCCCCGCACTTTTCAACGTGCGTGGGTTCGGGCCTCCATCCAGTGTTACCTGGACTTCACCCTGGACATGGGTAGATCACCTGGTTTCGGGTCTACGACCACATACTCTATCGCCCTATTCAGACTCGCTTTCGCTGCGGCTCCGTCTCTTCAACTTAACCTTGCATGTAATCGTAACTCGCCGGTTCATTCTACAAAAGGCACGCTATCACCCATTAATGGGCTCTAACTACTTGTAGGCACACGGTTTCAGGATCTATTTCACTCCCCTTCCGGGGTGCTTTTCACCTTTCCCTCACGGTACTGGTTCACTATCGGTCACTAGGGAGTATTTAGCCTTGGGAGATGGTCCTCCCTGCTTCCGACGGGATTTCTCGTGTCCCGCCGTACTCAGGATCCACTCAGGAGGGAACGAAGTTTCGACTACAGGGTTTTTACCTTCTGTGACTGGCCTTTCCAGACCTATTCATCTACCCCGTTCCTTTGTAACTCCATGTAGAGTGTCCTACAACCCCAAGAGGCAAGCCTCTTGGTTTGGGCTAATCCCGTTTCGCTCGCCGCTACTAAGGGAATCGCGTTTGCTTTCTCTTCCTCCGGGTACTTAGATGTTTCAGTTCCCCGGGTCTGCCTTCAGTTACTCTATGTATTCAAGTAACGATACTATCCCATTACGGATAGTGGGTTTCCCCATTCGGAAATCTCCGGATCAAAGCTTACTTACAGCTCCCCGAAGCATATCGGTGTTAGTCCCGTCCTTCATCGGCTCCTAGTGCCAAGGCATCCACCGTGCGCCCTTTCTAACTTAACTTGTTTTCGGCTAAAGATAAACTTCGCATTTCTTTGTCAGCTTCTTCGCTGTGCTCCTCACGTACTCTCGTACGCTCCGGTGCTCACTCCGTCGCTTCCTCGACCTGCTCGTTTCTCTTTACCCTCAATTTCTCTAATTATTAGAGAATCTAAGATGGCGATTACTCGGTTTTATCTTGGTTCTTACTATACATAATCTAGTTTTCAAGGAACAAATCGGCTATTGATTAAATTACTTATCAATACCCTTGTGTTTTGAGGAATTGCTCCCTCAAAACTGAACAACAAACTGTCAACAATCTATGAATGGAATAAATCCATTTTTCCTTAGAAAGGAGGTGATCCAGCCGCACCTTCCGATACGGCTACCTTGTTACGACTTCACCCCAATCATCTATCCCACCTTAGGCGGCTGGCTCCCAGAAGGGTTACCCCACCGACTTCGGGTGTTACAAACTCTCGTGGTGTGACGGGCGGTGTGTACAAGGCCCGGGAACGTATTCACCGCGGCATGCTGATCCGCGATTACTAGCGATTCCAGCTTCATGTAGGCGAGTTGCAGCCTACAATCCGAACTGAGAATGGTTTTATGGGATTGGCTCGACCTCGCGGTTTTGCTGCCCTTTGTACCATCCATTGTAGCACGTGTGTAGCCCAGGTCATAAGGGGCATGATGATTTGACGTCATCCCCACCTTCCTCCGGTTTGTCACCGGCAGTCACCTTAGAGTGCCCAACTAAATGCTGGCAACTAAGATCAAGGGTTGCGCTCGTTGCGGGACTTAACCCAACATCTCACGACACGAGCTGACGACAACCATGCACCACCTGTCATCCTGTCCCCCGAAGGGGAACGTCCTATCTCTAGGATTGTCAGGAGATGTCAAGACCTGGTAAGGTTCTTCGCGTTGCTTCGAATTAAACCACATGCTCCACCGCTTGTGCGGGCCCCCGTCAATTCCTTTGAGTTTCAGCCTTGCGGCCGTACTCCCCAGGCGGAGTGCTTAATGCGTTTGCTGCAGCACTAAAGGGCGGAAACCCTCTAACACTTAGCACTCATCGTTTACGGCGTGGACTACCAGGGTATCTAATCCTGTTTGCTCCCCACGCTTTCGCGCCTCAGCGTCAGTTACAGACCAAAGAGTCGCCTTCGCCACTGGTGTTCCTCCACATCTCTACGCATTTCACCGCTACACGTGGAATTCCACTCTTCTCTTCTGCACTCAAGTCCCCCAGTTTCCAATGACCCTCCACGGTTGAGCCGTGGGCTTTCACATCAGACTTAAAGGACCGCCTGCGCGCGCTTTACGCCCAATAATTCCGGACAACGCTTGCCACCTACGTATTACCGCGGCTGCTGGCACGTAGTTAGCCGTGGCTTTCTGGTTAGGTACCGTCAAGGTACGAGCAGTTACTCTCGTACTTGTTCTTCCCTAACAACAGAGTTTTACGATCCGAAAACCTTCATCACTCACGCGGCGTTGCTCCGTCAGACTTTCGTCCATTGCGGAAGATTCCCTACTGCTGCCTCCCGTAGGAGTCTGGGCCGTGTCTCAGTCCCAGTGTGGCCGATCACCCTCTCAGGTCGGCTACGCATCGTCGCCTTGGTGAGCCGTTACCTCACCAACTAGCTAATGCGCCGCGGGCCCATCTGTAAGTGACAGCGTAAACCGTCTTTCAGCTTTTCCACATGAGTAGAAAAGGATTATCCGGTATTAGCTCCGGTTTCCCGAAGTTATCCCAGTCTTACAGGCAGGTTGCCCACGTGTTACTCACCCGTCCGCCGCTAACTTAAAAAGCAAGCTTTTTAAGTCCGCTCGACTTGCATGTATTAGGCACGCCGCCAGCGTTCGTCCTGAGCCAGGATCAAACTCTCCGATAAAGAGTAAGATTAGCTCATTGCTAAACTCTAGCTTTTGTTACTTGTTTTGTTTCTATAACGAAAGTTATAAAAACGATTATTGTTGACGTTTGTTTGTTCAGTTTTCAAAGAGCAATTTACGTCACTCTCTCAAGCGACTTTATCAATTTAACATAATCAAAATTTAATGTCAAATGTTTTTTTAACTATTTATTTTTGATGATTATGTCGAAGTGACGTTTATTAATATAGCAAGTTATCACATCTTCGTCAATAACATTTTTACTATTTTTTAAATTTTTTCATCCAAGTATTTATCGTCCTTAAGAATATAGTTCAAGCAGTCTTTTGGGGAAGCGATTCTTTTGAATAAGGAAAACAGTTCCTTATACCTTTCCACCATCGATTTTTTTACAAGTATATCTATTCTTTCGTCTCCTAAATCCATTAGTATTTCTTCTAATTCCCTTTTGATCATATATTCTATTTCTTTAACTTCCCTTTGACTCAATAATAGTCCTACCATATGGCTCCTCCTTGGTGTACGTATATAAAAGTGCCCGCATTTTGTAAACCTCCTAACCAAGACGGCTCAGAAACTCTACTAAGAAGTGACTTTGTCTCAGGTATTATTGCCATCTTATATTTTTTTATGAATAAACTTTTTGTTATTTTCATTTCTGTCTTTGCATAGGATGAACCAAGCAGTAAATTGGACGAGGTGAGATTAGTATGAACAAATTTTATGTACTGAATGGAAAAAGAGTAAAGCAATTGACATTAATTCTTGTTGTATCTTTTTTTACCGCTTGGTTTTTGTATATGGAAAATATCGTACAAGTACCAGTGTTCTCATCCAAGGATGGACCCAAAGCAGTTTACAAAGGAGAAAAAGGGATTGCATTAACATTCAACATCGGGTGGGGTGATGAAAAGGCTGAACCGATATTGGATATATTAAAAAAGGAAAAGGTGACCGCAACCTTTTTCTTAGCAGGATCTTGGGCAGAGCGACATCCTGATTTAATTGCAAGAATCTCGAAGGAAGGCCATGAAATTGGTATACTTGGCTATGATTATGTGGATTATTCAGAAGTAAAGGAAGAAAAGATAAACCAAGATGTTTCCAAAGCAAAAACAGCCTTTGAAAAACTGAAGGTCGAGAATATTTCCTTATTCAGAGCCCCAACAGGGCATTTTGATCAAAATGCGTTAACTATTACAAATCGATACAAATATACCCTTGTACATTGGAGTATTGATTCTAAAGATTGGACAAATCCAGGAACAGACCAAATTATTAAAAATGTCTCACCCGCCAAAAAGGGAGATATTGTTTTACTCCATGCGTCCGATTCTGCAAAACAAACAGCTAACGCATTGCCTGGAGTAATTGACAATCTGAAAGGAAAAAACCTTAAGTTTGTCACCGTTACAGAAATGCTGTCAAATGCTGACTCCAGCTCCAAAGAAGTAAATTAATCATCCTACAGTAAAGGCCCTTTCGTTAAGAATAAGGGTCTTTTTTCTTCTACCCCCCTCTTATTGCTTCAAAACTAACGCTTCAAACAATTTCGACGAATATTTTCTAAAAATAAAAGCATGCTAATGAATAGGGATAATTCCTTTTGAAAGGAGCAGCTGCAATGTTCAAAAAATACAGCATCGTTCTGCTTTTATCGCTTTCCATTTTGAGCGGCTGTTCAGCTGGAGAAACGGCACAACAGATGGATTATGATCAGACCAAAAAGATGGTAGTAGATATTTTAAAAACAGATGACGGAAAAAAAGCAATTCGTGATGTTATTGGGGATGAAGAAATTAAGGAAAATCTCGTAATGAATGAGGATGCGGTTACGAAAACCATTGAAAAGACTTTGGTTTCTGATAAGGCATCAAAATTTTGGACAGAGAAATTTAAAGATCCGGATTTTGCAGAAACAATGGCAAAAAGCATGAAAACAGAGAACCAAAAGCTCCTGAAAGACTTGATGAAGGACCCGGATTACAGAAAAATGATGGTAGAATTATTGCAGGATCCTGCAATAGAATCCGACTTGAAAAATGTGTTGAAAAGCACAGAATACCGGGAACATTTACTTGAGGTCATGCAGGAATCCATGGATACACCAGAATTCAAGAAGAAATTTCAAGAGATGCTTGATAAAGCCGCTAAAGAGGCAGCTTCTGGAATTGAAGTACAGACAATTCAACTCTAGTCCAAATATTAAAGCAGGGGAATCCCCCTGCTTTTTTATACATTATCTGCTTTTTCAATAACTTTTTTGGCTATATCTATATAAATACTGCCAATTCTATCTTGCTGTGAGTAAACAGAAGGAGCAAAATCGTCCTTGTCCCAATCAGGCTGGCCAAGCGGCAGTTGACCTAAAACAGAGGTTTGGAGATCCTCTGCCAGCTTCTTCCCTCCGCCTTTACCGAAGACATATTCCTTTTCACCAGTCAATTTACTCTCAAAATAAGACATATTTTCAATTACACCAAGAATCTCATGTTCTGTTTTTATTGCCATTGCTCCAGCTCTGGCAGCTACAAATGCGGCTGTTGGATGCGGAGTAGTAACAATTACTTCTTTACTGGAAGGCAGCATAGTATGTACATCTAAAGCAATATCACCAGTTCCAGGAGGCAAATCTAAAATCAGGTAATCTAATTCTCCCCACTCTACTTCCTGCAGGAAGCTTGTCAGCATTTTCCCAAGCATTGGTCCTCTCCAGATAATAGGAGCATTATCCTCAACAAAGAATCCCATAGAAATTACCTGAACGCCAAATCGTTCTACAGGAATAATTCTGTCATTTACCACTTCAGGCCTTTTTGTTATTCCCATCATATCAGGAACACTAAAGCCGTATATATCTGCATCAAGAAGACCTACCTTCTTGCCAAGTCTCGCCATGGAAACTGCCAAGTTAACAGAAACAGTCGATTTACCGACTCCGCCCTTACCACTAGCTACAGCTATATATGTGGGAAGCTTCTGACTATTGATATCAGTCTGTTCCGCTTGTATTTCTTGAACAAGCTGACTTGGAAGCTGCGCAAATCGCATTCCAACACTTTGTACTCCATTTTGCTTCAACATACCGACTATCTGCTGCTGCAATTCAATTTGTGCGGGAGACCCAATCTCTGCAACTGCCAGCTTAATGCTGACATGAGATTTTTCTTGATCCCACCTTAAATCTTTAATCGAATTCAATTCTAATAACGACTTATGTAAAAAAGGATCTGTTATCTGTTCTATCATGCGTTCAATAGCTTCTGCGTTTAAAATGACAATCCCCTCCCCTTTAATATTAGTATAACATAGAGAATGATAACCTTTGCATTTTTAAAATTCTGATATATATTCCCCGGGATATTACGATATTTACCTAAAAAGAACAAGGAGAATTAGCCTATGCTATTCCCCTTTAATTGCATCCTCATTTGAAAAGTATCGATTGACACCTTTATAAACAGATGCAGCTATTTTATTTTGATAATCCACATTCATTAAATTCTGCTTTTCTGCAGGATTAGAAAGAAACCCTATCTCAACAAGAGCACCCGGTTTCTCAGCATACTTCAATATATAGACACTACTTAACGGCTTTGCTTTTCTTGTTGTGTTTTCCAAGTTGTCTATTAGTTCAGCTTGAATAAATTTTGCCGCAACCTCGTTATCCTCTAGCTGTGGAGAAAAGAAAGTTTGTGCACCGCTCCACTTAGAAGACGGAATTGCATTCAAATGGATGCTTAAAAACAAATCAGCATCAGATGAGTTAATAATATTCAATCTTTCCTTAAGGTCAGCTACCTTCCGGTTACGATATCCCTTTACATCATCTCCTGCTAAATCCTTATCTTCTTCTCTCGTCATGATGACCAATGCACCTTGTTCTTGAAGATAATCACGAATCTTAAGGGATACATTCAGAGCAATATCTTTCTCTAACACTTCCTCATCACCTGCTCCGCCATCTGGCCCTCCATGACCAGGATCAATGACAATTATTTTCCCAGTTAAAGGCAGATTCCAAGCATCCCATGAATCATCATCCGAGAAATCAAATTGCAAAATGAAAAATAGAAGAATAAGCCCCGCTGTAAATATACTGATTTTTAATTTCTTATTCACTGTCCTAGTCAATCCCTCCTGCCTGTCCTTATCCTAAATATATGGGACAAGAAGGGGGTTTAGAACAAGCCTAAAAAAAAATCAAGCGGTGCGCGACCGCCTGATTTCAATGTAGCCTGAGCTTTCTTCTTTTATTTGCTTTATGAAATCCTTCTAACCACCATGCATCAACGAATTGTTCACATAAATAGTACAAAGATTCATTTTTACTGCTTTCTTCACTACCCCAGTATAAAAGAAAATGAAATAAAGTATCCTTTAAATGTTTATCTTCTTCCAAACATCTATTTTTAATCGTGGAGATATCCTCTCCCCATTCATTAAATTTGCTAAAGTTTGCACCTAATAAAAAGGCTTCTATTGCTACATCAAAGCACGCTTCCTCCATACCTTCGTTTATGATGACACTTTTCGTCAACTGAGAAGATCCAAAGTAATGAGCAACCTTCGCCTTTAAGTCCTTTAAAGAAAGCTCCTTAAGTACAGACCTTTCATATTTAATTTGTTTTTCTCTTTTTTTCAAATCGAAGTCCATAATAACTGTCACTGCTTTCACCTCTTAAAAATAGTTTCGACTAAATCCAAAGGGAAATTCAAGGAGAGATGTGATTTCCATATCCAATTAATATGGATGTTTCTATAAATGGAAAATGTATGTTGCTATTAATAAAACTAATAAAAATAAACCATAATAAAACTGAAAAAAATCAAAAGTAAGAGGTGCAGGATGATTCAATCTATAGCATATGTAAGAGAAGTTCTATCCCTATACACAGACCGTTCAGATACAGGAAAAAGCATTTATGGGAAAATGAAGAATGGACATTACAAATCAGAAGAAGCTTTTGTTCGAGATCTAACAGAGGAAGAGATTAACTTCCTCAATCAAGTGCTGGCAGAAGAAATTCAGCACGCAGAAAATGAACAAGATTCCGAAAGAGTCCACCATTTAAACGACATTTACGAGCTATTGTTTTAAACAAAAAAGGTCAGGCAGCGCACTAGATCTGAAGTCTAGTTATGCTGCCTGACCTGCCTTTAAAACCGTTCCTTATCATCTGTATCTTCCACATAAGGTTCATGCTCATATGCGGGTAAATCCCCAAAGCTCGTCATAATGCCCTCTTCATCTAAACTGTGCTCATATCTTTTATGCTGTGGATTAGGATATACAGTGATGTTTTTCCCCTCTATATCTACCCCAACAAAATTTTCATATTCCTCGACATACCCAACATTTTCGTAAGAATCAATAGAAAGATCATTATAGTGATCAACAGGATCGATAAAATCAGATGGAGTTTCTGAGGTCCCAAAGCTCTCAACATCCTGCCAGGAATCCTCTGCATCATAAGCTACATTTTCATCTTGTTCATCCATATCAAACTTTCCAAACGGCGGCATGAGCACACCCTCTTCAACTGGGCGCTCATGAGAGACAACTTTATCCGGAGTATGTTCTATACAGTATAAAGCCGTAGGAAGAGCCTCCAGACGTTCAAGAGGAATCTCCTTGCCGCATTCCACACATTTTCCGTATGTCCCATTCTGAATCGCCTTTAATGCATGAACCACGCCTTCATACTCAAATCTATAATGTTCATTTAGAGCAATATCTTTTTCTCTTTCATATAATTCCGTTCCTTCATCACCTGGATGATTATCATAGCTCGAAAGCTCACCTACAGAATCATGCGCGTGGCTTCTAATTAAATTTAAGTGATCATTTATGTCATATCTCTCTTCTATGTCTTGCTTATGTTCTTCTAACAGCGATTGAAAATCATTAAGTTGTTGTTTAGTCAGCATGAGATTTGTCCTTTCATTAAATCTTTTGCCTTATTAGTATGAACGAAAAAACCAAGAACATTGAAGGAAATATGTACTTGTATACACTTTAATTAATGGGGAACGATATAAAAAGATTTAATTATCGTTTATCAATACGAATGTCTTTTCCCCTCATCTTATACCAATAATAAAAGTCAACAGCCGCTTCGTAAGGGACATCCTTAATAGAAGTATGAACGATTGGCTTAGAGCGGTTAACGATCCCCATTTCTGCTAAACCAAACCGCCTTTGCCATCTGGACTGTGCCACTTCAACCTCAATAACTTTACTTCTCTTCGTAAGGAATAAGGACGTTTGGAGGCTGCCTGTTTTCAACTGCATATATTCATCTTTTACAATATAGCTGCTGTTTACAAAGTCCAGTAAGCGCAAAATATAAACGATCAGCAATACCGCAAAGGAGACATACCATAAGTTTTGCTTAAAGATAAGAAGTCCTATCAATGCTGCAAGCCACAAAATACTTGGTCTTAACATTTTTGCCACAAGCGCAGTTTTCGGTAAGCTTGTCATGTTTGGGATGATTTTATATTCAGGTAATAGTTCATGAACAATTTCATATGCCCTATTTACCGGTAAAAATGGGTATAAAGAATTTGTTTTCAAATCCTCTTCTCCTGTTTCACCTGCACTGACCAGTTTAACCTCAGCAAGTCGTAGGATTCTTTTCAGTGGTGATTGGATTACCTCAATAGCCTGAACCTTCTCTTTTAAGATGGAAAAAGCAACCTCGTCCACCAAACCCTTTCTAATATAAATCCTTTTACTGTCAGATAAAATCTGGTATTTACCATACCTCCAATAAGTAGTAATTACACCAAATGCAATTGCGATGAATGTAAAGATAACCAACGTAATAGCAATCATCCACCAGTATCTCATGATGGCTTTTAGCCAATCCCCCATAATGCTTGTGACTGGCAACAGGTCTTCAATATTGGAATATATCGTAAACACAACAGGTATAAGTGCAAAAAAGCTTAATGATGTGAAAGATGCCTTCAATACATCTTTTTTAGATGCAATAAAATGAATCTCTCTTTCATTCTGTGTCTCCACTATATAATCAGGATCCTTTTCCTCCTCGGAGGCTTCTGAAATTTCCTCATCATAAACACTTGATGCAATAGTCTCCAGCCAATCTGCTTCTTTTTTAGAAACAGCAGCTAATGCAATTGACCCATTATCGCCTGACTCCCCGGTCTCCATCGTAATGGAAGAAATATTGAATAGTTTATGGATAACAGTAGTACGCTTTTGAATATTTTGGATCTTACTTAAAGAGATTACCCGTTCTGATTTCTTAATGACACCAGATGAAATATGAATAGCCTCGTCTTTTACTGTATACCGGTAGAAACACCAATTAAAGAAGTTATAAACAATTGCAAAAAGAATAAACACGGCAAATAAATACTGGGAAGCAAGCCAAAGTTTGCTGTCTGTACCAAAATGAATAACGTAAAGAAAGAAAATGATTATAAAATTGGTTTTAATCAATGAAACGAAATCCAGCAGCATTTTTACCGGATGCAGCCTTGCTGTTCTTCCTTCCATTACTCCACTTCCTTAATCTTTGCATAATGAGCTATTTGGTTCCTTAGTTCTAGTGCTTCTTCTTCTGGGATAGCTGGAATTTGATGACTGCTTCCCATCGTACCGACAGAGATAGAATACAGCTTGTATTTTCTTAAAAGCGGCCCTTGCACAAGTTCAACCGACTGTACCTTTGTCATTGGGATGAGTTGATGCTGTTTTTTCCATATTCCTGATTTCAACTGGATGAATTCTTCGTCCACATCATAACGCCAATATTTCTGCTTTAACGACGGTTCAATAATAATTCCCCAGATTGCAGATAATACAGTTAAACCAATAAGGCCAAGAATAATCCAGCCAATCCAGTACGTCCACTCAAAATAATCATCTAAGTAATATAAAACACCAAGCACTACAAGTATCCCCACATTTATTATGGTCTCTGATATGCGCCAAACTTTCATTGCTTTTTCTGATATGCTTTTCTTCGGTTCCTCTATTTTAGAGTACATTCTAGCACCTCCTACTTATAATGTTAATACGATTTATCAGCGGATTAGTTCCTGTTTTTAATAGAAATATGCAGTTTTTGTAAAAAATAGGTCAATAGATTCTGTTCCACTAATATTGTTAACGTATGATAGATTATGAAAGCGTTTTTAATTTAAAAAACGAAAGGAGGTTCATACGGTACAATCTTACTTTGGAGCCGCTCCCCATACATAGTACAACGCCTCATAGAATTGGAGCTGTCCATTACAAGCACTATGGCTTCCATTTCAAAAAGAAGGAGTTATGTCGATGAGAAAAAGTAATTTGCGGCTTTTACTGACCGCCACTTTAGCTTTAGTACTTACTATTCCAAGCGCTGCATTTGCAGAAAAAACAAATCAAACAAACCTCGCCAGCGCAAAACCTGCAATTCCTGATTATCAAGACGTATCTGTCCATGATCCATCCATAGTAAAGGATGGTGATACTTACTATGTTTTCGGCTCACATATTGAAGCAGCGAAATCAGATGATTTAATCAACTGGGAAACCTTCACAAATGGTTATACAACTCCAAATAACAAGATATATGGTGACTTATCGAAAAACTTAGCAGGCTCTTTTAAATGGGCTGGAGAAGATGATTCTGACAGCAAGGGCGGTTTCGCAGTATGGGCTCCTGATGTTTTTTGGAATAAAAACTATGTCAATAAGGATGGCAGCAAAGGTGCCTACATGATTTATTATAGTGCATCATCCACTTATATACGATCTGCAATCGGCTATGCTGTATCACAAGACATTGATGGTCCCTATGAATATGTTGATACAATTGTCTATTCTGGTTTTACAAAAGAAAGTGCAAAAGACGCTAATAGCAATGTTGACAAAAAGTGGGTCAACACAAACATCCAAGGCTTAATTAATTCTGGAAACCTGAAAAGTGAAAATGACAACTGGTTTAATTCAGACGGCTCCTATAACAATAATCTTTATCCTAATGCTATTGATGCTAATGTGTTCACTGCTGCTGACGGCAAACTGTGGATGACATATGGCTCTTGGTCTGGCGGTATCTACCTGCTGGAGATAGATAAGAAAACCGGAAAACCAATCTATCCTGAGAAGGATGGCAAAACAAAGGACGGCAGAATGATTGACCGCTACTTCGGCACAAAAATTGCCGGCGGCTTTTACAAATCTGGAGAGGGCCCATATATAGTCTATGATAAAAATACGAAATATTATTATCTATATGTGACATATGGCTGGTTAGGTGCTGATGGCGGTTATAATATGAGGCTGTTTCGCTCCAAATCACCAGATGGCCCATATGTAGATGCAAGCGGCCAATCTGCGGTGCTACCTGGAAATGTAGACAATTCACCATATGGAAATAAGGTTATGGGAAATTTCCTGTTTGAACGGAGAATTGGAGATCCTGGTACTGGTATAGGAGTCGGCTACGTATCACCAGGACATAATTCTGCTTTCATTGATTCTGAAACAGGGCAGCATTTCTTAGTGTTCCATTCCCGCTTCCCTCAAGCAGGTGAAATGCACGAAGTGCGAGTTCATCAAATGTTCATGAACAGTGAAGGCTGGCCTCTTGCGGCACCATACCGCTATAGTGGGGAAAAGCTCGAAAAAGTAAATAAGCAAGCTTTGATTGGCCAATATCAGTTCATTAATCATGGAAAAACCTATTCAGGCGATATCACAGAATCTGTATATATCGAGCTGACTAAAAATGGAAAAATAATAGGAGATGTGACTGGTACTTGGAAAAAGACAAGTCATAATGAAGCGGAAATAAAAATCGATGACAATACCTACAACGGTGTGTTTGTCCGCCAATGGGATGAAGTATCCAAAAGCTATGTGATGGCATTTACAGCCATGTCAAACGAAGGAGTCACAATCTGGGGCAGTAAAATGGAAGATAAGACAGACAAGGAAATCGTACAGGATGTTAAAACTGACCTAAATCTTGGCGATACAGCTAACGTAGTTTCTAATATATCCTTACCGACAGAGGGAACCCGCCATACAACAATCACATGGAAAACCTCTGATTCAAATGTCATCTCAGCAACAGGTGCCATAACACGTCCCGAGGCTGGCGCTGCAAGTAAAGATGCTACGTTGACCGCAACCATTACAAAAGGCAAGTTCACAACAACTAAAAACTTTGTCATTACTGTTTTGCCATATAAGGAAAATGGTTTGGCTGCACAATACTCCTTTGAAGGAAATTTAAATGACAGCAATGCACAATTCGACAGCGGCATAATAACAGGAAATAGAATTGATAATACCGGTGGGACCATTTCCTATGCAGATGGAGTAAACGGCGGGAAAGCAGCAAAATTTGATGGTGCTTCAGGCATACGATTGCCAAACGGATTAATATCAAGCGACAGCTATAGTGTTTCCCTCTGGATTAAACCAGAACAGCTGACGCAATACACTACTACTTTCTTCGGTGCAAGAGACAGTAACAACTGGATAAGTCTCCTTCCATATGGTACAGGAAACGGTAGCACAGAAGTATGGTCAGGCAGCTCTACATGGTATGATGCATCAGTCGGCAGCCAAATAAAAACTGGTGAATGGACTCACCTAGCTTTTACAGTAGATAATGATGCTATTTCCGTGTACGTTAACGGAATAGAAAAGTATAAAGGCACAGGTTTCCCTAATATATTCACGACAGCAAATGCAAGCTTCAGTCTTGGTGTAAACTGGTGGGACTCACCATTTAAAGGTTTCATGGATGAATTAAAAATTTATGATGGTTCACTTACAGCGGAAGAAATAAGTAAGCTTGCCCAGGAAAATAAGTGAGTTTTAGAAGCCCCGTATGTAGGACATACGGGGCTTTTGATTAACATATAAGAACGAAAGAAAAAAAAGACCCTCAAGCAATAAGCTTGAGAGTCTTTTGAAAAGTAAAATTAACGTTTTGAGAACTGAGGTGCACGACGAGCGCCTTTAAGACCGTATTTTTTACGTTCTTTCATACGAGCGTCACGAGTTAACAATCCAGCACGCTTAAGTGTTGGACGGTACTCAGGATCTGCTTGAAGTAAAGCACGAGCGATACCGTGACGGATAGCTCCAGCTTGACCAGTGTATCCTCCACCGTTAACGTTTACTAGGATATTGTAGCTTCCAGTAGTTTCAGTAGCTACTAATGGTTGTTTTACAACTTCACGTAAAGCTGCAAAAGGAATGTAGTTTTCAATTTCACGACCATTGATGATGATTTGACCGTCGCCTGGTACTAAACGTACACGTGCAACGGAACTTTTACGACGACCAGTACCGATATATTGAACCTGTGCCATTTTTTTTACCTCCCTTATTAATTATCCGCGAAGTTCGTAAACTTCTGGTTGTTGTGCTTGGTGCGGATGCTCGCTACCAGCGTATACATGTAATTTTTTGAAGATTTGACGACCAAGAGAATTCTTTGGAAGCATGCCTTTGATAGCAAGCTCAAGCATTTTCTCAGGGTAGTTTGTACGCATTTCTAAAGCAGTTCTTTGCTTTAGTCCACCTGGATGCATAGTGTGACGGTAGTAAATTTTATCAGTCAATTTTTTACCAGTCAATTCGATTTTTGAAGCATTTAAAAGAATAACATGATCACCAGTATCCACATGTGGTGTGAAAGTTGGTTTATGTTTTCCACGTAGGATTGATGCTACTTCACTAGCAAGACGACCTAAAGTTTTGCCTTCAGCATCAATCACGTACCATTTACGGTCAACAGTGTTTGAATTAGCCATGAACGTTGTACGCATGAGTTTCCCTCCTGAATGTTTAAGTTTTTAATTTTTTTGTTGTTTTAATGATTTACGTCTATATGTTCACACAATTAAGTTTCCGGGGCTTAATGTGGGTTTATAATACATACCATATTATGATATATGCTAGAGTGCCATATGTCAAGAAAATGTTACACCAGGTTTAGTTGTTATGAAAATTTCTTTTCGGCTTGATATTTTCTACTTAATAGTAGACCTTCCATAAATACAATCCGTTTGCAGAAGCAGTCTTTCCTGCCGCTTTACGGTCTTTTTTCGTTAGAATTGCTTTAATGGATTCTGGCTTTCGTTTGCCTCTGCCTACGTCCAACAGTGTTCCAATAATGATACGCACCATATTATAAAGGAAACCATTTCCTTTAAAGCTAAAAATAAGCATATCGCCATCTTCCACTAGTTCCATTGACGTAATAGTCCTTACCTTATCTTCCTTGTCCGTCTTCATGGAGCAAAAGCTTGTGAAGTCATGTTCTCCAATAAAATATCCAGTAGCATCACGAATTGCCTCGATATCCAATTTATATGGATAATAATAAGCATGGTTACGCTTGAATGGATCTCTTCTTTCAGAGAGATGGATAAAATAACGGTATTCCTTGCCCGTTACATTGTATCTTGCATGGAAGTCCAAATTTACTGGTTCTATGGTGGAAAATACAATATCATGGGGCAGCAGTGCATTTATTGCAAGCTCCCACTTTCCAGCAGGTATATCCAGATCTGAATCAAAATGGATGACTTGTCCTTTTGCATGGACGCCCGCATCTGTACGGCCTGACGCTTGAATCTTTATTTCACTGCCTTTATGGAGCTTTTTTAAAGCTTTTTCTATTTCACCTTGAACAGTACGGTCTCTTGGCTGAAGCTGAAAACCACAGTATTCTGTGCCATCGTAGCTGACTATCCCTTTATATCTTTGCATCACTTTTCTCCATTATGATTTAAATACAAGCAGCAAAACTGCTACAAGTACTAATAATACTATCATGATACTATCCGATTGCTTCCAAACTAGCTGACGATATTTCGTTCTGCCCTCTCCACCTTGGTAGCCTCTCGCTTCCATAGCAGTAGCCAACTCCTCGGCTCTCTTGAAGGCATTGACAAAAAGCGGAATTAACAATGGAACAATTGCTTTTATTCTGCTTTGAATAGGACCACTCGAAAATTCCACCCCTCTTGCCATCTGCGCCTTCATTATCTTCTCCGTTTCATCCATGAGTGTTGGGATGAAGCGTAAAGATATGGACATCATTAAGGCAAGTTCATGGACTGGAAAACGAATCTTTTTCAGAGGTCCCAGCAATGTCTCCAATGCATCAGTCAGCTCAATTGGTGTTGTCGTTAATGTCAGCAAGGAAGTCATGATTATAAGCAGAAAGAAGCGTAGTGAGATGAGTATCCCCATCCTTAGTCCTTCTGAATAAATTTTTATCCAACCGTATTCAAATAATAGGCTGCCATCTTTAGTAAAAAACAAATGAAGACAGAAAGTGAATAATATAAGCCAAAGTATTGGCTTTAATCCTAGATAAATATATTTAAAAGGAACCTTTGACAACATAATCATCAAACCTACATAAGCAGCAAGTATAAAATAAGTGGCTGCATTGTTGGCCAGGAAAACAATACATATAAATAAAAATACAATTATAAGCTTTGAACGAGGATCCATTCTGTGCAGAAGTGAGTCAATCGGAACAAAACGACCTATTATCATTTTCCCCATCATTGATGATCCTCATTTTTCTTTAAGTAATCCGCTAGTTCCATAATAAATGTCTCCATATTTAAATGCACTTTATCAAGTTTAAAGCCAAGCTGTGATTCTAATTTCCTTTGAAATCTAACTATATCAGGAACATTCAATCCAATTTGCACTAAATCTTCGCTTTCCGAGAATATTTCCTCAGCAGTTCCTTCTCTATAAACATTACCTTTATTCATAATGACGATTTTGTCTGCATACAATGCTGCATCCTCCATACTATGTGTAACCAGTATAGTCGTCAGGTTTCGTTCTTTATGCAGTCTATAGAACATTTCCATGATTTCTTTTCTGCCTCTTGGGTCTAGACCTGCAGTTGGCTCATCTAAAACAAGCACCTCAGGCTCCATAGCCAGAACACCGGCAATTGCCACACGTCTCATTTGCCCGCCTGACAGATCAAATGGAGATTTGTTCAAATAGTCTTCCGAAAGTCCTACTTCCTTTAAAGCCCGTTTAGCTCTGATTTTTGCCTCTTCCTCTTTTACTCCAAAGTTCATTGGTCCAAAGCAGATATCTTTTTCTACTGTTTCCTCGAATAACTGGCTTTCTGGAAACTGAAAAACAATTCCTACCTTTTGGCGAATTGGAGCAAGGTTCTTGTTCTTACGGCCAGCTTCTATTAACCTGTCACCTATTGCAACACTTCCACTAGTGGGTGTTAACAAGGCATTCAAATGCTGAAGAATTGTGGATTTTCCAGAGCCTGTATGACCAATGATAGCCATATAAGAACCTGAGGTTATATTTATGTCCACATTCTCAATTGCCAATCTTTCAAACGGTGTATTCTCTTGATAACGATAGGCTACTTTTTGAAGTGAGATGTCCATAGCTCAGTCACCAACTCTTCTTCTGTCAATGTTATTTTGTCTACCTTTATCCCCTGCGCTTCAAGACCACTTCTTAGTCTTATGGCAAATGGGATATCAAGTCCGATTTCAATTAGTTCCTTCTCTAACTGGAAAATTTCAGAGGGCTTACCCTCCTGATAAACCTGCCCTTTATTCATGATGATAATCCGGTCTGCTCTTGCTGCTTCATCAAGGTCATGGGTGATAGAGATTACAGTCATATTTTCCTGCTTCAGCTCTTTTATTAAGTCAAGCACTTCCTGTCTCCCCTGAGGATCAAGCATAGACGTCGCTTCATCAAGAACAATAATGCTTGGTTTCAAAGCAATAACACCAGCAATTGCTACACGTTGTTTTTGTCCACCTGATAGATGGTGCGGCTCTTGATCAAGAAAAGATAGCATATTAACTTTTTCTAAAGAAGCTTCCACCCGTTTATGCATTTCCTCTCTAGGGATAGCATTGTTTTCTAACCCAAAAGCCACATCATCTTTAACTGTTGTCCCTACAAATTGATTATCAGGGTTTTGAAAAACCATACCTACTCTTTTTCTCGCATCCCAAACTGTTTCTTCTGATATGACTATGTCTCCAATGCGGATAGATCCTTCTTTTGTGAAATACAACCCGTTTAATAGCTTAGCAAGTGTTGATTTTCCTGAACCATTATGACCGACGATAGCTACCCATTCTCCCTCCTTAATTTGGAAGGAAACGTTATCTAGTGCCTTTGTCTGCTGATCTTCATACATAAAGGATAAGGAGTCGACTGATACCAAAACTTTATGGTTCATATAATACCCCACTCATTTTTCTTTTGCCAAAAAGAAAACTCGCCTTACGGGCGAGCTCTGAATTGGTTCTACATAAGATATAAATTTGAAGTAAATACCTATGTCCCTGAATACAGGAAATGTTGTAAATGAATCTTATGATATTCCTATTCTCGCACCCTGAATGCTTCTGTTAAAAACGAAAAAAGCCCGCACCTCCAATTCGACCTGAATTGCAGAGGTGCTAGAGCTAGACGAGACATTTGTTCTTTATTCTTTCCTAATGCTCATCGTAACACTCTGTTTTGGCTTGATAGCATATAGAATGAGACTACTAAAGAAAAAGGGTACTTGAACAAGTTTCATAGCAATATAAACTGTCCGGCACCCTATGTTCCTTAAATCTCTATTATACTAACTCGATAATTACCATTGGTGCACCGTCTCCGCGACGAGGTCCCATTTTCATGATACGTGTGTATCCACCTTGACGTTCAGTGTAACGAGCAGCGATGTCGCTGAACAATTTTTGAACAGCATCTTGGTTTTCTTCAACGTTAGCAACTTCATTACGTACGTAAGCAGCAGCTTGACGACGTGCATGAAGATCTCCACGTTTACCAAGTGTAATCATTTTTTCTACAACAGAACGAAGTTCTTTTGCACGAGCTTCAGTTGTTTCAATGCGCTCGTTGATGATTAAGTCTGTTGTTAAGTCACGTAACATAGCTTTACGCTGTGCGCTAGTGCGTCCTAACTTTCTGTAACCCATGTGTGATTCCCTCCTTTTGTTGTTATTCAAGCAGCTGGGTAATCAAAAACGGCTGTTTATCAGTCGTCTTTTCTTAGGCCTAAACCTAGTTCTTCCAGTTTATGCTTAACTTCTTCCAGAGATTTTCTACCAAGATTTCGAACCTTCATCATATCTTCTTCTGTCTTATTAGCCAATTCTTGCACTGTGTTAATTCCAGCACGTTTTAGGCAGTTATAAGAACGAACAGATAAATCAAGCTCTTCAATCGTCATCTCAAGAACTTTTTCTTTTTGATCTTCTTCTTTTTCTACCATTATCTCAGCATTTTGTGCTTCATCAGTTAAACCAACGAAGATGTTTAAATGCTCTGTCAAAATCTTTGCACCAAGTGCAATAGCATCTTGAGGACCTGTACTACCGTCAGTCCAAACGTCAAATGTTAGTTTATCATAATTAGTCAATTGACCAACACGAGTATTCTCAACTTGATAATTCACTCTAGAAACTGGAGTAAAGATAGAATCAATTGGAATTACTCCAATAGGTTGATCCTCACGTTTGTTTTGTTCAGCAGGTGTGTAACCACGACCACGCTTTGCAGTTAAACGCATGCGAAGATTTCCGTTGCTGCCCAATGTAGCGATATGAAGATCTGGATTCAAGATCTCTACATCACTATCATGAGTGATGTCCGCTGCAGTGACAACTCCTTCACCTTGCATATCAATCTCTAAAGTCTTTTCATCATCAGAGTAGATTTTAAGTGCCAGTTTTTTGATGTTCAATATGATAGATGTTACATCTTCCACGACGCCTTCAATTGTTGAGAACTCATGAAGTACCCCATCAATTTGAATGGATGTGATAGCGGCACCAGGAAGTGAGGATAATAGAATACGACGTAAGGAGTTACCCAAAGTAGTACCATATCCACGCTCAAGTGGCTCTACGACGAATTTGCCGTATTTGGCATCATCGTTGATCTCAACCGTTTCGATTTTTGGTTTTTCTATTTCGATCATCAAAATATACCCTCCTTCAAAACGTCGAAACCCCGGCTATATTAGTAACCGAAATTCCCCATGTTTACGTTCCCGCTTTGTGCACAACAACTGGGTTAATAATTCTGTACGGGCTTTTAAAAAGTTTTAATCAAATCCCAGTATAGACAAGGATAAATGATTTTATACAGAAAAATTAAACGCGGCGACGTTTAGGTGGTCGGCAGCCATTATGAGGAACTGGAGTTACGTCTCTGATAGCAGTAACTTCAAGGCCTGCAGCTTGAAGAGCACGGATTGCAGCTTCACGACCAGCACCTGGTCCTTTTACAGTTACTTCAAGAGTTTTCATGCCATGTTCCATTGATGTTTTAGCAGCAGTTTCAGCAGCCATTTGAGCAGCGAAAGGAGTAGATTTACGAGAACCTCTAAATCCTAGAGCTCCTGCACTTGACCAAGAAAGAGCATTACCATGTACATCAGTGATTGTTACGATTGTGTTATTGAATGTTGAACGAATGTGTGCAATACCAGATTCGATATTCTTTTTCACACGACGTTTACGAGTATTCGTTTTACGTGCCATTTAAAGTACCTCCTTTACGGATTATTTTTTCTTGTTAGCTACAGTCTTACGAGGACCTTTGCGTGTACGAGCGTTGTTTTTCGTGTTTTGTCCGCGAACTGGAAGACCACGGCGGTGACGAAGACCACGGTAGCAACCGATCTCCATTAGACGTTTAATGTTAAGTGAAACTTCACGACGAAGGTCACCTTCAACTTTTAATTTGTCAATGATATCACGGATTTTGTTAAGTTCATCTTCCGTTAAGTCACGAACACGAGTATCTTCAGAAACACCAGCTTCTGCTAATACTTTTTGTGCAGTAATTTTTCCGATACCAAAAATGTATGTTAAAGATATTACTACGCGTTTTTCACGTGGAATATCCACACCAGCAATACGTGCCATCTATATGCGCACCTCCTTATAATTAACCTTGTTTTT
This sequence comes from Niallia taxi, assembly GCF_032818155.1. Lineage (NCBI taxonomy): Bacteria > Bacillati > Bacillota > Bacilli > Caryophanales > Bacillaceae > Niallia > Niallia taxi. The sequence continues at coordinate 301,784 of NZ_CP102589.1, forward strand.
GTTTATGTTTAGGGTTTTCACAGATAACCATAACTTTCCCACGTCTGCGGATAACTTTGCATTTTTCGCAGATAGGTTTAACAGATGGTCTAACTTTCATTATCCTAACCTCCTTGATAGTACGGAGTGCAATCAGATTATTTAAAGCGGTAAGTAATTCTTCCGCGAGTCAAGTCATATGGAGATAACTCAACCGTTACTTTATCACCAGGTAAAATACGAATAAAATGCATGCGGATTTTACCAGAAACGTGAGCCAATACAGTATGACCATTTTCTAATTCTACCTTAAACATGGCGTTCGGCAAAGTTTCAGTGATTGTGCCTTCAATTTCGATTACATCGTCTTTAGCCATCGAATAAATTCTCCCTTCATTTTAAAATGCGAAATACTTAAAACTAACTATAGCAAAGTGTAGTTCTTCTCTTTTGTAACACGATCGGTGTACATCAACTACTCTGAACTGCTCTATAATATACTAATTTGTCATATAACTGCAACTAATAGATTATAACATAATGTTACACACACGTCGCTATTAATAACAAATTAATAATAAAAATTATAAACTTCCATCAGAATCGACCAATGTGACCACCAACACAGCTAATACTCGTTTAAATGAACTGCCATAAAGCTATATTATATGAAATATTTCTCGCAAACAGTACGATAGAAACAAATAGCCAGTGCTAACTGCGGCGTTTCATCATTTATCGTAATTTCCGCAAAAAAATAAAGTTAAAGCTTCTTCAAGAGTCTAACCGTATTCTTTGCATCACATACACAATTGCTTGATGAATTGCCGTTAAGATCTTCGCATTCCGATATTAAAGAGGAATTACCGATAGCGCACACCTGGTCCAATACCTTATGTCCATAATAGAAAGAATAATAGTTACCTTCTTCACTACTAGATAAAAAAGCAATTCAAGCGGAGCTACCATGAAATCCAAAATACTCTGCACCAATTATCTTAAATTGATTATTCTTCTAACTCACATAAACAGAACAAAGTTCATATTTATGCTTTACTTGTTACAGATATAACCATAGGAATTATTATACCTTTTGAAAAAAGGAAATGCATCATGTTTAGGAATAAACTCCTTAGCCATTTCATCCCAATTCTTCTATTTGATTCTCTGATTTTAGTCCATGCTAGAACAGATTAGTCTAAGCAAAAGTGTTTTATGAATTAAGGATTACTTTAAAGTACTTAGTAATTCATCCAAATCTGAAAATACTTTCGAAATATCTTGTTGGCCATTGATGTTTTTCAGATAGCCTTTTGACTCATAAAAATCAAGTAATGGTTGAGATTGTTTGATGTTAACATCCAAACGGTTTTTAACAGTAGCTTCGTTATCATCTGCACGTTGATATAACTCTCCGCCACAGCGATCACATGTTTCTGAATTAGCCGGCGGGTTGAACACTAAATGATAAGTGGCCCCACAGCTTTTACAGATACGGCGTCCTGTTAGTCTTTCCATTAATATTTCTTGATCAACTTGAACATTGATCACATAATCAAGTTTTTTTACTAAATCAGACAAAATGGATTCTAAAGCTTCAGCTTGTGGAACAGTACGAGGGAATCCGTCTAGAAGAAAACCCTTTTCACAGTCATCCTTACTAAGTCTTTCGCGAACAATACCAATTGTAACTTCATCTGGTACTAATTCACCTTTATCCATAAATGATTTTGCTTTTAGTCCAAGCTCTGTCTCATCTTTCATTGCAGCACGAAACATATCACCAGTTGAGATATGAGGGATGCCATATTTCTCGACAATCTTCTCGGCTTGTGTACCTTTGCCTGCGCCAGGGAGCCCCATTAAGACTAAATTCATGCGTATTCCCCCCTAAATAAAGTCTTGCACATATAATTCAAGGGACAAGCAGTCCCCTAAATTAATTTATTTAATAAATCCTTTATAGTGACGTTTAACTAGCTGTGATTCAAGCTGTTTCATTGTTTCCAGTGCAACACCGACAACGATGAGTAAACTAGTTCCCCCAATTTGAGCAGATTGCGGCAAGCCAGCAATATTGATAAAGAAAACTGGAAGAATAGCTATAACAGCTAAGAATAATGCTCCAACTAATGTTAAACGGTAAAGAACACGAGTCAAGTATTCTTGCGTACTCTTTCCTGGTCTGATACCAGGAATGTATCCACCTTGCTTCTTCAAGTTCTCAGAAACTTGTTCTGGATTAACTTGAATGAAAGCATAAAAATAAGTGAAAGCAAGAATTAATACTGTATAGATAACCATTCCAATAGGATGCGTATAGTCGAATACTTTTTGTATCCATGTTGTAACAGCATTTTGTTCAAAGAATGATGCGATCGTTCTTGGTGTTACCAGGAATGAAACCGCAAAGATAACTGGGATAACCCCAGCGGAGTTCACTTTAAGTGGAAGATGTGTAGATTGTCCTCCAACAGAGCTATTTCCATTCGTCATTCTTTTCGCATATTGGATTGGAATCTTTCTAAGTGCTTGCTGGATGAAGATTACTCCTACAACAATTGCTATCACTGCAACTACGATAAGAAGCACTGTAGCGATGCGCAAGAATAACTGATCACCAGGATTTGCAAACTGTTGTGCGTATATTTGGTTTGCTATTGATGGAATACCAGCAGCAATCCCAGCAAAGATGATAATGGAAATACCATTACCTACACCTTTTGATGTAATTAGTTCACCTAACCACATTAAGAAGGCAGTTCCAGCTGTTAACACAACAGAGATTACTAAGTAGGAACCAAATCCAGGATTAGTAATCAGAGCACCACCAGCTAGGTTGTTAAATCCATATGACATTCCAAACCCCTGAATGAAGCCTAAGACGATAGTGAAGTATCTCGTAAATTGAGTCAATTTACGTCGACCAGCATCACCTTGTTTAGACCATTCAGTGAACTTAGGTACAACATCCATCTGCAGCAAGCTGACAATGATAGATGCAGTAATATATGGCATAATCCCCATAGCGAGTATTGAAAAGTTTTTCAGTGCCCCACCACCGAATGTGTTTAATATTCCGAAGGCACTAAAAGTATCCTGTGCTTGTAAATAATCTGCATTAACATAAGGTACCGGTATGAAAGTACCGATACGGAATATAATCAACATTAATAGGGTGAATATGATTTTACGTCTTATTTCACCCACACGCATAAAATTGGAGATTGTCTGAAACATTAGATCACCTCTGTTTGACCGCCGGCAGCTTCAATAGCTTCCTTTGCAGCAGAGGAGAATTTATGTGCTTTAACAGTAAGCTTTTTCTCTACTTTGCCTTTTGCAAGAATCTTAATTCCTGCTCTTTCGTTGCTCACAACACCAGTTTCGATAAGAAGTTCTGGAGTTACTTCCGTTCCATCTTCGAAGCGGTTTAGAGCGTCAAGGTTTACAATTGCATATTCTTTACGGTTGATGTTTGTAAAACCACGTTTTGGTAAACGACGGAATAAAGGAGTTTGACCACCTTCAAATCCTGGTCTTACACCCCCACCGGAACGTGCATTTTGACCTTTATGACCTTTACCAGCAGTCTTACCAGTACCAGAACCGATACCACGACCTAAACGCTTGCGTTCTTTACGAGAACCTTCTGCAGGTTTTAATTCATGAAGTTTCATATTGGCACCTCCTTATTGAAGAAGAATGATTTTTAGTTTTCTTTAACAGATACTAAATGTGATACTTTAGTGATCATACCGCGGATAGCAGCATTATCATTTTGTTCTACTGTTTGGTTTACTTTACGTAGACCTAACGCTTTAACTGTTTCGCGTTGGTCTTGAGGACGACCAATTACGCTTTTAGTGAGGGTAATTTCCAGTTTGTTTGCCATCTAATTTCCCTCCTTATCCTAACAGTTCTTCTACTGATTTACCACGTAACTTCGCTACGTCTTCAGCACGTTTTAATTGTTTTAAACCGTCTAAAGTTGCACGAACCATGTTAATTGGTGTGTTTGTTCCTAAAGATTTAGATAGGATATCAGCAACACCAGCTAACTCAAGTACTGCACGCACTGGGCCACCAGCGATAACTCCAGTACCTTCAGAAGCAGGTTTTAGCAAGATTTCACCAGCACCGAAGTGTCCGATAATTTCATGTGGAATTGTTGTACCAACCATAGGTACTGCCACAAGATTTTTCTTCGCATCTTCAACTGCTTTACGGATTGCATCTGGTACCTCTTGAGCTTTACCAGTACCAAAACCAACATTGCCATTTTTATCTCCAACAACTACAAGTGCAGAGAAACGGAAACGACGTCCACCTTTAACAACTTTCGCTACACGGTTGATAGTAACAACGCGTTCTTCAAGTTCAAGTTTGTTTGGATCAATACTACGACTACGCATCTATTTTTGTCCCTCCTTTGACTATTAAAATTCTAAGCCGTTCTCACGAGCAGCATCAGCTAAAGCTTTTACGCGACCATGATATAAATATCCACCGCGGTCAAAAACAACTGATTTAACGCCTTTTTCTACAGCACGTTTTGCAACTGCTTCACCGATCTTAACAGCAGCATCAACATTACTAGCAGATTCTAAGTTAAGCTCTTTATCTAAAGTAGACGCACTAGCGATTGTTACACCATTAACATCATCAATAAGTTGAGCGTAAATGTGTTTGTTTGAACGGAACACATTTAAACGAGGACGAGCTTGAGTACCGCTTAATTTAGAACGCACACGTGCGTGTCTTTTTTTACGGGTTACATTCTTGTCAGCCTTCGTAATCATTCAGGTCACTCCTTTCATTTGCCTATATGGCATTACTTACCTGTTTTACCTTCTTTTCTACGTACGAATTCGCCTTCATAACGAATACCTTTACCTTTGTAAGGCTCTGGTGGACGAACGTCACGGATGTTTGCAGCAAGTGCTCCAACGCGCTCTTTGCTAGATCCTTTAACAATAACTTTAGTTGCAGAAGGAACTTCAATTTCAATTCCTACTTCTGGTTCGATCTCAACTGGATGAGAGTAACCTACGTTAAGAACAAGTTTGTTTCCTTGTTTTTGCGCACGGTAACCTACACCGATAAGTTCAAGACCTCTTTCAAAACCTTTAGAAACACCTTCGACCATGTTAGCTAACAAAGCGCGAGTTGTTCCGTGCAATGCACGATGTTCCTTCGCATCAGAAGGACGAGTCACGTTAATTACGTTCTCTTCAACGTTGATTGCGATATCAGAGTTAAAAGTACGAGTTAATTCGCCTTTAGGACCTTTAACCGTTACAGTACTGTTATCGATAGTAACTGTAACGCCTGCTGGTACTTCGACTGGTTTTTTACCTACACGAGACATTTAGTTGCACCTCCATTCATTTAAACCTTTATTACCAAACGTATGCTAAAACTTCTCCGCCAACTTGTTTAGCGCGAGCTTCTTTATCAGTAATTACTCCTTGAGAAGTAGAAACTAGTGCGATTCCAAGACCGTTTAGTACGCGTGGAACTTCAGTTGCTTTCGCATATACACGAAGACCAGGTTTACTAATACGTTTAAGTCCAGTAATTACACGCTCATTGCTAGAACCGTATTTAAGGAAAATGCGGATGATTCCTTGTTTGTTATCTTCAATATATTCAACATCACGGATGAAACCTTCACGCTTCAGGATTTCAGCGATTTCTTTTTTCACATTAGAAGCAGGAACCTCTAATTTTTCGTGACGTACCATATTCGCATTACGGATTCTTGTAAGCAAATCTGCAATTGGATCTGTCATAACCATTGTATTAACCTCCTTCCCATAATGGGGTTTTACCAGCTAGCTTTTTTCACACCAGGAATTTGTCCCTTATATGCTAATTCACGGAAACAAATACGGCAAAGCTTAAATTTACGGTACACAGAATGTGGACGACCACAACGTTCGCAGCGTGTATATTCTTGTACTTTATATTTAGGCGTGCGTTTTTGTTTCGCAATCATTGACTTTTTAGCCACATTTACGCCTCCCTCTAATTAAGGATTACTTTTGGAACGGCATTCCAAATTGAGTTAATAATTCACGAGCTTCTTCATCAGTGTTAGCTGTTGTAACAATAACAATATCCATACCTCTAACTTTGTTTACTTTATCGTAATCAACTTCAGGGAAGATCAATTGTTCTTTAACACCTAGAGTGTAGTTACCACGGCCGTCAAAAGATTTCTTAGAAATACCGCGGAAGTCACGAACACGTGGTAGAGAAACAGATACTAGTTTATCAAAAAACTCATACATGCGTTCTCCACGAAGTGTAACTTTCGCTCCGATTGGCATACCTTCACGTAGACGGAAGCCTGCGATAGATTTTTTTGCACGAGTAACAACTGGCTTTTGACCAGAAATTACTGTCAATTCTTCAACTGCAATGTCCAATGCTTTTGCGTTAGCAACTGCTTCACCAACACCCATGTTGATAACAATCTTCTCAAGCTTTGGAACTTGCATTACAGATTTATAATTGAACTTGCTCATAAGAGCAGGTACAGTTTCTTTTGTGTACTTTTCTTTTAGGCGGTTCATCCATAGTACCTCCCTTCTTTTTTAAACTATTTATCTAGAATTTCACCGGATTTTTTCGCTACGCGTACTTTTTTACCGTCAACAGATGTTGAACCTACACGAGTAGGTGTACCTGTTTTAGGATCGATTAGCATAACGTTGGATACATGAATAGCTGCTTCCTGGTCATTGATTCCACCTTGTGGATTCAACTGGGATGGCTTATTGTGTTTCTTAACAATGTTGATTCCTTCAACTAGCACACGGCTTTTTTTAGGGAATGCTGCAAGAACAACACCAGTTTTGCCTTTATCCTTACCAGAGATGACCATTACTTTGTCACCTTTTTTAACATGCATCTTTCGCACCTCCTTAAAGGCAATTGTATTTATGATTTATAGTACTTCTGGAGCTAATGATACAATCTTCATGAAGTTGTTATCGCGTAATTCGCGAGCAACTGGTCCAAAGATACGAGTTCCACGTGGACTCTTATCATCACGGATAATTACACATGCGTTTTCATCGAAACGAATGTAAGTACCGTCTGCGCGGCGTACACCACTCTTAGTTCTTACTACTACTGCTTTTACTACGTCACCTTTTTTAACAACGCCACCTGGTGTTGCTTGTTTCACAGTAACAACGATGATATCACCGATATTTGCAGTTTTGCGGCCAGAGCCACCAAGAACTTTAATAGTTAGTACTTCACGAGCACCAGAGTTGTCAGCAACTTTCAAACGTGATTCTTGTTGAATCATGTGTGTAACCTCCCTTCGGGATGAAGCTTATTCCGAACAATTATATAATAACTGCTTTTTCTACTACTTCTACAAGACGGAAACGTTTTGTAGCTGATAATGGACGTGTTTCCATAATACGTACAACATCGCCAATTTTAGCTGTATTTTGCTCATCGTGAGCTTTATACTTTTTAGAGTATTTCACGCGTTTGCCATATAATGGGTGCTTTTTGTAAGTTTCTACAACAACAGAAATGGTTTTATCCATTTTGTCAGAAACAACACGGCCAGTATAGACTTTGCGTTGATTGCGTTCGCTCATCTTACGAACCTCCTCTCACGTTATCGATTATTGACGCCGATTTCTCTTTCACGAATAACTGTTTTCATGCGAGCAATCGCTTTGCGTACTTCACGAATACGAGCTGTATTTTCAAGTTGTCCTGTCGCTAATTGAAAGCGAAGGTTGAAAAGCTCTTCTTTTAAAGATTTAACTTTTTGTTCAATTTCTGCAGTGGTAAGGTCACGAATTTCATTAGCTTTCATTAGTTTCACCACCAATTTCTTCACGTTTTACAAACTTACATTTAACTGGAAGTTTGTGTGATGCAAGGCGAAGTGCCTCACGAGCGATCTCTTCAGAAACACCAGCAATTTCGAACATAATTTTTCCAGGCTTAACAACTGCTACCCAACCTTCTGGAGCACCCTTACCGGAACCCATGCGGACTTCTAGAGGCTTTGCAGTGTAAGGCTTATGTGGGAAAATTTTGATCCAAACTTTACCGCCACGTTTCATGTAACGAGTCATCGCGATACGAGCAGATTCAATTTGACGGTTAGTAATCCAAGATGCTTCTAAAGATTGCAAACCATATTCACCGAAAGTTACTTCTGTGCCGCCTTTTGCTTGACCGCGCATTTTTCCACGGTGTACACGACGGTATTTAACACGTTTAGGTAGTAACATTATTATTTGCCTCCTTCCTCAGTTTTCTTCTTCGTTGGAAGGATCTCTCCACGATAGATCCAAACTTTAACGCCTAATTTACCATAAGTAGTATCTGCTTCAGCTGTAGCATAATCAATGTCAGCACGTAGAGTGTGCAAAGGAACAGTTCCTTCACTATATGACTCAGAACGAGCGATATCTGCACCGCCAAGACGACCTGATACCATTGTTTTAATACCTTTAGCACCCGCACGCATTGAACGTTGGATAGCTTGTTTTTGAGCACGACGGAAAGATACACGGTTTTCTAATTGACGAGCAATGTTCTCAGCAACAAGTTTTGCATCCATGTCCGCTCTTTTGATTTCAAGAATATTGATGTGTACACGTTTACCAGTAAGTGAGTTAAGAGCTTTACGTAAAGCTTCAACTTCTGTACCACCTTTACCAATAACCATTCCTGGTTTAGCAGTGTGAACAGTAACATTCAAACGGTTAGCTGCACGTTCGATTTCAACTTTAGAAACAGAAGCGTCATTTAAACGTTTTGTAATGTATTCACGTACTTTAAGGTCTTCGTGTAAAAGATCAGCATAGTCTTTGCCTGCGTACCATTTAGATTCCCAATCACGGATGATCCCGACACGCAAACCGACTGGATTTACTTTTTGACCCACTGATTACCCCTCCTTCTTTTCTGATACAACGATAGTGATGTGGCTAGTACGTTTATTGATCTGACTTGCACGACCCATAGCACGTGGACGGAAACGTTTAAGTGTTGGTCCTTCGTTAACGTATGCTTGTTCAACCACTAAGTTATTGATATCCATTTCGTAGTTATGCTCTGCATTTGCAATAGCAGATTTAAGAACTTTTTCTACGATAGGTGAAGCAGCTTTTGGAGTTAACTTCAAAATTGCTACCGCTTCGCCTACTTGCTTACCTCGAATTAAATCTACGACTAAACGAGCTTTACGAGGAGCAATACGAACTGTATTTGCAACAGCTTTAGCTTGCATATGAATGCCCTCCTCTCATTAACGTCTTGTTTTCTTATCGTCACTTGCATGACCTTTGTAAGTACGGGATGGAGCGAATTCTCCAAGTTTGTGACCTACCATGTCTTCAGTAATGTAGACAGGTACATGCTTACGACCATCATAAACTGCGATTGTTTGACCGATGAATTGTGGGAAGATAGTAGAACGACGAGACCAAGTTTTGATAACTTGTTTCTTATCAGACTCACTTAATTTTTCGATCTTTGATAGTAAATGATCATCAACAAAAGGTCCTTTTTTTAAGCTGCGACCCATGAGTGAACCTCCCTTCGTGATTGTTCTACGGTTCTAGTTATGAACCGTAGTTCAACCCCGTTATTTTTTACGGCTACGTACGATAAATTTATCTGATTTGTTTTTCTTCTTGCGAGTTTTAGCACCAAGAGTTGGTTTACCCCAAGGAGACATTGGTGATTTACGTCCGATTGGAGCGCGTCCTTCACCACCACCGTGTGGATGGTCGTTAGGGTTCATTACAGAACCACGAACTGTTGGGCGTTTGCCTAACCAGCGAGAGCGTCCTGCTTTACCAATCTTAATTAATTCGTGTTGCTCGTTACCTACTTGACCGATTGAAGCGCGGCATGTAGCAAGAACTAAACGAACTTCACCAGAATTTAAACGTACAAGTACGTATTTACCTTCTTTACCAAGAACTTGTGCAGAAGTACCTGCAGAACGAACCAATTGTCCGCCTTTACCTGGTTTTAATTCGATGTTGTGGATAACAGTACCCACTGGAATGTTAACTAATGGTAGTGCATTACCTGGCTTGATATCAGCCTCAGGTCCTGACATTACTTCTAAGCCAACTTCTAGATTTTTTGGTGCAAGAATGTAGCGTTTTTCTCCGTCTACATAGTTGATTAACGCGATGTTAGCAGATCTGTTTGGATCATACTCGATTGTAGCAACGCGTCCTGGAATGCCATCTTTATCGCGTTTGAAATCGATGATACGATATTGACGCTTATGACCTCCACCTTGATGACGAACAGTTAACTTACCTTGGTTATTACGGCCGCCTTTTCTGTGTAAAGGAGCAAGCAATGATTTTTCTGGAGTACTTGTAGTGATTTCACTAAAGTCAGAAGACGTCATGTTGCGTCGACCATTAGAGGTAGGTTTGTATTTTTTAATCGCCATTTGTGTTCCCTCCTCTTCTCAGTTATATATTAAGCTTCGAAAAATTCGATTTCTTTGCTGTCAGCTGTTAGTTTAACAATTGCCTTACGACGTTTGTTAGTGTAGCCTCCGAAACGGCCCATACGCTTGAACTTACCTTTGTAGTTCATGATGTTAACTTTCTCAACTTCAACGCCGAAAATTTCTTCTACAGCATCTTTAACTTGAGTTTTATTAGCTCTAACATCAACTTCAAACGTATATTTTTTCTCAGCCATTAAGTCAGTAGAACGTTCTGTGATAACGGGGCGCTTAATAGTATCGCGTGCATCCATTATGCAAGCACCTCCTCTACTTTTTCAACTGCTGCTTTCGTCATGATTAATTTATCATGATTTAATACATCTAATACTGTAACATCAGAAGCAGATACAACAGTGATTCCAGGGATGTTACGAGCAGATAATGCTACGTTCTCATCTAGGTCAGCTGTAACGATAAGTGCTTTCTTCTCTACAGATAGATTACCTAAAACAGTTTTGAATTCTTTAGTTTTTGGTGCATCGAAAGCTAGGCTTTGCAATACTAAGATGCTTTCTTCTAATACTTTAGTAGAAAGTGCAGATTTGATTGCAAGTCTGCGTACCTTTTTAGGTAATTTGTAGCTATAGCTACGTGGAACTGGTCCAAACACTGTTCCACCACCACGCCATTGTGGAGATCTGATAGAACCTTGACGTGCACGTCCTGTACCTTTTTGGCGCCATGGCTTACGACCACCACCAGCAACCTCAGAACGAATTTTAGTTTTATGTGTACCTTGACGTAAAGAAGCTCTTTGCATAACAACTGCTTCAAATAGAACGCTGTTGTTAGGCTCGATACCGAATACAGAATCCTTTAATTCGATATCTCCAGCTTGAGTACCGTCTTGGTTGAATAATGCAACTTTAGGCATTCTTGTTTCCTCCTTTCCGGTTTACTAATTATGCTTTAACCGCACTTTTAACTTTTAGTAGAGCTTTTTTAGCTCCAGGAACATTACCTTTGATCAATAGAAGGTTACGCTCAACATCAACCTTAACGATTTCAAGGTTTTGAACAGTTACTTGCTCTCCGCCCATACGTCCTGGTAATGCTTTACCTTTGAATACACGGTTTGGAGCTACTGGGCCCATTGAACCTGGACGACGGTGGTAGCGAGAACCGTGAGACATTGGTCCGCGAGATTGTCCGTGGCGTTTGATTGAGCCTTGGAAACCTTTACCTTTAGATATTCCTGTTACATCTACGATGTCGCCTTCAGCGAAAACATCAACTTTGACTTCTTGACCAACTTCGTACTCTGCTAAGCTAACTTCTCGCAATTCACGAACGAAGCGCTTAGGAGCAGTGTTTGCTTTAGCAACGTGCCCTTTTTCAGGTTTGTTAGACAACTTTTCACGTTTATCTTCGAAACCGATTTGAACAGCTTCATAGCCGTCAGTTTCAATAGATTTCTTTTGAAGTACAACGTTTTGAGCAGCTTCAACTACTGTTACCGGGATAAGATCGCCGTTTTCAGCAAAAACTTGAGTCATACCAATTTTTCTTCCTAAGATTCCTTTGGTCATTTCAGTCACACCTCCTGGTAGTTATATATTTATTTAAATTATAGTTTGATTTCGATATCTACACCTGATGGTAAATCCAAACGCATTAATGAATCTACAGTTTGTGGTGTTGGGTTAACGATGTCGATTAGACGTTTATGCGTACGCATTTCAAATTGCTCACGAGAATCTTTATATTTATGAACCGCACGTAGGATTGTGTAGATAGACTTTTCAGTTGGTAACGGAATAGGTCCAGATACAGCAGCACCAGAGCGTTTTGCAGTTTCAACAATTTTCTCAGCAGATTGATCAAGGATTCTATGATCATACGCTTTTAAACGAATACGAATTTTTTGTTTTGCCATTATTTTCCCTCCTTTTCGCCTATTTTAGAATAGACAGTTCTCCGCAAAAATTTCCCACACACTCGCCATGGCAAAGCGGCCGGGTGTGTCAGCAACCTTCTGCTTCATCGCAGTCAAAGACCAACATTGTCTATTATACATAAACATTGTAAGAAAAGCAATACCTAAATTATTTTTCTTTATACGTTTTGTACACTTTGATTATTATACAGCGACAATCAATATATTTCAACCCATTAATGAATAGTCATAAAATTACAATCTATTCTACTGTGATCATAATTAAATAATAATCATTGAATTTAAAACATATATATAGAAGGAATTAGAAATAACTCTATTCACATAAAAACAGACCGGATTAAACCGGCCTGTTTATTAAAGATTATTATTCAACGATTGTAGCAACTACGCCAGCGCCTACAGTACGTCCACCCTCACGGATAGAGAACTTAGTACCTTCTTCGATAGCGATAGAAGAAATCAATTCAACATCCATTTCGATGTTGTCGCCAGGCATAACCATTTCTACACCTTCAGGAAGGTTGCAGATACCAGTTACATCAGTTGTACGGAAGTAGAACTGTGGGCGGTAGTTTGTGAAGAATGGAGTATGACGTCCACCTTCTTCTTTAGACAATACGTAAACTTCAGCTTTGAATCTTACGTGTGGAGTAATTGTGCCTGGTTTAGCCAATACTTGACCACGTTGGATATCTTCACGAGCAACCCCACGAAGAAGTGCACCAATGTTGTCACCAGCTTCAGCATAATCAAGCAATTTACGGAACATTTCAACACCAGTTACAGTAGTTGATTTTTTCTCTTCAGCAAGACCGATAATGTCGATAACGTCTCCGACTTTAACTTGTCCACGCTCAACACGTCCAGTAGCAACTGTACCACGACCTGTGATAGAGAATACGTCCTCTACAGGCATCATGAATGGTTTTTCAGTGTCACGAGCTGGAGTTGGGATGTACTCATCAACAGCAGCCATAAGCTCGTTGATTTTTTCTTCCCATTCTGCTTCGCCTTCAAGAGCTTTAAGAGCAGAACCTTTGATAACTGGAATGTCATCACCAGGGAACTCATACTCAGAAAGAAGATCGCGAACTTCCATTTCAACTAGTTCAAGAAGCTCTTCGTCATCAACCATGTCACATTTGTTCAAGAATACAACTAGGTGAGGTACACCAACTTGGCGAGACAATAGGATGTGCTCACGAGTTTGTGGCATTGGACCGTCAGTTGCAGAAACAACTAGGATACCGCCATCCATTTGAGCAGCTCCAGTGATCATGTTTTTAACATAGTCAGCATGTCCTGGGCAGTCTACGTGCGCATAGTGACGAGTAGCTGTTTCGTACTCAACGTGTGCAGTAGAGATTGTGATACCACGCTCGCGCTCTTCAGGAGCAGCGTCGATTTGGTCGTAACCTTTAGCTTCACCGCCACCTGCTTTTGCAAGTACAGTAGTGATAGCAGCTGTTAGAGTTGTTTTACCGTGGTCAACGTGACCAATAGTTCCGATATTTACATGGGGCTTTGAACGATCGTATTTAGCTTTTGCCATTAGGAAAATCCTCCTTTGATTTGTAAAAATTAAGTATTGAGCTGTGACATTATATCACAGCTTTATTGCTTACATAGTAGTTATACTTCATTAAAAGGGTAAAATCAATCATTACCCTTTATTTTTTTTGATGATCTCTTCAGAGATTGATTTTGGTACTTCTTCGTAGTGATCAAATGTCATTGAGAACACACCACGACCTTGAGTGCTTGAACGTAAAGTTGTAGCATAACCAAACATTTCTGATAGAGGTACCATTGCACGAACAACTTGTGCGTTACCACGAGCTTCCATACCTTCTACACGTCCACGACGTGAAGTGATGTTACCCATGATATCACCCATGTATTCTTCTGGAATGATAACTTCTACTTTCATGACTGGCTCAAGGATTACAGGATTACATTTTGAAGCAGCATTTTTAAGTGCCATAGAAGCGGCAATTTTAAACGCCATTTCAGATGAGTCGACATCATGGTACGAACCATCAAACAATTTAGCTTTGATGTCTACCAATGGGTAACCTGCAAGAACTCCTCTATCTAATGCATCTTCAAGACCAGCTTGAACTGGAGCGATATATTCACGTGGAACTACCCCACCAACGATTGCATTTTCAAATTCGAAGCCTTTACCTTCTTCGTTCGGAGCGAATTCGATCCAAACGTGTCCGTATTGTCCGCGTCCACCAGACTGACGTGAGAACTTACCTTCAACTGAAGCAGAAGAACGGAATGTTTCACGGTAAGCAACCTGAGGAGCACCAACATTAGCTTCAACCTTGAATTCACGACGCATACGGTCTACTAAAATGTCCAAGTGAAGCTCACCCATACCAGCAATGATTACTTGTCCAGTTTCCTGGTTAGTATGTGCACGGAATGTAGGATCTTCTTCTTGTAATTTTTGTAGCGCAGTTGTCATTTTATCTTGGTCAGCTTTTGATTTTGGTTCAATTGATAATTCAATAACTGGCTCTGGGAATTCCATAGACTCTAGAATAACTAGGTTTTTGTCATCACAAAGAGTATCTCCAGTTGTTGTATCTTTTAAACCTACAGCAGCAGCGATGTCACCAGCATGTACTTCTGTAATCTCTTCACGGCTGTTAGCATGCATTTGTAGGATACGTCCTACACGCTCACGCTTACCTTTAGTAGAGTTTTGTACGTATGAACCAGAGCTCAAAGTACCAGAGTATACGCGGAAGAAAGTTAATTTACCAACATAAGGGTCAGTCATAACTTTAAACGCTAAAGCAGCAAATGGCTGATCATCACTTGATGGTCTTGTTACTTCTTCATCAGAATCAGGGATAGTACCTTTAATAGCAGGTACATCTAATGGAGATGGCAAGTAATCAATAACTGCATCAAGCATTTTTTGAACACCTTTGTTTTTGAAGGCAGAACCACAAATTACAGGGTAGAATTCAACGTTTACAGTTCCTTTACGGATTGCAGCTTTCAATTCTTCTTTAGTGATTTCTTCTCCACCAAGGTATTTTTCCATTAAGTCTTCATCAAGTTCTGCTACTGCTTCAACCAATTTTTCACGGTATTCATCAGCAAGATCTTTGTACTCTTCAGGAATTTCTCGGTCTTCGATATCAGTTCCAAGGTCATTACCATAGAACGTAGCCTTCATTTCAACTAGGTCAATGATGCCTTCGAATTGATCTTCAGCACCGATTGGAAGTTGGATTGCATGAGCATTTGCTTGTAAGCGTTCATGCAATGTTTTTAATGAATAAAGGAAGTCTGCACCAATTTTATCCATTTTGTTAACAAATACAACACGAGGTACACCGTATGTTGTTGCTTGACGCCAAACTGTTTCAGTTTGTGGTTCAACACCAGACTGTGCATCCAATACTGCTACAGCACCATCTAATACACGTAGAGAACGTTCAACTTCAACAGTGAAGTCTACGTGCCCTGGAGTATCGATAATGTTTACACGATTACCTTTCCATTGTGCAGTTGTTGCTGCAGATGTGATCGTGATACCACGTTCTTGTTCTTGCTCCATCCAGTCCATTTGAGATGCACCTTCGTGAGTTTCACCAATTTTGTGGATACGACCAGTATAGTAAAGTACGCGCTCAGTTGTAGTCGTTTTACCGGCATCGATGTGAGCCATGATACCGATATTACGAGTATTTTCTAAGGAGAACTCTCTAGCCATTGGTATTTCTCCTTCCATAAGAAAGTATTTTTGAAATTCTTAATCCTACCAGCGGTAATGAGCAAATGCTTTGTTTGCTTCCGCCATTTTGTGTGTATCTTCACGTTTCTTAACAGATGCACCAGTGTTGTTAGCTGCATCTAGAATTTCGTTAGCCAATCTCTCTTCCATCGTTTTTTCTCCACGAAGACGAGCGTAGTTAACTAACCAACGAAGACCTAAAGTCGTACGTCTGTCTGGACGAACCTCCACTGGTACTTGATAGTTAGAACCACCAACACGACGAGCTTTAACTTCAAGTACTGGCATGATGTTCTTAAGAGCTTGATCGAATACTTCGATTGCCTCTTGTCCAGAACGTTGTGCAACGATATCAAAAGCTGAGTATAGGATAGCTTGAGATTTACCTCTCTTACCATCTATCATCATTTTGTTAATCAAACGAGATACAAGTTTAGAATTGTATATTGGATCTGGTAATACGTCTCTTTTTGCTACAGGACCTTTACGTGGCATTTGATTTCCTCCTTTCAACCGATTGTTATATTATTAGTTTATTATTTTTTTGCTGGTTTTGGTCTTTTCGTACCGTATTTAGAACGACCTTGCATACGACCGTTAACACCAGCTGTGTCAAGAGCACCACGTACGATATGGTAACGTACCCCTGGTAAGTCTTTTACACGTCCTCCACGGATAAGTACAACGCTATGTTCTTGTAGGTTGTGTCCTATTCCTGGAATGTAAGCTGTAACCTCGATACCGTTAGTCAAACGCACACGAGCATATTTACGTAACGCTGAGTTTGGTTTCTTCGGTGTCATTGTACCAACACGAGTACATACCCCGCGTTTTTGAGGTGAAGATACATCAGTTTGTGATTTTTTGAAGCTGTTATAACCTTTGTTTAACGCAGGAGACTTCGACTTCTCTTGAGCAGATTGACGAGGCTTGCGTACTAATTGGTTAATAGTTGGCATTTAATTTTCCTCCCTTCCATTTATGTTTGAAGTCCACACATCCAGGTGGTTCATATTAGGGCAAAAACAAAGTCTTCATGGTTAAGTTCCATAAAAACAGTTTTTAAATATTTATCGCAACAGTCGTCGCGCCTACTTCTATTCCACATGACTTGCCGAGCTTTATCATGGAGTCTACGAGTATGACAGGTACATTTGCTTCTTTGGCAGCTTCCACTACCTTTCCAATTAAAATCGGATCAGCATCTTCTGCTACAATCACTTCCACAACTTTCCCAGTCTTTAACGCTTTTACCGTTTGCTTTGTTCCTACTACTATTTTTTTGGCCTGTGATACTTTTTCATAAGACATAAAATGATATCCTCCAAAGCAACAGGTGAATAGGAGCACCTTTGATATAGTATCATCTATGAAAATAGATGTCAATTCTTTTCCCAAAAAAATTATAGGTTTATTACAATATACCAAGAGCAGTGCTAAAAACTATGGTTATGTCTTTAGCACATGCTTATTGGTATCATATTAATTTATCTCATTAAATTATTCTACTGAAACGGATTCTTCTGTTGTTTCAGCCACTGTAATTGGCTCTGCATTGCGGTATCTTGGCATACCTGTTCCAGCTGGAACTAGTTTACCAATGATAACATTTTCTTTCAGTCCAAGCAGTTCATCACGTTTACCTTTAATAGCAGCATCTGTAAGAACTCTTGTAGTTTCTTGGAATGAAGCTGCAGATAGGAATGAATCAGTTTCAAGAGATGCTTTTGTTATACCTAACAATACTGGTCTTCCAGTTGCAGGCAATTTGCCTTCTCTTAAAGCTTTCGCATTTGCATCAGTAAATTGGTGGATATCTAGTAGTGTTCCTGGTAGTACTTCTGTTTCACCAGCATCAACTACACGCACTTTTCGAAGCATTTGGCGCACCATTACTTCAACGTGTTTATCCCCGATTTCAACACCCTGCATACGATAAACCTTTTGCACTTCACGAAGAAGATATTCCTGTACAGCAGTAACGTTCTTCACTTTGATCAATTCTTTTGGATCTATTGAACCCTCAGTCAATTCTTGCCCTTGTTCTACTACATCATCTATCTTAACTTTAAGTCTAGCAGTATAAGGCGCTGTGTAAGTTCTTGTTTCAAGTTCTCCTTGAACCACGATTTCATGCTGACGGTCTCTTCCTTCGTTGATTCCGACAACAACCCCTGCCATCTCTGTAATTACAGCCTGACCTTTTGGGTTACGTGCTTCAAAAATTTCCTGAATACGAGGTAGACCCTGTGTGATATCGTCTCCAGCAACCCCACCTGTATGGAAAGTACGCATCGTTAACTGTGTTCCTGGCTCACCGATAGATTGGGCAGCGATAATACCAACTGCTTCACCAACTTCAACTTCTTGACCAGTTGCAAGGTTACGTCCGTAACATTTTTTACATACACCATGGCGAGTGTTACATGTAAACGCAGAACGAATCCACACTTCTTTAATGTCAGCTTCTACGATTTCAACAGCAAGATCTTCTGTAATAAGTTCGTTTTCTGCCACAATAACTGCTTTTGTTTCTGGGTGTTTAATTGCTCTTCTTGCATAACGTCCAATTAAACGCTCATCCAATGGCTCAATAATTTCTGTGCCTTCTTTAAGAGCTGCAACAAGCAATCCTCTGTCAGTTCCACAGTCATCATCACGTACAATGACATCCTGAGCAACGTCAACAAGACGGCGAGTCAAGTAACCCGAATCGGCTGTTTTTAGTGCTGTATCGGCAAGACCTTTACGAGCACCATGTGTAGAGATGAAGTATTCCAATACTGTTAATCCCTCACGGAAACTTGAGATGATAGGTAACTCGATGATTCTACCAGCCGGGTTGGCCATCAATCCGCGCATACCTGCAAGCTGTGTAAAGTTAGATGCGTTACCACGGGCACCGGAATCACTCATCATGAAGATTGGGTTTCGTATATCCAATGACTTCATTAGTTTCGCTTGGATGACATCCTTAGCAGCACTCCAGATAGAGATTACTCTGTCATAACGCTCTTCTTCTGTGATTAGACCACGTCTGAATTGCTTCATAACATTATCTACTTTACCTTGTGCTTCATCAATAATTTCTTGTTTTTCTCCAAGAACCACGATATCCGCAACACCAACAGTAATACCTGCTTTTGTTGAGTGTCTAAAGCCAAGATCCTTCATTCTATCAAGCATCTTAGAAGTTTCAGTGATTTTGAATCGCTTGAACACTTCAGCGATGATATTTCCAAGTATTTTCTTCTTGAATGGCTCAATGATTGGCATAGCTTGAATAGCTGCACGTACATCTGTACCTTGCTCCACAAAGAATCTTTCTGGAGTTTTTTCTTCAAGATTAGATTTTGTTGGTTCGTTAATGTACGGGAAAGATTCAGGAAGAATTTCGTTGAATACTAATTTCCCTACAGTTGTCAAAAGAAGCTGGCTGTTTTGTTCTTCTGTGAATGTTTGGTTATTCAAAGAACTTGCACGCACAGCAACACGAGTATGCAAATGAACATAACCATTTTGGTATGCCAATAATGCCTCACTCGTATCATTGAAGATCATACCTTCACCAACAGAGTCTTCTCTTTCAAGTGTCAAGTAGTAGTTACCAAGAACCATATCCTGTGACGGCGTAACAACTGGTTTTCCATCCTTAGGGTTCAAGATGTTCTGAGCAGCAAGCATTAGCAATCTAGCCTCAGCTTGTGCTTCGGAAGACAATGGAACATGGACAGCCATTTGGTCACCATCGAAGTCAGCGTTATAAGCTGTACAAACAAGTGGATGCAAACGGATAGCGCGACCTTCTACTAGTGTTGGTTCAAACGCTTGGATACCTAGTCTGTGCAAAGTCGGTGCACGGTTAAGCAATACTGGATGCTCTCTGATAACTTCTTCTAAGACATCCCATACTTCTGGTTGAACTCTTTCAATTTTGCGCTTAGCAGATTTAATGTTATGCGCCAAACCTTTTTCAACCAATTCCTTCATAACGAAAGGCTTAAATAGCTCTAACGCCATTTCTCTTGGAAGTCCACATTGATACATTTTCAAGTTTGGTCCAACTACGATAACTGAACGACCTGAGTAGTCAACACGTTTACCAAGCAAGTTTTGACGGAAACGACCTTGTTTCCCTTTAAGCATGTGAGAAAGTGATTTAAGCGGTCTGTTCCCTGGACCTGTAACAGGACGGCCACGACGACCATTGTCGATAAGCGCATCTACTGCTTCTTGAAGCATACGCTTTTCGTTTTGCACAATGATACTTGGAGCACCTAAATCCAATAGTCTTTTCAGACGATTGTTACGGTTAATTACACGACGGTATAGGTCATTTAGATCTGATGTTGCAAAACGTCCACCATCCAATTGAACCATTGGTCGTAATTCTGGAGGAATGACAGGAAGAACATCTAAAATCATCCATGAAGGCTCATTACCTGAACCACGGAATGCTTCAAGAACTTCCAATCTTTTAATTGCACGAGTACGGCGTTGACCTTGTGCTGTTTTCAATTCTTCTTTTAAACCTTCTACATCTTTGTTTAAATCGATGTCAGAAAGAAGCTTTTTGATAGCTTCAGCACCCATGGATGCTTGGAACTTAACACCATACTTATCTCGGTATGCACGGTACTCTTTCTCTGAAAGAAGCTGTTTCTTTTCAAGTGCAGTATCACCTGAATCAGTTACTACATATGAAGCAAAGTAAATAACTTCTTCTAAAGCACGTGGTGACATATCTAAAACAAGACCCATGCGGCTCGGAATTCCTTTGAAGTACCATATGTGAGATACAGGAGCTGCTAATTCGATATGACCCATACGTTCACGACGCACTTTTGCACGAGTTACTTCTACTCCGCAGCGGTCACAAACTACACCTTTATATCTTACACGCTTGTATTTCCCACAATGACATTCCCAGTCTTTTGTAGGACCAAAAATACGCTCACAGAATAAGCCGTCTTTTTCTGGTTTTAAAGTTCTATAGTTAATTGTTTCAGGTTTTTTTACCTCACCAAATGACCATGAACGGATTTTATCTGGTGAAGCTAAACCGATTTTCATGAATTCAAAATTATTTACATCCAACAAGGGTCCTACCTCCCTTTTGATCTTCAGGCTAAGCCCTACATACATTTGCTAAAAAAAGTCTAATCTAGGAAGGCTGACCCTTTTTCACTAGTGTCAGCCTTCCTCCAAAATTACGTCAAGTTACTCTTGCATGCCTACTTTTTCTGATGCAGGCTCTTGTGCATCTGGTGCTATAGTTAGAGATTCAGCTTGTTGAATATCATCATCATCTTCTGTATCTCGCATTTCTATTTCTTCTTCTGTGCTAGAAAGGATTTTAACATCCAATCCTAAGCTTTGAAGCTCCTTCATCAATACGCGGAATGATTCTGGAACACCTGGTTCTGGTACATTTTCACCTTTAACAATTGCTTCATACGTCTTCACACGACCAACAACGTCATCTGATTTAACAGTAAGAATCTCTTGTAAAGTATAAGCTGCACCATAAGCCTCAAGTGCCCAAACCTCCATCTCACCGAAACGCTGTCCACCAAATTGAGCTTTACCACCCAATGGCTGCTGCGTAACAAGAGAGTAAGGACCAGTTGATCTAGCGTGAAGCTTATCATCAACCATGTGAGCAAGTTTAATCATGTACATGACACCAACAGATACCCTGTTATCAAATGGTTCGCCTGAACGTCCATCATAAAGTACTGTTTTAGCATCTTGTGCCATTCCAGCTTCTCTAATTGTTTCCCAAACATCTTCCTCGCGTGCACCATCAAATACTGGAGAAGCCACATGGATATTCAGGCTTCTTGCAGCCATACCCAAGTGAAGTTCAAGCACCTGTCCGATGTTCATACGAGAAGGAACGCCTAGTGGGTTTAACATGATATCAACAGGTGTACCATCAGGAAGGTAAGGCATATCTTCTTCAGGTAATATGCGGGAGATAACCCCTTTATTACCGTGGCGTCCTGCCATTTTATCGCCTTCATGAATTTTACGTTTTTGTACAATATAAACACGAACAAGCTGGTTTACACCTGGTGGAAGTTCATCGCCGTCTTCACGGTTAAACACTTTAACGTCGTGGACAATTCCGCCGCCGCCATGTGGTACACGAAGACTTGTGTCACGTACTTCACGTGCTTTTTCACCAAAGATTGCATGAAGCAGACGCTCTTCTGCTGTAAGCTCTGTTACCCCTTTAGGAGTTACTTTACCAACAAGAAGATCTCCATCCTTAACTTCAGCACCTACACGGATAATACCACGGTCATCCAAGTTGCGAAGGGCATCTTCACCAACGTTTGGAATGTCACGTGTAATTTCTTCAGGTCCTAGCTTTGTATCACGAGACTCAGATTCATATTCCTCAATATGGATGGAAGTATAAACATCGTCTTTAACTAATCGTTCACTCATGATGATGGCATCCTCATAGTTGTAGCCATCCCAAGTCATGAAGGCAACAAGGACGTTTCTTCCTAGAGCTAATTCTCCCAATTCCATAGAAGGTCCATCAGCAAGGATTTCGCCCTTAGTCACTCTATTCCCAACAGCCACGATAGGTCTTTGGTTGTAGCATGTTCCTTGGTTAGAACGAATGAACTTAAGCATTTTATATTTATCTAAATTGCCTTTTACTTCTTGGCCGTCAATAACAGTAATTCTTCTTACCCAAACTTCACGCGCTTCTACATGTTCAACAATACCTTCGTGCTTACAAATAACAGCTGCACCTGAGTCTTTACCTGATACATATTCCATACCAGTACCAACTCTTGGAGCTTCTGGCTGCATCAAAGGTACAGCTTGACGTTGCATGTTCGCTCCCATTAGGGCACGGTTCGAGTCATCGTTTTCTAAGAACGGAATACATGCTGTCGCAGCGGACACAACTTGCTTTGGAGATACATCCATATAGTCAATGCGATCGCGCTTAACAACAGTGTTTTCCCCTCTGAAACGTGACACTACTTCTTCATCAAGGAATGACCCGTCATCACCAAGACGAGAGTTCGCCTGTGCAACAACATAGTTGTCTTCCTCATCAGCAGTCAAGTAATCGATATGATTCGTTACTTGGCCTGTTTCTGCATCAACACGTCTGTAAGGTGTTTCAATGAAACCAAAACGGTTCACTTTAGCAAATGAAGACAAGGAGTTAATCAAACCAATGTTTGGTCCCTCTGGAGTTTCGATTGGACACATACGTCCATAGTGAGAATAATGAACGTCACGCACTTCAAATCCAGCACGTTCACGAGTCAAACCACCAGGTCCTAATGCAGACAAACGACGTTTGTGTGTCAATTCAGCAAGTGGATTTGTTTGGTCCATGAACTGAGAAAGCTGTGAGCTTCCGAAGAACTCTTTAATGGATGCAATAACAGGTCTGATGTTAATCAGTTGCTGTGGAGTGATCGTGTTTGTATCCTGGATGGACATTCTTTCACGCACTACACGCTCCATTCTTGATAAACCAATGCGGAATTGGTTTTGAAGCAATTCACCAACAGAACGAAGACGTCTGTTACCTAAATGGTCAATATCATCTGTAAGACCTACACCGTGAAGCAAGTTAAAGAAATAACTGATTGAAGAAATAATATCTGCAGGAGAGATGTTTTTAACAGCTTCCTCCACATATGCATTACTTATAACATTAATTTCTTTTTCTCCATCATCAATAGGTGCATAGATTTTAACCGATTGAACTGTTACATCATCTTCTAAAACGCCAGCATAAGGGCTAAGTGTCTTGAAGCCGATGTTGTTTTCCAAATTAGGAATAATACGGTCCAATGCACGGCGATCTAAAAGTGTACCCTTCTCAGCAATAATTTCACCAGTTTCAGGGTCTACAAGCGTTTCTGCTAGACGTTGACCGAACAATCTATTTTTTATATGAAGCTTTTTGTTAATTTTATATCTACCTACGTTTGCTAAGTCATATCTTTTAGGATCAAAGAATCTTGATACTAATAGACTTTTAGCATTTTCAACAGTAGGTGGCTCACCAGGACGTAATCGCTCATAGATTTCTAATAGAGCTTTTTCCGTACCTTCAGTATTGTCTTTTTCTAAAGTATTTCTCAAGTATTCATTGTCACCGATTAAATCAAGAATTTCTTGATCGGATCCAAATCCTAACGCACGCAATAATACAGTAATCGGAAGTTTCCGTGTACGGTCAATACGTACATATACAACATCCTTTGCATCCGTTTCATACTCAAGCCAAGCACCACGGTTTGGAATTACAGTAGCTGTAAAACCTTTTTTACCGTTCTTATCTAATTTACCATTATAATAAACACTCGGAGAACGCACTAACTGCGAAACGATAACACGCTCTGCGCCGTTAATTACGAACGTACCAGTCTCTGTCATAAGTGGGAAATCACCCATGAACACATCTTGGTCCTTTACTTCCCCTGTTTCTTTGTTAACAAGACGCACCTTTACACGCAATGGCGCGGAATATGTAACATCTCGCTCTTTTGATTCCTCGACAGAGTACTTTGGTTCACCTAAGCTATAGTCGATAAAATCTAATGATAAGTTGCCAGTAAAATCTTCAATTGGTGAAATATCTTGGAACATTTCACGCAATCCCTCATCTAGAAACCATTGATAGGAAGAGGTTTGGATTTCTATTAGATTTGGTAATTCTAAAACTTCACTAATTCGTGCGTAGCTTCTGCGCTGGCGGTGTCGTCCATACTGAACAAGTTGACCTGTCAACTGATTCACCCCTCAAATCAAACGTTATAGTACATCTATTAACATCTTATAAGCAGCATATAACGCTATTTATAAGACAAAAAGAAAAAGGGTTTTCAAAACAAAAAACCGCATTTTTCATATTTCTAGTATTATTTTGTTAGCTTTTCCGAAATCCACCATATTTATACAATAAATAAATAAAAATAATGGATAAAAGAAAAATAATATATTGGCATTATACAATGCTATCACAACGATTCGGACTAGTCAATCCTTTTTGCTTTTATAATAAAATATCCTTTTTGCTTTTCTACAACTTCCACTTCTTGAAACAATTGCTCTAGCTTCTCTAGAGCAGAAGGTGCACCTTGCTTTTTCTGAATTACAACCCACAACTCTCCATTATGGATAAGATGCTCAAAACTTTGCTCAAAAATATCATGGACTACCTTTTTTCCTGCACGAATTGGCGGGTTTGTTAAGATAGCAGCAAATTTATTCCCTTTTACCTGCAACAACCTGTCACTTTCATAAATTAAAACATTATCAATATGGTTGATTTCCGCATTTTCTTGCGCAAGATTCAATGCTCTTTCATTCACATCAACCATGTGTATAGTTCTGCCCTTCCCCTCTTTTGCTACAGAAAGTCCAATCGGTCCATATCCGCAGCCGACATCAAGTATGTCGCCATCCACTTCCGGATATGAAAATGCTTCTATTAATACACGCGAACCGAAGTCGACTTCTTTTTTCGAAAAAACACCGTTATCTGTTTTAAAGCGAAACCTGTTTCCTTTCAGGGTGAAATCCCAATGATTTGGATCACTGCTAACATTTTGGGAACGAGAGTAATAATGTTCAGTCATACTTGACCACCTCCATGGAGAAATTTATAGAAGAATAATACCGAGGATATTGACAAAACTTATTTTAACAGGTGTTCATTTCAAGGTCAAAAAAGCCCGCCTATGCAGCGGGCTTTTCCAAACTAACATTACTTAACTTCAACGTTAGCTCCAACTTCTTCAAGTTTAGCTTTGATTTCTTCAGCTTCTTCTTTAGTAGCTCCTTCTTTAACTGCTTTAGGAGTGTTGTCAACAAGTTCTTTCGCTTCTTTAAGACCAAGGCCTGTGATTTCACGAACAACTTTGATAACTTTGATTTTTTGATCTCCAGCAGATGCAAGAACAACATCAAATTCAGTTTGTTCAGCTGCAGCTTCTCCGCCAGCAGCACCAGCAACAGCAACAGGAGCTGCTGCAGTTACACCGAATTCTTCTTCAATAGCTTTAACTAGGTCGTTTAGTTCTAAAACAGTCATGTTTTTAACTGCTTCTAAGATTTGTTCTTTAGACATTATAAATTTCCTCCTTGTTTTGTATGTGTTTTATTAGGATACTTGATAGTAGCGTAAAAGATTACGCTCCTTGTTCTTCTTTTTGATCTGCAACTGCTTTTGTAGCAAGAGCCAAGTTGCGGATTGGTGCTTGAAGCACGCTGAGAAGCATAGAAAGAAGTCCTTCGCGAGATGGTAGCTCAGCAAGAGCTTTAACATCTTCAACAGAAGCGATATTTCCTTCGATTACACCCGCTTTAATTTCAAGCGCTTCGTGTTTCTTAGCAAAGTCATTAATGATTTTTGCTGGTGCAACTACATCTTCATTACTGAATGCAATAGCGTTAGGACCAGTCAAAGCATCATTAAGACCGCTTAGTTCAGCAACTTCAGCAGCGCGGCGTGTCATTGAGTTCTTGAAAACTTTGAATTCAACGCCAGCTTCACGAAGTTGTTTACGAAGTTCAGTTACTTCAGAAACAGTAAGACCACGGTAGTCAACAACGATTGTTGATTTACTTGCTTTCAATTTATCTGCGATATCAGATACAATTTGCTGCTTTTGTTCGATAATGCTGCTCATCTTTACACCTCCTGTAGAATTACATTCATACCGGCAAATAAAATCCTCCATATCAGGAAAAGACATGGAGGAATATACAATAGTCGTTTACACAACTGTTAAGTCTATCGTATTACCTCGGCAGGAAATTAAGCTTAATGCACCTGCTGTCTTTGGTATAAATGTTTATATTTATTTTAACAACAAGATGAAGTATATGCTATTCATCTTATTTTGTCAAATGCCAATTTTTATCAAACAGTAGAAGGATCTACTTTAACGCCAGGTCCCATTGTTGAAGTAACAGAAACGTTCTTCATGTAAGTTCCTTTAGCTGCTGCTGGCTTAACTTTTTGCATTGTATCAAAAATAGTTGTGAAGTTATCAACTAGTTGAGCATCTTCGAAAGATACTTTACCGATTGGTACGTGGATGTTTCCAGCTTTATCAACACGGTATTCTACTTTACCAGCTTTAATTTCGTTAACTGCTTTTGTTACATCAAAAGTAACTGTTCCAGTTTTAGGGTTTGGCATTAAACCTTTAGGTCCTAATACGCGACCAAGTTTACCAACTTCACCCATCATGTCTGGAGTAGCAACGATAACGTCAAAATCGAACCAACCTTGTTGGATTTTAGTGATATATTCAGCATCTCCAACAAAATCTGCACCTGCAGCTTCTGCTTCTTTAAGTTTTTCACCTTTAGCAAAAACTAACACGCGTTGAGTTTTACCAGTACCGTGTGGAAGAACAACTGCTCCACGGATTTGTTGGTCAGCTTTCTTAGGATCTACTCCTAGACGGAAAGCAACTTCAACTGATGCATCAAATTTTGTAGTGCTTGTTTTTTTAACTAGTTCAATTGCTTCTGCAACTGGGTAAGCTTTAGTACGATCAACTTGTTTGATAGCTTCTAAATACTTCTTACCTTTTTTAGCCATAACATATTTCCTCCTTGAATTGTGGTTTTAGCGGAATTACCTCCCACGAATAAAGGTTGCGACGCTAACAAAAGATGTCGCAACCTTAATCAACAGAACCATATTGGATATGGTTTAGTCTTCAATAACAATACCCATGCTGCGGGCAGTACCTTCAACCATACGCATAGCTGCTTCAACGCTAGCTGCATTTAGATCAGGCATTTTTGTTTCAGCAATCTCGCGTACTTTATCACGCTTAACAGTTGCTACTTTATTACGGTTAGGTTCACCAGAACCAGACTCAATACCAGCTGCTTTTTTCAATAAAACTGCAGCAGGTGGAGTTTTTGTAATAAATGTAAATGAACGGTCTTCAAAAACCGTAATCTCAACAGGAATGATTAAACCAGCTTGTTCAGCTGTACGAGCGTTAAACTCCTTACAGAATCCCATGATGTTAACACCTGCTTGACCTAATGCTGGTCCAACTGGTGGCGCCGGATTTGCTTTAGCTGCTGGAATTTGCAATTTAACAACCTTAATTACTTTTTTAGCCACGAGACACACCTCCTTAAAGTCCGTGATGTGGTAATAGGGGTTTTCCCCTCCCACTCAACACATATGATCTTTATATCATCATAAAGAATTCGACAATATCTTGTCTCTTTATTTGAGACATACTGACCTTTGAAATATTAACACTTTTTCGTGCTCATTTCAAGTTTTTCAGATTAAAATTTTTCAATTTGTGTAAAATCAAGCTCCACAGGAGTATCTCTGCCGAACATATTCACTAAAACCTTCACTTTTGCTTTGTCAGTATCGATCTCTTCAACTGACCCAGTAAAGTTTGCAAACGGACCTTCATTTACCTTAACTGTTTCACCTAATTCAAATTCAATTTCAATGCGTTGCTCGTCAACACCCATTCTCTTAAGGATGACTTGCACCTCATCAGGCATAAGTGGTGTTGGCTTTGAACCAGAACCAGCAGAACCAACAAACCCTGTTACTCCTGGCGTATTGCGGACAACATACCAAGAATCATCTGTCATGACGATTTCCACAAGCACATAGCCTGGGAAAACTTTTCTTTTAACAATTTTTGTCTTGCCGTTTCTTACATCTGTTTCTTCTTCTTCTGGCACGATTACACGGAATATCTTATCTTGCATTCCCATTGTTTCAACGCGCTTTTCCAAGTTAGTTTTAACTTTATTCTCATAACCAGAGTAAGTATGAACTACATACCAATTTTTTTCCATATTAGAGGACTGTTATGTCCGTCCCTCCTTAACGCTTTTACTCTTTATGCCTTATGTAACCTGCTCCTATAAAAAAGAGCTATCGCATAAAAAAGCTTTTTTATTATTTTCAAGCAATGAAAAAACCCGTTTCCGGGCTTTGTGTGTTTCCTATTGTGTTACCATTATACCATGAGTGGACAACAGTTATTCAAGTATTAAACGAATTAGTTCAGAAATTCCCATATCAACAAGTGCAAAGAACACAGAAAAGAATATTACTGTCGCAAGAACAGTGATTGTATAGTTAGTCAGTTCTTTTCTCTTCGGCCAACTAACCTTTTTCATTTCTCTGCCTACTTCACGGAAAAAGTTAACAGTGCGTTGCATTTCGTTACCTCCATATTTAAAAGCGGGTAGCCTGTCTTAAGCAGTAATTTGCTATTTTGTCTCTTTATGAACTGTATGTGCATTGCATGTTTGACAATATTTCTTTACTTCAAGGCGATCTGCGGTTTTGCTGCTCATTGTAGAATAGTTTCTAGAGCTGCACTTCTCACAAGCCAGTACAATCTTATTTTTCATTTAAATTACACCTACTACGTCCTTTATATCTCCCCAAACTGTAACATGGACATGAATGTATGTCAATATTAGTCAGTTATTTGCCTTTTCTTACGAATTCGCTCTTATTAAAGTGAAAACTCACGAATCTCTAAATAACGCTCAAGCTTTCTCTTTACCCTTTGAAGAGCATTATCTATCGACTTCACATGTCTGTTTAGCTCTTCTGAAATCTCTTGATAGGATTGGCCATCTAAATAGAGGGCCAGCACTTTTCTTTCCAAATCACTAAGAAGCTCCGACATTTTCACTTCAATATGGTCAAACTCTTCCTGATTGATAATCAACTCTTCTGGATCTAATATCTTTGCTCCAGAAATAACATCCATTAATGTTCGATCTGACTCTTCATCATAAATTGGCTTATCAAGAGAGACGTAGGAATTTAAAGGAATATGCTTCTGTCTTGTTGCTGTCTTAATAGCAGTTATAATCTGCCTGGTTATGCATAATTCGGCAAATGCTTTAAACGACGAAAGCTTGTCCCCTTTAAAATCACGGATTGCCTTATATAAGCCGATCATGCCTTCTTGGACAATATCTTCTTTATCAGCACCAATTAGGAAATAGGATCTAGCTTTAGCTCTTACAAAATTACGATACTTCTGGATGAGAAAGTCTAATGCATCACTTTCTCCTTTATGAACTAATTCGACCAGTGTTTCATCTTCAAGCTCTAAATACTTCTCAACACTTTCATTGCTTTTACTCCTGTTGTCAGTACTCATACAGATCCCCCCGACCGCGCAATCATGGATAAAACCATTATACAGTAGGGTTTTTTTAAGCGTCAACAACTCATTTTTCGCCACGGCGCCATTTTTCAAATAATTCTTCCATTTCTTTCGAAAGCGGTATCTTGATTACTGGCTTTCTTTCCTTAATTCGCTTCACTTTTTTTTCAATATTTTTTTCTATCTCTGCCATTTCAATCAGAAGCTCTCTTGCTGAGATTCTTAGAGCTCCTTGTCCAAAAATAGCCCACTGTTCCGTAAAGTCAGATGTGGCAACATGGATTTGTGTTCTCCTGTTGCTGAGCTCCTTGGCAAGCTTTTCAATTCTTTCATCAGCCGTTTCATTTTCCTTTGTGAAAATGACCTCAACCTTGGAGTTCTTAAGCTTCTTTTCTGTGCCCCTAACATAATAAGCATCAAAAACGACAATAACACGATAGCCTGAGAATCCCTGATATTCAGCCATTTTCTCTAAAAGAGCATCTCTTGCAGCAGATAAATCCTTGTTTTTCAGCTTGTTGAGCTCTGGCCATGCTCCAATAATGTTATAGCCATCAACTAAGAGTATATCCATTGTTATCCCTCAAGTGGATGGCGTTTACGATAAACCTCATACATTAAGAGTGCTGCAGCTACAGATGCATTCAATGATGTAACTGCTCCTGCCATTGGTAGCTGAATTAGAAAATCGCACTTATCACGGATGAGCCTTCCCATGCCCTTTCCTTCACTTCCAATTACAAGTCCAAGCGGCATCGTCCCATCAAACTGGCGATAATCCTCTTTCCCTTTAGCATCAGTTCCCGCAATCCAGACTCCTCTTTCCTTCAGTTCATCGATTGCTCTAGCCATATTTGTTACCCTAACCACAGGAATATGCTCAATTGCACCTGTTGATGCTTTAGCAACTGTTGCAGTGAGGCCAACAGCTCTCCTTCTTGGGATAATAATACCATGAGCTCCTACAGCATCCGCAGTCCTCATGATAGATCCTAAATTATGAGGATCCTCTATCTCGTCCAGCAGCAAGAAAAATGGTGCCTCATTGCGTTTTTCTGCAAGAGCAAACAAATCATCTATCTCAGCATATTGATATGCCGCTACCTGTGCCACAACACCTTGGTGGTTCGCATCCACTAATGTATCTAACTTTTTCTTTGGTACAAACTGGACAAGCACATTTTCACTTTTCGCCAAACCTATAACAGTTTGCATCTGTCCTTTTTGTGAACCCTCTGCAATAAGGATTTTATTTACATCCCTTTCGGATTTTAACGCTTCAATTACGGCGTTTTTCCCAACAATATAATCATTATCCACTTTTTTGTTCCTCCTACTGCTTTTCAATGATGGACAGTGCGGCTTGGATAATCTCCTCAAGCCGCTTCTCATCCTCAGTCAAATATAGATATCCAAGCACAGCTTCAAATCCTGTACTGTACCTGTATGTTTGAACATCTGTGTTCTTAGGGATACTTCCTGATTTTGCGTTTCTTCCTCTTTTCATTACCGCAAATTCCTCAGGTGTAAAGAATTCATCTTCTATAAGTGCATGAACAACTTTTGCCTGCCCCTTTGCAGAAACATACTTTGTTGCTTCTCTATGCAGCTGGTTTGGTCGCACCTTCCCACTGTATAAAAGATGTCGTCGTACATATATCTCCAGAACAGCATCACCCATATAAGCAAGCGCCAAGCTGTTCAATTGTTTTTCATCAAGTTTCTTATCATAAAGGAGCATCCATTACCCTCTTTTCCAGCGAATGCCCTGTGGTGTATCTTCTAAAATGATGTTCATCGCCTTCAGTTGATCTCTAATTTGGTCTGCCAACTGGAAGTTGCGGTCCTTACGAGCTTGGTTCCGCTTCTCAATAAGTGCTTCAATCTCCTCATCAAGCAGTTCTTCCTTCACAAGAGAAAGTCCAAGAACACCAAACAACTCTTCAAATTCTTTTATGAAAGCATTAATGACTGTAGCAGACGTTGTCTTTTCCAGCAAGTAATAGTTTGCTTGCTGTGAAAGCTCAAATAGAACAGAAATTCCGTTAGCCGTATTAAAATCGTCATCCATGCTTGTGATAAACTGTTCATGTAAGCCGTTAATCTTATTTAGCCACTCCTCATTTGTATCCGTTAAGTCAGTACTTGTGACCTTACGATGCAGCAGATTGTCATAAGAAGTTCTGATTCGTTCCAATCCAGCTCTTGTATTCTCTAATACTTCTTCACTGTAATTAATCGGGTTACGGTAATGAACTGACAGCATGAAGAATCTTAATACTTGTGGATCATGAATCTTCAGGATATCGTGAACTGTAATAAAGTTACCTAATGATTTAGACATTTTTTCATTATCTATATTAATATATCCGTTGTGCATCCAATAGTTTGCAAACGTCTTTCCGGATAATGCCTCAGATTGGGCAATTTCATTTTCATGGTGAGGGAAGGCTAAATCCTGTCCTCCTGCATGGATATCAATTGTGTCTCCTAAATACTTCTTAACCATTGCTGAGCACTCTATATGCCAACCAGGTCTTCCTTGCCCCCATGGACTATCCCAAGAAATCTCTCCTTCTTTCGCGTTCTTCCATAGCGCAAAATCAAGAAAATCCTGTTTTTTCTCTCCAACAGCTATTCTTGCACCAGACTTCAGTTCATCAATTGATTGATGAGATAATTTACCATAACCCTCAAACTTCCTTGTATGGTAATA
Organism: Niallia taxi; assembly: GCF_032818155.1. Taxonomy (NCBI): domain Bacteria; kingdom Bacillati; phylum Bacillota; class Bacilli; order Caryophanales; family Bacillaceae; genus Niallia; species Niallia taxi. The sequence goes on from NZ_CP102589.1 coordinate 334,862, forward strand.
CACATCTCCCTCAGACTCATAAGCATAGCCTTTCTCTATCAGTGCCTCTATAAATTCAATAATGATGTCCATGCTTTCTGTTACACGCGGATGAGTATCCGCTTTTTTGCAGCCTAATGCAGTAACATCTTCAAAATATGCTTCAATAAAGCGGTCTGCAATTGCAGGAACCTCTTCACCTAACTCATTGGCAGCTCTGATAAGTTTATCGTCAACATCAGTGAAATTAGAAACAAAGTTAACATCATATCCTCTAAATTCTAGATATCTCCTTACTGTATCAAATACAATGGCAGGTCTTGCGTTTCCAATATGGATATAATTGTATACCGTTGGACCGCAAACGTACATTTTAACCTTACCCTCTTCTAATGGGACAAACTCTTCTTTTTCCCTTGATAATGTATTATAAATTTGAATAGACATTATCTATGTCACCCTTCCTTTTTCAACTCATTCAATTCATTTTTCAAATTAAGCAACTCATTTTCAAGTTCCTTCATTCGCTCTGCAAACGGGTCAGGTAAATCGGAATGGTTTAAGTCTTTTTTTATCCTAATACCATCCTGCACCACTACAGTCCCAGGAATACCTACAACAGTAGAATTAGGTGGCACATCTTTCAAAACGACAGACCCGGCACCAATTTTTGCATTTTCTCCAATTATTATTGATCCTAACACCTTTGCTCCTGTTGCAATCAGAGCATTATCATTAACGGTCGGATGTCTCTTTCCTTTCTCTTTCCCTGTTCCCCCTAAGGTTACCCCTTGAAATATCGTGACATTATCTCCTATTTCACAAGTTTCCCCTATAACAACTCCCATGCCATGGTCAATAAAGAGTCTTCTTCCAATTGTTGCACCTGGATGTATTTCTATTCCAGTTAGTAAACGGCTGAATTGAGATATTGTACGGGCTAGAAAATACCATCCATGTTTATAGAAACGATGCGCAATGCGATGATGCCATATTGCGTGTACTCCAGAGTAAGTAAGGATTACTTCAATTGAGCTTCTCGCTGACGGATCTTGTTCAAATACTACTGATATATCTTCTTTAATGCGCTTAAACATTTTAACCCTCCCAATTCATCCTCTATCTATTTACATGAAAGCCGACTAACTTGTATCTCAGCTTTATTTATATACCGAACTACATAAAAAAAAGCGTCTCTGTCCCAAAAGACAGAGACGCTTTTACGCGCGGTTCCACTCTGTTTAGATTACTCCCTAGGCAATAATCTCCACTCAAACCTTGTTAACGGTTAGGTACCGCCTCTATTTACTAAACCAAAGTCCTAGGCTTTTATTCTGCCTATGCTTAGTTGTTCAATACAGGACTCAGAGGGGCACTTCAAAAAAGGAGAGGCTTGAACCACTTTCAGCCGATGATGATTCTCTCTAATAAGCATCCTTTTTTTACTTTTCCTCTTCTACGTTTTTGTTATTTAGACGTTTTTTCTTTACTATATTACATTTTCATCAGAATGTTAACTAATTAGTGATAATAATCTTTTTTCGATCTTAGCAGCTCCGAGCAATTCAATTGCTTTCGGCAGATCTGGACCATGGGTTTGACCAGTTGCAGCTACACGAATTGGCATAAATAAGTTCTTGCCTTTTTGGCCTGTTGATTTTTGAACACTTTTTATAGCAGCTTTAATATTATCTGCATTCCAATCAGTTAAGTTAGCAAGCTCTTCCTTAAAGGCAGAAAGAACATCCTTCACTTGCTCACCAGCTAAAACCTCTTTTGCTTCTTCATCATACTGAATATCCTCACTGAAGAATAAAGAAGACAGTCCGACAATATCAGCACCACAGCTCATTTGTTCTTGATATAAGCCAATTAGGTTATTAACCCATTGATCTTCTTCAGTGGAACGGTTCTCTTGCACAAGTCCTGCTTTAATAAGATGTGGCAATGCTAAATCAATAACTTTGTTTAAGTCGGCCTTTTTAATGTATTGGTTGTTCATCCATGCTAGCTTATTCTGGTCAAACAAAGCTGGTGACTTCGATAATCTTGCAGCATCAAAAATTTTGATGAACTCTTCCTTCGTAAATAGTTCCTCTTCACCTTCTGGAGACCAGCCTAGCAGTGTAATGAAATTGAAAAGCGCTTCTGGCAAGTAGCCAAGCTCTTCATATTGCTCGATAAATTGAATGATGGACTCATCACGTTTGCTCAATTTCTTTCTGCTTTCATTAACGATTAAAGTCATATGACCAAAAATCGGTCTTTTCCAGTTAAGTGCATCATAAACCATTAACTGTTTTGGTGTATTTGTAATATGGTCATCTCCTCTAAGAACATGAGAGATTTCCATTAGATGGTCATCTATAGCAACCGCAAAGTTATAAGTAGGTGTGCCATCCTTTTTAACGATAACATAATCGCCAATTGTTTCTGATTCAAAGGAAACAGAACCTTTAACCATATCTTCGAACTCATAAACAACATTCTCTGGAACTTTAATGCGAATGCTTGGCTGTCTGCCTTCTGCCTCTAGCTTCGCTTGATCTTCCTTTGTCAAATGACGGCATTTACCTGAATATTTAGGTGTCTCATTGTTGTTAACTTGCTCTTCACGCTCTGCTTCAATTTCAGCTTCTGTACAATAGCATTTATATGCTAATCCACGATCAAGCAATTCTGTGTAATATTTCTTATAAATATCATTTCGCTCAGATTGGCGGTATGGCCCAAATTCTCCACCAACATCTACGCTTTCATCCCAGTCGATGCCTAGCCATTTCAAGTACTTTAATTGGCTTTGCTCTCCACCTTCGATATTGCGTTTTTTATCTGTATCCTCAATTCGGATGATAAACTTCCCACCTAAATTGCGTGCATATAAATAATTAAATAATGCAGTACGTGCATTCCCTATGTGCAAATGTCCCGTTGGACTTGGGGCATAACGAACACGTATTTCGTTAGTCATGGTTCTGCCTCCTTGATTTTGTTTCAACATATTTCTTGTTTATTCTATCATTTAGTATTTTCCATTAAAAGAGTGTTACTGTACTTTTCTCTGTAAAAGGACTACTGCTAATGAAGCAATGCCCTCTCCTCTTCCAGTAAAACCTAGTTTTTCAGTCGTCGTTGCCTTTACATTGACATTTTCCGGTTCTGTTTCTAACAGTTCAGCAATCCTTGATTGCATTGCTTTAATATGTGGAGCCATTTTAGGCTGCTGTGCCATGATGGTGCAATCAGCATTAACTAATTCATAACCTTTGGATTTCACCAAGCTCCAGACCTCTTTTAACAGAATTGCCGAATCAAAGTCCTTAAATGCTTGATCTGTATCAGGAAAATGCTTACCGATATCTCCTTCTCCAATTGCTCCTAAACAAGCATCTGCTATAGTATGTAAAAGTACATCTGCATCTGAGTGCCCAAGTAGACCCTTTTCATGTGGAATTTCAATGCCGCCAATGATGAGTGGTCTTCCCTCTACTAATTGATGCACATCAAAGCCTTGTCCTATTCGTAACATATTACGTACTCCTTTTGCTGTTATATTTAGACTTTATATTTCTGAATAATTGCTTCAGCAAAATATAAATCCTCTGGTGTCGTTAATTTTATATTGTCATAGTTACCCATGACTATTTTTACATTTTGCCCCAATCTTTCTACAAGACTAGCATCATCTGTACCAAGAAACTCCTCACGAATTGCTTTTTCATGAGCCTCTTTTAATAAGGAAATACGAAAAGCTTGTGGGGTTTGGATAGCCCACAAGCTAGAACGATCTACTGTCTCTTCGACTATGTCACCTGTTACCTTTTTAACGGTATCTTTAATCGGGACTGCTAAGACAGCTGCTCCATTCATTGCTGCAACTTCTGTCAATTCCCTCATTTGGTGAACATCAATGAATGGTCTGGCGGCATCATGGACTAATACAATAGCATCTTTAGAAATTTCCTTTACAGCATTGTATACACTATATTGTCTTTCATCTCCACCATCAACAATAGCAGCAATTTTCGTTATTTTATTCCTTTTTATTAGCGAATGCATTTCTTGTTTATCCTGGGGGCTGGTCACCAGCCAAATCTTACTGCAGTTTTCATCCTTTTCGAATACCTTTAAAGTATGAATAAAAACTGGCAGACCGTCTATTTTAAGAAACAGTTTATTTTTTCCTGCTCCCATTCTTTTCCCCTGACCAGCGGCCGGTATAATGACTTCATAAGCCATAAAACAAACTCCCATCCATTACAATGCTTTTTCTAATAATTTCGGTTTTGCAAAAATCATTCTTCCTGCAGATGTCTGTAAAACACTCGTTACAAGGACATCAATATGTTTTCCGATAAAGTTGCGACCTTCTTCTACAACGATCATTGTGCCGTCATCTAAGTAGGCTACACCTTGATTATGTTCTTTACCGTCCTTAATAATAAGAATCTTCATTTCTTCACCTGGAAGTACCACTGGTTTAACAGCATTAGCTAAATCATTAATATTAAGAACAGCTACTTGCTGTAATTCACAAACTTTGTTTAAGTTAAAGTCATTTGTAACTACAACACCATTTGTTATTTTAGCCAGCTTTACAAGCTTACTGTCCACTTCTGTAATCTCTTCAAAATCGCCTTCATATATCTCTACCTTAATCGCAAGTTCCTTTTGAATACGGTTGAGAATATCTAGTCCTCGTCTACCTCTGTTTCGTTTCAATGCATCAGAGGAATCAGCTATATGCTGCAATTCTCCAAGCACAAATTGAGGTATCACAATCGTTCCTTCAAGAAAACCAGTTTGGCAGATATCAGCGATTCTTCCGTCAATAATGACACTTGTATCTAGTATTTTCAAATTGCCCTTTTCTGTTTTTAATACTTCTTCTTCATTTGATTTTTTCTTTCTAGCCGCAAAAAGATTGGATAGCTCGTCTCTCTTTTTGAATCCTACTTGAAAACCTAAATAGCCAAAAAGTAAAGTTAAAAGAATAGGCGCGACCGTATTGATTAACGGTACTTTTATGGCGGTAAGTGCATAGCCGATCAAAAAGGCCAATATCAGTCCGAAAGCTAAACCGACACTTCCGAAAATAATATCAGTGATTGGAGCCTTTACAAGGGTTTCTTCCACCAGCTTGATAAAATTAACAATATAATCTATCGCCCATAAAGTAATAAAATAAAAAATAATGGCACCAAGTATTGCCGATACGTAAGGGTTATTTATTAAATTATGATTTAGATTTACCATATTTAATAAATCAGGAATAAAGACTATTCCTAAAGTACCCCCAATAATTAAAAAACATGCCTGTACAATCCGTCTTAACAATACTTACACCTCCTCTTTCACATTATAAACAAATTCCCGAATTTGAAACCTAATATTACAGAGAATTTTTTTATTTGTAATGAAAAAGTTAATTAGCAAACTTTTTGTTCTTTTTTGGCTATTTTTAGAGTAGCATTATTGGTAATTCACTGTCAAATTATTTAAACATTACATTTTATCATACCAATAATGCAACATCAAACGTTTTTTTACGAAAGACGGTTATTCTCCTAATGCTGCCTTTAACGCCTCTCCGACAGAGCTGACACCTATTAGCTGAATACCTTCAGGAGCCTTGAGACCAGATAGGTTATTGGTAGGCAATATAACGCGCTCAAATCCCAATTTAGCCGCTTCTTGGACTCTTTGTTCAATCCTCGATACTCGACGCACTTCTCCAGTTAACCCAACTTCCCCGATAATACAATCAGTTGCTCTGGTTGTCTTATCTCTAAAGCTGGATGCAATACTAACTGCAATAGCTAAGTCAATTGCTGGTTCATCAAGCTTAACCCCTCCTGCAACCTTTAAATAGGCATCTTGATTTTGGAGCAGCATTCCTACCCTTTTCTCAAGAACAGCCATTAACAGTGGCACACGATTATGGTCTATCCCTGTTGCCATCCGCCTTGGATTTCCAAAGCTTGTTGGAGAAATAAGAGCTTGAATCTCAACAAGTACTGGTCTTGTTCCTTCCATAGAAGCAACAACTGTTGAACCAGCAGCACCTTGTGAGCGTTCCTCCAGGAAAATTTCTGAAGGATTTTCCACTTCCTCCAGTCCAAATTCTTTCATTTCAAAAATGCCCATTTCATTTGTAGATCCGAAACGGTTTTTTACTGCTCTTAATATTCTGTATGTGTGGTGTCTTTCCCCTTCAAAATATAGAACAGTGTCTACCATATGCTCAAGCAGCCTTGGACCTGCAATAGACCCTTCCTTCGTCACATGACCAACGATAAAGATAGCAATCCCTTTCGTCTTTCCTATCCGCATTAGCTCAGCCGTACACTCTCGCACTTGAGATACACTTCCTGGGGCAGATGTGACTTCTGGATGAAAAATTGTTTGGATAGAATCTATAACGACAAAATCAACTTTCGAATTTTCTATTGTTCTGCTGATTTCCTCTAAATTAGTCTCTGAATATACAAGGAGCTGATCAGACATTACTCCAAGCCTGTCTGCTCTTAATTTTGTTTGTTTTTGAGATTCCTCACCTGAAACATATAGGACAGATTGTTTCTTCAGTGCTAGTTGAGCAGACACCTGAAGAAGCAGCGTCGATTTTCCGATTCCAGGATCTCCTCCAATTAGGACAAGGGAACCAGGCACTACACCACCACCTAAAACGCGGTTAAGCTCTCCTAAGTCTGTTTTTATTCTAGGTTCATTAACTGTTTCAATGCTTGTAACAGGGATAGGCTTAGCAGCTAACGTCATCCCTTGAGAATGAGCAAAGGCACCTTTTCTCTGTGCAGGTGCTTTTTCAACTTCCTCCACCATCGTATTCCAGTTTCCACAGCCAGGACATTTACCCATCCATTTTGCAGATTCATAGCCGCATTCCTGACATAAGAATTTAGTCTTTCTTTTCGCCATTCTTGTATCTCCTTACCTTTTGTCAATCAGGTAACCTTTTAAGGCCCCTATAAAGAACAAATGACACACGCAATAGTAAAACGTGTGCCATTTATGATATTAACCGTTATTTTTGCAAGTTTGTCAATTGCTGTGCGTCCTTCACATTTACAGTGAATTCCCCATCAGCTACATCTAAATCAATATGCTGACCATTTAAGACAGTACCTTTAAGGAGCTCTTCTGACAGACGGTCCTCAATATGCTTTTGAATGGCCCTGCGCAATGGTCTTGCTCCGTATTCAGGATCATACCCCTCCTCAGCAATCTTCGCTTTAGCTGCATCTGTAATAGTAAGATTAATATCTTGCTCTTTAAGTCTGCTAACTAACTGATCAGCCATTAGAGAAACGATTTCTTGAAGATGTTTCTTCTCTAAGGAATGGAATACGATAATTTCATCTATACGGTTCAAGAACTCTGGGCGGAATGCTCTTTTCAGCTCTTCCATCACACGCCCCTTCATATCCTTATAGTCTTGTTCTCCGTCCTGAATATTGAAGCCTACATATTTATTTGATTTTAATGCAGATGCACCAACATTTGATGTCATAATAAGCACAGTATTTCTGAAGTCTACTGTTCGGCCTTTAGAGTCAGTTAAGCGCCCATCTTCTAACACCTGCAATAGGATATTGAAAACATCAGGGTGGGCTTTTTCTATTTCATCTAAAAGTACAACTGAATAAGGTTTTCTTCTTACTTTTTCAGTAAGCTGTCCGCCTTCCTCATAACCCACATATCCTGGAGGTGAACCTACCAGTCTAGAAGTGGAATGCTTCTCCATATACTCAGACATATCAATACGGATCATCGCATCCTCGTCTCCAAACATTGATTCAGCAAGGGCACGGGCAAGCTCTGTTTTACCAACACCTGTTGGACCTAAGAAAATGAAGGAGCCGATTGGACGTTTTGGATCCTTTAAACCTGCTCTTGCTCTTCTGACAGCTTTAGAGATTGCTTTTACTGCTTCCTCTTGACCGATTACTCTGTTATGAAGAATGCTTTCCATATTAAGAAGCTTATCAGTTTCTGTTTGTGCCAATCTTGATACAGGAATTCCAGTCCAGCTTGATACGACACTTGCAATATCTTCAACTGTCACTTCTGTATTTTCCTGACCTTGTTTCTCTTTCCAATTTTTCTTCGTTTCTTCTAGCTGTTCACGAAGTCTTTGCTCTGTATCGCGTAATGAAGCAGCCTTTTCAAATTCTTGACTTTGAACAGATGCATCCTTCTCATTACGCACCTCTTCTAGTTTAACCTCTAATTCTTTTAAATTAGGAGGAGTTGTATAAGATCTTAATCTTACTTTCGAACCAGCTTCATCGATTAAATCAATTGCTTTATCTGGCAAGAAGCGGTCAGAAATATATCGATCTGATAATTTTACCGCTGCTTCAATTGCTTCATCAATAATGGACACTCGGTGATGTGCTTCATATCTGTCACGCAATCCTTTGAGAATCTGAATAGACTCTTCCATTGTTGGTTCATCAACTGTGATTGGCTGGAAGCGTCTTTCTAATGCTGCATCTTTTTCAATATACTTGCGGTATTCATCAAGTGTTGTTGCACCAATACATTGCAGCTCTCCTCTTGCTAATGACGGCTTTAATATGTTGGATGCATCGATAGCACCTTCTGCTCCACCTGCTCCAATTAACGTATGCAACTCATCAATGAATAAGATGATGTTCCCTGCTTGGCGAATTTCATCCATCACCTTTTTCAAGCGATCTTCAAACTCACCCCGGTACTTTGTTCCTGCCACAACAGTACCCATATCTAAAGTCATAACCCTTTTATCTCTCAAAATCTCAGGAACTTCATTTTGAACAATTTGTTGGGCCAAGCCTTCTGCTATAGCCGTTTTACCGACACCCGGCTCCCCGATTAGTACTGGATTATTCTTTGTTCTTCTGCTCAATACTTCAATAACACGTTGAATTTCCTTACTTCTGCCGATAACCGGATCAAGGCTGCCTTCTCTTGCAATCGCAGTCAAATCCCTTGCAAGGCTATCTAGTGTTGGAGTATTTGCACTTGCAGCAGAGCTTCCTTGATGACCACCTGATTCACTGCTTCCAAGCAGCTGTAGTACCTGCTGTCTCGCCTTATTTAAACTTACACCTACATTATTCAATACACGTGCTGCTACACCTTCTCCTTCACGGATAAGTCCAAGGAGAATATGTTCTGTTCCCACATAGGAGTGGCCAAGTTTTCTTGCTTCATCCATAGATAGTTCAATTACCTTTTTTGCTCTAGGAGTATAATGAATTGTTTGAGAGCCCTCTTGCCCACGGCCAATAAGATTTTCAACTTCTTCTTGAATTTTTTCAGGTCCTAATCCAAGAGCTTGCAATGCCTTTGCAGCAATGCCTTCTCCCTCGCGGACTAATCCAAGCAAAATATGTTCTGTTCCAATATTGTTATGTCCTAAGCGGATTGCTTCTTCTTGTGAAAGTGCCAATACCTTCTGTGCTCTTTCTGTAAAACGTCCAAACATCATAATGTCATCCTCCCAATTATATAATTACTCTGTTTCCAACAATAATCTTTCTCTTATTAAGGATGCGCGGCGAATGTCGCGATCATTTGGATTCATTTGCCCGCCTGAATAAAGCTGGAGAAAACCAGGCTGAGTCAAGATAAGCAGTTCGTTAAGTATACCTTTTGAGACATTTTTAATAAAACCCAGGTCAATTCCCAATTGAAGATCTGATAAGCATTTAGCTGCTTCTTTTGTTTCGATGATTCGGCTGTTACAGAGGATTCCATATGATCGGAAAACTCTATCTTCTAATTGTATGTTTGAAGTTCTTGCTAATGCCTCTCTTGCAGCTCTTTCTTGCTCAATAAGCTGAAGTACTACACTTTTTAATTCTTCTACTATATCTGTTTCTGATTTGCCTAATGTTATTTGGTTGGATATTTGAAATATATTCCCTAAAGCTTCGCTGCCCTCCCCATAAATTCCTCTTACAACAAGCCCTAATTGATTAATGGCTGGTATAATTCTATTCATCTGCTGGGTTAAGACCATCCCTGGGAGATGCATCATGACAGAGGCCCTTAAACCTGTGCCTATATTTGTGGGACAACTCGTTAAATACCCTAATTCAAGATGATACGCATAATCTACAGATTCTTCTAACCAATTATCTATATCGTTGGCTTTATCTAATGCTTCCATTACCTGTAGTCCAGGTTTGATGCACTGGATCCTGATATGATCCTCTTCATTAAGCATAATACTTACTTCTTCATCGTCTGATAGAACACACGCTCCATAGACTGCTTCATTAGCAAGAAGAGGACTGATTAAATGCTTTTCAACAAGCACCCTTTTTTCAAGTTGTTGAAGTTCTTCCATCTTCAATAGCTCTAAATTTCTTGCATTTTCATTGGTTTGGTCAGCAAGCTTTTCACTAACCTTATGAATCACAGATTCTGCTTCCTCATTAGAAAAAAGGATTGGAAATCTAAGTGTGTTTATATTTCTGGCTAATCTGATTCGAGAGGTTAGTACAATATCAGAGTCAGGTCCATCTGAACACATCCAGGATGTTTTTGCATTATTAATGAATTTTTCAAAAGACAACTCCTACTCTCCCCTCTCATCAAAAGTTACCAGTTGTTTTTCCTTTTTTCTAATGTCATCTCTGACTTCAGCAGCCTTTTCAAACTCTTCCTGGATAATAAGTTCCTTTAAGTGTTCTCGTAGCTTACCAATTTCCTTTTTAATTAGAATATGGCCTCCAACTCTTGCAGGAACCTTGCCTTTATTTTCAACATTTCCGCCATGAAGTCTTTTAAATATAGGTTGTAATCTGTCCTTGAATGTATCATAGCAATTAGGACAGCCAAATCTTCCTATCTTCGTGAACTGTGGGAAAGTCATTGAACATTCCTTGCATTGAAGATCTGCTTCTTTATGGTACGTATCATGTTTAATTTGCTGAAAGCTAGGTTCCATATTTAGCAAACTGGCTAAAAGGCTGTTGAATGAAAATCCAGGAGATTCATTTGCAACAAATAAGTCACCCTTTTCTTTAGCACAATATTCACACAGATGAAACTCAGTTTTGTTACCATTAATGGTTTTAGAAAAATGAAGTGTTGCAGGCCTTTGCTGACATTCTGAACAGTTCATGCTTTCACCTCACAGCTAACATTCTTATTTATATTTTAATGTTGTTAACATTGCCTTTAAAAGTCTTGCTCTTAATTCATCTCTATATGGAAGGTCAAGGTACAGCACAGAGCGATCAATTACACTCAGCATTATTTTCGCTTCTCGTTCATTAATTACCTCTTCTTCAACGAGCCGGAAAATAACGTCTTCTGCACTGCTTTGAGGTATTCGACTTTGTATAAGGGATAGTAATTGGTCAATGAGATCAGCGGAATCATGTGATTGCACCTTCATTATTCGGATGAAGCCGCCTCCACCTCGTTTACTTTCAACCATGTATCCTTTTTCAATTGTAAATCGAGTATTGATGACATAGTTTATTTGTGATGGTACACAATCAAATCTATCGGCAACTTCACTTCTTTTAATTTCAACAAGTGATTTTCCGCTCATCTCTAACACTTGTTTTAAATAATTCTCAATTATATCCGAAATATTTCTCACCAAGCCTCCCCCTTCTGACTTTGACTATATTTGACTATAATTATACATGATAAAAAAGATTTTTAGCAAGATTGATGTTTTATTAATTTTCCCATTATTACTCAATCTCAAACCTGAAAGGGGCGAACTTTTATTAATGAACAGTAAGTTTTTACAATTAAATTATATATACTATAGTCTGATTTGAATCGATTATCAAGTGAGAGCTATAGACCCTGTAGAATTAATCTTAGAAAATGAAGGGATTTAGAGGGGAAGTATCTTAGATGTATGTTTAAAATCTTTATAAATACATAAAAAGGCCTTAAAAGCTAATGCTTTTAAGGCCTTAGGTGCCTGGCGACGTCCTACTCTCACAGGGGGAGAGCCCCCAACTACCATCGGCGCTGAGAAGCTTAACTTCCGTGTTCGGTATGGGAACGGGTGTGACCTTCTCGCTATCGCCACCAGACTATTATGTTTTTATGAGTTGTTCTCTCAAAACTAAATCATATAGGAAGAAAAACACAGGAACCAAGTAATCTTTTTAGTTAAGTCCTCGATCTATTAGTATTTGTCAGCTCCACGTGTCACCACGCTTCCACCTCAAACCTATCAACCTGATCATCTTTCAGGGATCTTACTAGCTTACGCTATGGGAAATCTCATCTCGAGGGGGCTTCATGCTTAGATGCTTTCAGCACTTATCCCTTCCGCACATAGCTACCCAGCTATGCCTTTGGCAAGACAACTGGTACACCAGCGGTGCGTCCATCCCGGTCCTCTCGTACTAAGGACAGCTCCTCTCAAATTTCCTACGCCCACGACGGATAGGGACCGAACTGTCTCACGACGTTCTGAACCCAGCTCGCGTACCGCTTTAATGGGCGAACAGCCCAACCCTTGGGACCGACTACAGCCCCAGGATGCGATGAGCCGACATCGAGGTGCCAAACCTCCCCGTCGATGTGGACTCTTGGGGGAGATAAGCCTGTTATCCCCGGGGTAGCTTTTATCCGTTGAGCGATGGCCCTTCCATGCGGAACCACCGGATC
>NZ_CP102589.1:352500-415000 GCF_032818155.1 Niallia taxi
AATTCCGCCACACCCGCATTATGGTGAGTCATGCAGGATTCGAACCTGCGACCCTCTGATTAAAAGTCAGATGCTCTACCAACTGAGCTAATGACTCATCTCATTTTAAAAAGATGGTGCCGACGAGAGGACTTGAACCCCCAACCTACTGATTACAAGTCAGTTGCTCTACCAATTGAGCTACATCGGCGTATATATGGTGGAGGATGACGGGATCGAACCGCCGACCCTCTGCTTGTAAGGCAGATGCTCTCCCAGCTGAGCTAATCCTCCGTTATATGCCTGGCGACGTCCTACTCTCACAGGGGGAGAACCCCCAACTACCATCGGCGCTGAGAAGCTTAACTTCCGTGTTCGGTATGGGAACGGGTGTGACCTTCTCGCTATCGCCACCAGACTATTATGTTTTTATGAGTTGTTCTCTCAAAACTAAATCATATAGGAAGAAAAACACAGGAACCAAGTAATCTTTTTAGTTAAGTCCTCGATCTATTAGTATTTGTCAGCTCCACGTGTCACCACGCTTCCACCTCAAACCTATCAACCTGATCATCTTTCAGGGATCTTACTAGCTTACGCTATGGGAAATCTCATCTCGAGGGGGGCTTCATGCTTAGATGCTTTCAGCACTTATCCCTTCCGCACATAGCTACCCAGCTATGCCTTTGGCAAGACAACTGGTACACCAGCGGTGCGTCCATCCCGGTCCTCTCGTACTAAGGACAGCTCCTCTCAAATTTCCTACGCCCACGACGGATAGGGACCGAACTGTCTCACGACGTTCTGAACCCAGCTCGCGTACCGCTTTAATGGGCGAACAGCCCAACCCTTGGGACCGACTACAGCCCCAGGATGCGATGAGCCGACATCGAGGTGCCAAACCTCCCCGTCGATGTGGACTCTTGGGGGAGATAAGCCTGTTATCCCCGGGGTAGCTTTTATCCGTTGAGCGATGGCCCTTCCATGCGGAACCACCGGATCACTAAGCCCGACTTTCGTCCCTGCTCGACTTGTAGGTCTCGCAGTCAAGCTCCCTTGTGCCTTTACACTCTACGAATGATTTCCAACCATTCTGAGGGAACCTTTGGGCGCCTCCGTTACTTTTTAGGAGGCGACCGCCCCAGTCAAACTGCCCACCTGACACTGTCTCCCACCCCGATAAGGGGTGCGGGTTAGAATGTCAATACAGCCAGGGTAGTATCCCACCAATGCCTCCACCGAAGCTGGCGCTCCGGCTTCCAAGGCTCCTACCTATCCTGTACAAGCTGTACCAAAATTCAATATCAGGCTACAGTAAAGCTCCACGGGGTCTTTCCGTCCTGTCGCGGGTAACCTGCATCTTCACAGGTACTATAATTTCACCGAGTCTCTCGTTGAGACAGTGCCCAGATCGTTACACCTTTCGTGCGGGTCGGAACTTACCCGACAAGGAATTTCGCTACCTTAGGACCGTTATAGTTACGGCCGCCGTTTACTGGGGCTTCAATTCAGAGCTTCGCGCGAACGCTAACCCCTCCTCTTAACCTTCCAGCACCGGGCAGGTGTCAGCCCCTATACTTCGCCTTACGGCTTCGCAGAGACCTGTGTTTTTGCTAAACAGTCGCCTGGGCCTATTCACTGCGGCTCTCTCGGGCTTGCACCCAAAAGAGCACCCCTTCTCCCGAAGTTACGGGGTCATTTTGCCGAGTTCCTTAACGAGAGTTCTCTCGCTCACCTTAGGATTCTCTCCTCGCCTACCTGTGTCGGTTTGCGGTACGGGCACCTTGAATCTCGCTAGAGGCTTTTCTTGGCAGTGTGGAATCAGGAACTTCGGTACTATATTTCCCTCGCCGTCACAGCTCCGCCTTCACGGTAATGGGATTTGCCTCATTACCAGCCTAACTGCTTGGACGTGCTAATCCAACAGCACGCTTACCCTATCCTCCTGCGTCCCCCCATCGCTCAAACGATTCATAAGGTGGTACAGGAATATCAACCTGTTGTCCATCGCCTACGCTCTTCAGCCTCGGCTTAGGTCCCGACTAACCCTGAGTGGACGAGCCTTCCTCAGGAAACCTTAGGCATTCGGTGGATGAGATTCTCACTCATCTTTCGCTACTCATACCGGCATTCTCACTTCTAAGCGCTCCACCAGTCCTTACGGTCTAGCTTCAACGCCCTTAGAACGCTCTCCTACCACTGACATCATAGATGTCAATCCACAGCTTCGGTGATACGTTTAGCCCCGGTACATTTTCGGCGCAGAGTCACTCGACCAGTGAGCTATTACGCACTCTTTAAATGGTGGCTGCTTCTAAGCCAACATCCTGGTTGTCTAAGCAACTCCACATCCTTTTCCACTTAACGTATACTTTGGGACCTTAGCTGGTGGTCTGGGCTGTTTCCCTCTTGACTACGGATCTTATCACTCGCAGTCTGACTCCCAAGGATAAGTATTTGGCATTCGGAGTTTGTCTGAATTCGGTAACCCGATGGGGGCCCCTAGTCCAAACAGTGCTCTACCTCCAATACTCTTACCTTGAGGCTAGCCCTAAAGCTATTTCGGAGAGAACCAGCTATCTCCAAGTTCGATTGGAATTTCTCCGCTACCCACACCTCATCCCCGCACTTTTCAACGTGCGTGGGTTCGGGCCTCCATCCAGTGTTACCTGGACTTCACCCTGGACATGGGTAGATCACCTGGTTTCGGGTCTACGACCACATACTCTATCGCCCTATTCAGACTCGCTTTCGCTGCGGCTCCGTCTCTTCAACTTAACCTTGCATGTAATCGTAACTCGCCGGTTCATTCTACAAAAGGCACGCTATCACCCATTAATGGGCTCTAACTACTTGTAGGCACACGGTTTCAGGATCTATTTCACTCCCCTTCCGGGGTGCTTTTCACCTTTCCCTCACGGTACTGGTTCACTATCGGTCACTAGGGAGTATTTAGCCTTGGGAGATGGTCCTCCCTGCTTCCGACGGGATTTCTCGTGTCCCGCCGTACTCAGGATCCACTCAGGAGGGAACGAAGTTTCGACTACAGGGTTTTTACCTTCTGTGACTGGCCTTTCCAGACCTATTCATCTACCCCGTTCCTTTGTAACTCCATGTAGAGTGTCCTACAACCCCAAGAGGCAAGCCTCTTGGTTTGGGCTAATCCCGTTTCGCTCGCCGCTACTAAGGGAATCGCGTTTGCTTTCTCTTCCTCCGGGTACTTAGATGTTTCAGTTCCCCGGGTCTGCCTTCAGTTACTCTATGTATTCAAGTAACGATACTATCCCATTACGGATAGTGGGTTTCCCCATTCGGAAATCTCCGGATCAAAGCTTACTTACAGCTCCCCGAAGCATATCGGTGTTAGTCCCGTCCTTCATCGGCTCCTAGTGCCAAGGCATCCACCGTGCGCCCTTTCTAACTTAACTTGTTTTCGGCTAAAGATAAACTTCGCATTTCTTTGTCAGCTTCTTCGCTGTGCTCCTCACGTACTCTCGTACGCTCCGGTGCTCACTCCGTCGCTTCCTCGACCTGCTCGTTTCTCTTTACCCTCAATTTCTCTAATTAATAGAGAATCTAAGATGGCGATTACTCGGTTTTATCTTGGTTTTTCTTCTATATGATTTAGTTTTCAAAGAACAATTTTATATCATGAGGAATTGCTCCCTCAAAACTGAACAACAAACTGTCAACAATCTATGAATGGAATAAATCCATTTTTCCTTAGAAAGGAGGTGATCCAGCCGCACCTTCCGATACGGCTACCTTGTTACGACTTCACCCCAATCATCTATCCCACCTTAGGCGGCTGGCTCCCAGAAGGGTTACCCCACCGACTTCGGGTGTTACAAACTCTCGTGGTGTGACGGGCGGTGTGTACAAGGCCCGGGAACGTATTCACCGCGGCATGCTGATCCGCGATTACTAGCGATTCCAGCTTCATGTAGGCGAGTTGCAGCCTACAATCCGAACTGAGAATGGTTTTATGGGATTGGCTCGACCTCGCGGTTTTGCTGCCCTTTGTACCATCCATTGTAGCACGTGTGTAGCCCAGGTCATAAGGGGCATGATGATTTGACGTCATCCCCACCTTCCTCCGGTTTGTCACCGGCAGTCACCTTAGAGTGCCCAACTAAATGCTGGCAACTAAGATCAAGGGTTGCGCTCGTTGCGGGACTTAACCCAACATCTCACGACACGAGCTGACGACAACCATGCACCACCTGTCATCCTGTCCCCCGAAGGGGAACGTCCTATCTCTAGGATTGTCAGGAGATGTCAAGACCTGGTAAGGTTCTTCGCGTTGCTTCGAATTAAACCACATGCTCCACCGCTTGTGCGGGCCCCCGTCAATTCCTTTGAGTTTCAGCCTTGCGGCCGTACTCCCCAGGCGGAGTGCTTAATGCGTTTGCTGCAGCACTAAAGGGCGGAAACCCTCTAACACTTAGCACTCATCGTTTACGGCGTGGACTACCAGGGTATCTAATCCTGTTTGCTCCCCACGCTTTCGCGCCTCAGCGTCAGTTACAGACCAAAGAGTCGCCTTCGCCACTGGTGTTCCTCCACATCTCTACGCATTTCACCGCTACACGTGGAATTCCACTCTTCTCTTCTGCACTCAAGTCCCCCAGTTTCCAATGACCCTCCACGGTTGAGCCGTGGGCTTTCACATCAGACTTAAAGGACCGCCTGCGCGCGCTTTACGCCCAATAATTCCGGACAACGCTTGCCACCTACGTATTACCGCGGCTGCTGGCACGTAGTTAGCCGTGGCTTTCTGGTTAGGTACCGTCAAGGTACGAGCAGTTACTCTCGTACTTGTTCTTCCCTAACAACAGAGTTTTACGATCCGAAAACCTTCATCACTCACGCGGCGTTGCTCCGTCAGACTTTCGTCCATTGCGGAAGATTCCCTACTGCTGCCTCCCGTAGGAGTCTGGGCCGTGTCTCAGTCCCAGTGTGGCCGATCACCCTCTCAGGTCGGCTACGCATCGTCGCCTTGGTGAGCCGTTACCTCACCAACTAGCTAATGCGCCGCGGGCCCATCTGTAAGTGACAGCGTAAACCGTCTTTCAGCTTTTCTACATGAGTAGAAAAGGATTATCCGGTATTAGCTCCGGTTTCCCGAAGTTATCCCAGTCTTACAGGCAGGTTGCCCACGTGTTACTCACCCGTCCGCCGCTAACTTAAAAAGCAAGCTTTTTAAGTCCGCTCGACTTGCATGTATTAGGCACGCCGCCAGCGTTCGTCCTGAGCCAGGATCAAACTCTCCGATAAAGAGTAAGATTAGCTCATTGCTAAACTCTAGCTTTTGTTACTTGTTTTGTTTCTATAACGAAAGTTATAAAAACGATTATTGTTGACGTTTGTTTGTTCAGTTTTCAAAGAGCAATTATCTATCGCTATCAGACGACTTTGTTAATATTACCAGAAGTCATTTATATAGTCAACAGTTTTTTAAATTTATTTTTCATTTTCGTTACTATCTTGTTTCAGCAACGAATATAAATATACCACCGTATTTAGTAGGATGCAACTATTTTTTTAAAGAAAAAATATTCTAATAACTATATCTCCATTTTGCCCAGAAGAATTGGTCTAAAACCAACAGACAACCTAAATGTTTTTATTAAATTAAAAGCCCCGGAATGACAGTGCATTCCGGGGCTTTAACAATTATGAGCGATGTCTCATTAACGGGAATAATAGTACGTCTCTAATTGATGGTGCATTTGTCAAAAGCATAACTAGTCTATCGATACCGATTCCTAGTCCACCTGTAGGAGGCATACCATATTCAAGAGCCTCTACAAAGTCATCATCCATAAGATGTGCTTCATCATTTCCTTGCTCACGCTCTTTCACCTGAGCTTCGAATCTTTCTCTTTGATCGATTGGATCATTTAATTCAGTAAAGGCATTTGCATGCTCTCTTCCTACAATGAACAATTCAAAACGATCAGTGAAGCGTGGATCTTCATCATTCTTTTTCGCTAATGGTGAAATTTCAAGCGGATGCCCATAAATAAACGTAGGCTGAATCAGCTTTTCCTCTACTCTTTGCTCAAAGAACTCATTGACGATATGTCCGTAAGTCATATTATCATTGATTTCTATATTATTTTCTTTAGCTAATTTTCTAGCTTCCTCAACTGTCATATGTGGCCAGAAATCAACACCAGTATATTGTTTAATTGCATCAACCATATGCAGTCTTGTCCACTCTGGTTTTAAATTAACTTCATATTCACCATATGGTATTGTAGTTGTTCCGTGTATTTCTTGAGCGATATGCGCTACAAGGTTTTCTGTCAGACTCATAATATCACGATAGTCTGCATATGCCTCATAAAGTTCAATCATCGTAAACTCAGGGTTATGTCTTGTAGAAACCCCTTCATTTCTAAATACACGTCCAATTTCATAAACCTTCTCCATACCGCCGACAATCAGTCTTTTCAGATGAAGTTCAATAGCAATACGCATATATAAAGGCATATCTAATGCATTATGATGTGTAATAAACGGACGCGCAGATGCACCGCCTGCAATTGAATGCATCATAGGTGTTTCTACTTCTAGATAACCGTTGTCATCCAGATATCTGCGCATAGATTGGATGATTTTGCTGCGAAGAATGAATGTATGCTTACTTTCTTCACTTGAAATCAAATCAAGATAGCGCTGACGGTAACGCTGCTCAATATCTTTTAGACCGTGGAACTTATCTGGCAGTGGACGCAATGCTTTTGTCAGCAATGTGAAATCCTTAACCTTTATAGAAAGTTCACCAACATTCGTTTTGAATAGAGTTCCCTCTACACCAACTATGTCTCCTAAGTCAACAGTATTAAAGATAGCATATTGTTCCTCGCCAACAGCATCTTTTCTTACATAAAGCTGTATTTGCCCTTCAAGGTCTTGAATATGAGCAAAACCTGCTTTACCTTTACCTCTTTTTGTCATTACTCTTCCTGCAATAGAAACGAGAATGCCTTTTTCCTCAAGCTCTTCCTTTGAAAAACCATCGTATTGGCTTTTCAATTCCTGTGATAAGTGAGTACGCTCGAATCTTTTACCGAAAGGATCTATACCTTGATCACGAAGATCAGTCATTTTGTTTCGTCTTACTTGTAATTGGTCATTTAAATTCAATTCTTCATGACTCATACTAAAATCATCTCCACTATCTTTATTTATGTATGACACCCATAAGGAAACCGTAACTTTAATTACATACTTTATTATTCTACACAATGTTACAACTACAGACACTAAAAAAGAAAAAAAACTGCCAGTTTTTTTCACCGGCAGCCTTTTAGTCAGGTATATGCAATAGAAATAAGGTAATTATCCTACTTGTATTTCCTTTTCCTTCGTTTCTAGTACTAAACTATTTAATACAGAAACAAGCTGCTCACGAGTTTCACATTCATTAACAGCATTACGCACCTTCCCATTGCCAGGGATTCCTTTTAAATACCACGCTGCATGCTTTCTCATTTCTCTAATGGCGACATATTCACTTTTCAATTTAATTAAACGATCCAAATGAAGAATACATACATCTATTTTTTCACGTGCTGTTGGCTCTTCCAAAAGCACTCCTGTTTCGAGGTAATTCACAGTTTGATAAATCATCCACGGATTACCTAATGCAGCTCTGCCGATCATCACTGCATCACAACCAGTTTCCTCAAGCATTCTTTTAGCATCCTGTGGCGTGTTCACATCTCCATTCCCGATAAGCGGAATGTTAATAGATTGCTTAACCTCACGAATAATATCCCAGTTTGCTTGACCTTCATACAACTGCACTCGAGTACGGCCATGCAAGGACACTGCTGAACCACCGGCACGCTCAACTGCCTGGGCATTTCGCACAGCATATATATGCTCTTCATCCCAGCCCATACGCATTTTCACTGTAACTGGTTTATCTACCGCTTCAACTACAGCTGAAACCATGTCATAAATCTTATTTGGATCAAGAAGCCATTTTGCACCCGCATCGCATTTCGTAATTTTAGGAACAGGACAGCCCATATTGATATCAATAATGTCAGCATTAGTATTCTTATCAACAAACCGAGCTGCTTCAACTAATGTATCCTTTTCTCCACCGAAAATTTGCAAGCTTAAAGGATTTTCTCGTTCATCTATATATAACATGTTCATTGTCTTTTGGTTTTTTGAAACAATCCCTTTATCACTTATCATTTCTGCACAAACCAAACCAGCACCGAATTCCTTTACTGTTAAGCGAAATGCCGAGTTTGATATTCCTGCCATCGGCGCTAAAACAACACGGTTTTTCATCTCAACATTGCCAATCTTAAACAAGCAATTACCTCCTTCTTGCATTACCTATTAACATTTGGATCTAACTCTTCTCTGCTTATATTTAAAACTCTAACGATTGAGTCAATAATCTCATCAGAGGGAACTCTGTTTCCTCTTTCTATTTCTCCCAATATCGATACAGACACAAGCAGTTCTTTCGCCAACTTCTCTTGTGTATATCCTTTTAGTTTTCGAAAAGCTCGAATACGTCTTCCCCATTTTTCTGATGTCTCCATACTCTTACTCCTTCTTTATCCTGCAAAAGCTCTAGACTTTCTTTTAAATGCGTTGATTTATTCGGTACCTTCACGAAAGGAGCTATCTCTATAAGCGGAATTAACACAAATGCCCGCTCCTCCATCCTTGGATGTGGAATAATTAGTTTCTCTGATTCTATATTTTCGTGATTAAACAATAAAATGTCAAGGTCTATTGTTCGAGGCCCCCATCTTAATAACCTTTTCCTTCCAAGCCTTTGTTCAATATCTTGGCAAGCCCTTAATAAATCAAATGGTGAAAGAGAAGTCCTTACTTGTACAGCTATATTTAAAAACATTTCCTGCTCCTCATACCCTACAGGATCAGTTTCGTAAATGGAGGAAACACTTACCACTTCTATGCTTTCATTCTTTTCTAGCATAAAAACAGCTTCTCTTAAGTTTTGTAGCCGTTCACCTATATTTGAACCTAATGATAAATATGCAGTGTTACTCATTAACGTTTCCTCAATATCTCAACAGAAACAGATTGATAATGACCAGGAATAGGTGGATCAGGCTTAATAACACGAACCATTACACTTTGAATTCGATTGTAGCTGTTCAGCATTTTTTTAGCTATTGCTTCAGCGACAGCTTCAATTAATTTGAACGGTTCACCTTCTACAATTTCCTTAACATCAAAATAAAGTTGCCCATAATTAATGGAATACTCCAAGTTATCCGTTGTGCCTGCTTGCTGTAAATCTGCCTCTACTTCTAAATCAATGATAAATCTTTGCCCTAGTTTTGTTTCCTCTTGAAAAACCCCATGATAGCCATAGAATTCCATCTTGTTTAATGCTATCTTATCCACTGTACTGCCCCTTTCCCATTAAAGCATCCATCATGCGAGCCATTCTTGTCATTTCCTTGACATCATGAACTCGAATAATTTGGCAGCCTTTTTGTATACCGAAGCATACTGTAGCTCCCGTTCCTTCCATTCTTTCTGATACTGGTAAATCTAGAACATTACCGATCATAGATTTTTTTGAAGTACCAAGCAGAACAGGGTAACCTAACGCTACAAGCTTGTCCAAGTTCCGCATCATTTCTAGGTTAGTTGTTAAGTTCTTAGCGAATCCTATTCCTGGGTCAAGAATGATCTTATCTTTGTTTACTCCAGCCTTGAGAGAAATATTAATGCTTTCTTCCATGTCAGCAAGTACATCATCTATGAATGACTGATAGTCCTGGTCATTTCGATTATGCATAAGAATAATCGGCGCATCATAATCCGCTGCTACAGTAGCAATTTCCGGCTCCCGTTTTGCTCCCCATATATCATTAATGATATGCGCTCCTGCTGCCATAGCTGATCTCGCTACACTTGCCTTATATGTATCAATAGAGATAGGAACATCCACTTCCTTCGAGAGTAACTCAATAATAGGAGCAACCCGCTCTATTTCTTCCTCTGCTGTTATCTCGATGTATCCTGGTCTTGTTGATTCCCCGCCAATATCTAAAATATCGGCACCGTTTTCTACCATTTCCACTGCATGCTTTAATGCTTTATCCAGATTATTATACTTTCCTCCATCTGAAAAAGAATCTGGATTAACATTCAATATCCCCATAATTAGTGTTTTTTCATTAAAGGGAAGTCTATACTTTCCACAATGTATTTCCTGCATATCACCTAATACCTCCAAGCTCAGCAATTGACCATAATGTCGAACATCCTTTTTTGTATTCCTTATGAAGCATTTGTACCACTTGGCCATCTGCTCCTTTATAATTTTTCAACCCAATACTTTTGATTGGACTAATTTCCTGAATGGAATTTGTGGCGAAAACCTCATCTGCCTGTAACAGCTCCTCAGGAAAATAAAGCCCCTCTCTTACCTCTAAACCTGTTCGGTTTGCTTGTGCAAGGATATATTGTCTAGTGATTCCGTTCAATATTCCCGTTTCCAAACTTGGTGTATATAAGACCTTATCTTTTATCCAAAAAAGATTAGATGTTATCCCTTCAGCCACATAGCCTTCTTTTGTCAGAAAAAACCCTTCCGTCAGAATATCATCACCAATTTCCCTTTTCGCTAAAAGATTATTTAAATAATGGTGTGACTTAAGCCTTTCACTACCCTCTGGTGTATTTCTGTTTATCTTCAGCCATTCCGCTTTTTTCTCTACCAGCTTTTCTGCTGTTTGTAATGGTTTCATATACATTATAACGTTTGCATCATTATAGGGAGTTGTTTGAAGTCCTATTTCTCCTATTCCTGCAGAAACATTGAATCGAATATAAGCATTTTCCAGTCTGTTTTCTGTTAATAATCGCTGGATAATAGCATTTATTTCTTCCCTTTGAAACCTGCGAGTAATATTCAACTGTCCGAGTCCCTTATTCAATCGCTCTAAATGGCTGTCTAATAGGAAGGGATGTTTGTTATATGTTCGAAATGTCTCAAACAATCCGACTCCATACATAAACCCATGATCAAAAACAGATACATTTGCTTTTTCCTTAGGGAGGATTTTTCCATTTATAAAAATATACACGGTCAGGATACATCCCCTTTTTTATATAGCTCCACAAAGTTAGACAAAAGCTCCATACCAGCAGTTGTCATAATTGATTCAGGATGAAATTGAACGGCCTCAATGGGCAGCTCTTTATGGCGTAAGCCCATAATTTCCCCTGCATCAGTCCAAGCAGATATCTCTAAACAATCAGGCAAGGAGTGCTTCTCTACAATAAGAGAATGATATCTTGTTGCAGGGAAGGGGTTTGGAAGTCCTCGGAATATGGTTTTATTATCATGATGGATAAGTGATGTTTTTCCATGCATTAAATTTTCAGCTTGAATTACTGTGCCGCCGAACACTTGAGCAATCGCCTGATGACCTAAACAAACTCCAAAAATAGGAAGCTCTCCAGCAAAGGTACTAATCGCCTCAAGACTTATCCCTGCTTCATTTGGTGTACACGGCCCTGGTGATATCATTAAATATTCCGGCTGTTTCCTTCTAATCTCTTCAATAGAAGTCTTATCATTACGGCTGATGGTCAGTTCCTTCCCTAATGAGCCTAAGTATTGCACTAGATTATACGTAAATGAATCATAGTTATCAATCATGTATATCATTTTTCCACCTACTTCTCTTCTGCCAGCTCTTTTGCATTCCATAAAGCTCTGGCTTTTTTCATTGATTCCTTATATTCATTACTCGGGACAGAATCGATAACTATTCCAGCTCCAGCTTGTACATATGCTTTATTATCCTTTACGAGCATTGTCCTAATCATGATATTTAATTCAACATCGTTATTAAATCCGATCCAGCCAAGTGAACCAGTATACGGCCCTCTCCTGACAGGCTCCAGCTCTTCAATAATTTCCATCGTTCGTATTTTCGGAGCTCCCGTTATCGTTCCTCCTGGAAACATACTGTCTATTAAATCATATTCATCACAGTCAGGAGCAAGCCTTCCTCTTACATTTGATACAATATGCATGACATGTGAATACTTTTCTATCGCCATGAATTCATTAACTTCAACTGAGCCGTATTCACTTACCCTGCCTAGGTCATTTCGCTCTAGGTCAACAAGCATGACATGCTCTGCTCGTTCTTTTTCGCTGCCGATCAGTTCATCTGCAAGCCTTTGATCTTCCTGATTATTCTTACCTCTTGATCTTGTCCCTGCTATTGGACGTGTACTAATCTCATTGCCCTTTTTCTTCACTAACAGTTCAGGTGATCCAGAAACAAGCTGAAATTCTGGTGTGTGAAAATACCCCATATACGGTGATGGATTCAGAATGCGCAATTGATTGTAAACATCCAAAGCTGATACACCCAAAGGCTTCATTTGCCGAACCGATAAGTTCACTTGAAAAACGTCTCCCTGAGCAATATAATCTTGGATTTTTCTAACCGATTGCTGGAACTCGTTATCCTTTATGGAAACTTGTTGCCCCTCCGTTTTTTCAGGTGTTATCGCTTGAAGCTTATAATCCTTCCGCTCTTGAAATCTCTCCACTGCTGTCTCTATTTCATCCTTCGCAGCAGAAATATTTTCGTCAGTGTAAAGGATCGATAACCATAGCTTATTTTCCTGCAAATCATAAACATACCAATTGTCAAAGAGCATGAAGAAAACATCTGGCGTTTCTAAATCATCTGTTGCTAGATTTGGAAGTTCTTCGATATAGCGAATATAATCATAGCTGATGAATCCAATTGCTCCTCCTTGAAACTCAGGAGACTCATGGTTACTCTCCACTTCATATTCCTTCATCTTCTTTTTAACGGAATGGAGTGGGTTGCCTTTAATTATCGTTGTACCATCAACGTCTGCTATTTCTAATGAATTATTCTTTCCAATCATTGTGACAATAGGGTTCATTGCAGAAATACTGTATCTTCCGCCCCTTCCACTTTCCAAAATGGTATAATATTGTGCTTTTTGAGCCATCTGGATAAACTGTTCATAAAACTGTTCATATGAAATGCTTATACTTCTGCTAAAAACCTTATATTTTTTCACTTCACTATCGCTCCTTCGAATTCTCTTTTATCATCATACATGATGAATTGAAGGAAAACCAAAAAAATTTGACAACAAAAAAAGCAGCCTTAGAAGGCCGCTTTTATTCTTTTCTATTACTCTTCATCAAATTGATATAATGCTGTGCTCAAATAACGTTCTCCGTTACTCGGAATAACCGCAACAACTTTTTTGCCCTTGCCTAGCTCTTTAGCAACCTTCAATGCAGCATAGATTGCAGCACCAGAAGAGATTCCACCAAGAATACCTTCCTCTTTACCTGCTTTTCTAGCGTACTCGAACGCTTGTTCTGTTGTTACTTGGATGATATCATCATAAACTTCGCTGTTTAAGATTTCCGGAATGAAGCCTGCTCCAATTCCTTGGATTTTGTGTGGACCTGGTTTTCCACCAGATAATACTGGGGAATCCGTTGGTTCCACTGCATATATTTTAATATCATTATACTTTTCTTTCAGAACTTCCCCGGCACCTGTAATTGTTCCGCCAGTTCCAATTCCAGCGATAAATGCATCCACGCTATCATCACCAAAAGCTGCAACGATTTCTGGGCCAGTAGTGTTTCTATGAACTTCTGGATTAGATACGTTTTTGAATTGCTGTGGAAGGAAATAACCGTTTTCCTTAGCTAATTCTTCTGCTTTGCGGATAGCACCGCCCATGCCCTCAGGACCTGGTGTCAATACTAGTTCAGCACCATATGCTCTTAGCAAGTTACGGCGTTCTAAACTCATCGTTTCAGGCATTACAAGGATTGACTTATAGCCCTTTGCTGCAGCAACCATTGCTAGACCAATCCCAGTGTTACCACTAGTAGGTTCAATAATTGTGCTTTCCGGCTTCAAGTCACCGCTCTTTTCAGCTGCTTCTATCATTGCTAGAGCAATACGGTCTTTAACACTGCTCCCTGGATTCATATATTCTAATTTAAGGTATACATCTGCACTTGATTCATCTGTTAAACGGTTTAATTTCACAATAGGGGTTTGACCTATTAAATCTACAACTGAGTTAGCAATACGAGTCATTCTTAATCTCTCCCTTATCTTTAATCCGAGTATATTAATTGGTATTGTATTATTAATTTATCAATGAATGCCTATTTTGTCAATTGATTTGTTCTTATTTTCTGAAAAAACCCAAATGGATTATTTACTGTAAAAAACTAATAATAACACAGAAAAAAAAGAGCCTGTGCACTTTTGCACTTGGCTCTTATCTTCACTTCGCTTCTTCAAGAAGCTCTTCTAGTTCCTCTTTAGAGAAAAGGTATTTTTCATTACAGAAATGACAGTGTGCTTCAGCCTTTTCATCTGTTGCTATCATATCTTCTAGCTCCGCTTTACCTAAACTGATTATTGCATTAGTAAAACGTTCTTTAGAGCATGTACATGTAAAGGAAATCGGCATTGTTTCAATAATCTTCATATTATCCTTTTCGAAAATCTCTTCAAGGATTTCCTCCGGAGTAAGTCCTCTTTGAATTAATTTTGAAATTGGTGGTATTTGTTGTAATCTCTGCTCAATTTTCGTGATTGTTTCGTCATCTGTACCCGGTAAAAGCTGAATGATAAAGCCCCCAGCAGCTAAAATTGAATTATCAGGATTTACAAGCACTCCAACACCAACAGATGATGGCACTTGCTCGGAAGTTACTAAGTAGTAGGTGAAATCATCCCCTAGCTCACCAGAAACAATCGGCACTTGGCCAGTAAAGTAGTCACGCATGCCAATGTCCTTCACAACAGAAAGCGTTCCCTCTGTCCCGACAGCTCTTCTTACATCTAGTTTTCCATTTTCATTAAGGTCAAAATGTGTTTGAGGGTTTGTTACGTATCCTCTCACTTCACCCTTTGCATTACCATCAGCCAAAATCGCTCCTATAGGACCGCCACCATCAACTTTTACAGTTAATTTTTGATCACCCTTTAGCATCGCTCCCAGCATTACTGTGGCAGACAATGTTCGCCCTAACGCAGCAGATGCAGTCGGCCATGTGTAATGTCTGCGCTGTGCTTCTGCAACTGTCTCTGTGCTTTTTACAGCATATGCACGCACTTGGTCGTTAAAAGCTAATGCTTTTACTAAATAGTCACTCATAAAATACCCCTTTTCTTATTATCTTCTCCCAGCAATATGGTGTTATTTGCTTTCTTTGTTCTTTTTATATATAAGCTGTAGCCCCTTTAATGTTAAAAATGGATCTACAATGTCAATCGCATTTGATTCTTGACTAATAAGGTTAGCTAAACCTCCAGTTGCAATTACTTTCGGGTTTTCCTTGCTCTGTTCTTTCATTCTTTTTACAATACCCTCAACTTGTCCTACATATCCATATAATATCCCGGATTGCATTGCCGATACTGTATTTTTACCAACGACTCCATCAGGTCGGGCAATTTCTATTCTTGGCAGCTTAGCAGCCTTTGAATAAAGCGCTTCTGTCGCAATATTAATGCCTGGTGCAATTGCTCCACCCATATATTGCTTATGTTCGTTTATATAACAAAAAGTTGTTGCTGTACCAAAATCTACAACAATTAACGGGCTGCCGTATTCATGAATAGCTGCAACTGCATTCACTATTCTGTCAGCACCAACCTCTTTTGGATTATCATATTTAATGTTTAATCCTGTTTTCGTTCCAGGACCAACCACTAAAGGCTTAATATTAAAGTATTTCTGGCACATTCTCTCTAAAGAGAACATGATAGGAGGAACTACAGATGAAATGATAATCCCATCAATATCCGAGAATTTCAAACCAACATGGTCAAACAGGGATTTGATGATCATGCCATACTCATCCTCTGTTTTAAATCTGTTTGTCTCAATTCTCCAATGCTGAGTCAATTTATCGCCATCATATACTCCAAGCACAATATTTGTATTCCCAATATCAAAAACAAAAATCAAAGTCAGTCACCACTTTTTTAGTATTCTTCAAACACCATCTATTTAAGCAGCGGCTGCCTTCAATAGATGTATGGATTATCAGCACTAAATATCATAACATACGAGCATTTGTAAGTGAAATCCAATGACCTCAGGCAAAGTAAAAAAAGGGATGCACAATGTGCATCCCTTTTTGAAACAGACCAATCACTGACGATTAATCTTGTTTAGGCTCTTCATCTTCTTTTTTCATATTAATGTTAACTTTCACATCATCATTAGTGAAAGAGTCAGCTTTTTTTGAACGATCTGGAAGAACTCCATCCTTATAAAGGCTGTTGATTTGCTCTGCATCCAATGTTTCGATTTCTAACAATGTTTCAGCAATCAAGTTTAGTTTTTCCCTGTTTTCAGTCAAGATTGTTTTCGCTCTTTCATAGCTCTCTTTAATGATGCGTTGAATTTCCTGGTCAATATCGTAAGCAATAGCATCTGAATAGTTTTGCTCATTATTCAAATCTCTACCAAGGAACACTTGGCCTCCTTGCGCTTGGCCAAACTGAAGTGGTCCTAGCTTTTCACTCATTCCATATTCAGTAACCATTTTGCGTGCAATATTTGTTGCTCTTTGGAAGTCGTTATGTGCACCAGTGCTGACTTCGCCAAAGACGATGTCTTCTGCCACACGACCACCAAGCAGACCAGTAATCTTATCCAATAACTCTTTCTTAGTCATTAGGAAGCGATCTTCTTTAGGAAGCATTACTGCATATCCTCCAGCTTGACCCCTTGGTACGATAGTAACCTTGTGTACCATATCTGCTTCATCAAGAACAACCCCAATGATTGTGTGACCAGCTTCATGATAGGCAACAATGTTTCTTTCTTTTTTAGAGATGACACGGCTTTTCTTAGATGGACCAGCGATAACACGATCTGTCGCCTCATCCATATCTTCCATATCAATCTTTTTCTTATCTGATCTTGCAGCAACAAGTGCTGCTTCATTCAATAGGTTTTCCAAATCTGCACCTGAGAAACCTGGTGTACGCATTGCAATACTCTTTAAGTCAACAGATGAATCTAATGGCTTATTGCGAGCATGTACACGTAATACAGCTTCGCGGCCTGTTACATCAGGTCTGTCAACAGTGATTTGACGGTCAAATCGGCCTGGACGTAATAACGCTGGGTCAAGAATGTCCGGTCGGTTAGTTGCAGCGACAATGATTATCCCTTCATTTGCACCAAACCCGTCCATTTCAACCAATAGCTGGTTCAAAGTTTGTTCACGCTCGTCATGGCCTCCGCCAAGACCTGCTCCACGCTGACGCCCTACAGCATCAATCTCATCTATAAAGATAATACATGGTGCATTCTTTTTCGCTGTTTCAAATAGGTCACGTACACGAGATGCACCGACCCCTACAAACATTTCTACAAAGTCAGATCCGCTGATGGAGAAGAACGGAACGCCTGCTTCACCTGCTACTGCTCTTGCAAGCAATGTTTTACCTGTTCCTGGAGGTCCATTAAGAAGGACACCCTTAGGAATTCTTGCGCCTAACTCAGCAAATTTCCTTGGATCTTTCAGGAATTCTACCACTTCCACTAGCTCTTGCTTCTCTTCATCCGCTCCTGCTACATCTTTAAAACGGACTTTCTTCTTCTCTTCATTATAAAGCTTCGCTTTGCTCTTACCGAAGTTCATAACACGACTGCCGCCGCCTTGCGCTTGGTTAAGCAAGAAGAAGAACAAGATGAATATAATGACAAAAGGAATAATAGAAGTAAAGAATGTCACCCAGCTGCTTGTTTCTTGTGCAGGAAGGACATCAATTTTTGATCCTTCTGTAGCCGCTTTATCAATACGGTTTTGAACAGTTTCATTATTCGTTACATAGGATACGAAGTATTCGTCCTTACTGTAAGAATCTAGCTGTCCTCGTAATTCTAAAACGCCTCGTTCTGGCTGCTGTGTAATGGAACTGACATCACCTGCTTCAAGGTGCTCGATCAGCTCGGTATACGATAATTGCTTGGTTGGTTCGTTATTTCCATTAAAGAAACTTACCACACCAATAATTACTAAAAATATCAATAAATAAAAGATGGTATTACGGAAAATACGGTTCATCCCTTACCTCCTCCCACGGTAAACAAACTATATTGTATAGTAACATAGAAAATTGTGTAAATTCAAGAAATTACCCTCTTGAACACGAAACTTCCTAGTTACTCCACTTACTCGTTAGTGTTAGTATAAACTTCTGGTTTTAAAACGCCGATATAAGGCAAATTGCGGTATCTTTCTGCATAATCCAGACCGTAACCAACTACAAATTCATCTGGGACGATAAATCCAATGTAATCAGCTTGTAAATCTACTTTCCTTCCAGAAGGCTTATCAAGCAGTGTCACAATCTTGATTGATTTTGCTTTGCGATAGCGGAATAGTTCAACAAGATAGCTCAATGTCAAACCGCTGTCAATGATGTCTTCAAGAATAAGGATATCTCTACCCTCAACAGAAGTATCCAAATCCTTAAGGATTTTTACTTCACCTGAAGAAACAGTGGAATTTCCATAGCTCGATACATCCATGAAATCCATTTCAAGATATGTATCCATGCGTTTTAAAAGGTCGGCCATAAATGGCATTGCCCCTTTAAGCACCCCAATAGCCAAAGGAAACTTATCCTTGTAGTCCTCTGTCAATTGTTGTCCAAGGTCTTTAATCTTGCTTTGTAATTCTTCCTCAGAAATCAATATTTTTTCAATATCATGTTTCATTGCTTGTGTGCCCCCTAGAAGATCATTGCTTTTTATATGTTATTAATAGATTATAACCACTATTCGCCTGCTTTAAAGAATAAACAGATTTTTTTAAACCTGGGAGCCATAATATGTTATCGTTCCCATCTGTAACAATTGGCCAGCTGTCTCTCTCTTGCAGAGGAATCTTTGCATCGATGAATATACCCTTTACTTTCTTCATCCCATCCATTCCTCTAACTTTTATCCTGTCTCCATTCCTCCTTGTTCTTATAACAATAGGTAATGTAATTAAATCAGAATCGACTATAATAGCATCTCCATTCGCATATGGAGTGTTGCTAGTATATTCTACCCTAATATAATACCCATTTGGTAATAATATCTCTCCCGTTTTTAAAATTTCATAATAAAAGGGTTCATTTGGAGAAATGTTTAATTGAAAGTGTGCCAAATTGTAGGATTTGACTACCTTCAAACCCTCTGGGAGATCAATTTTTCCGGAAGAATGTGGATTTTGAAATAATGTAATTATTTGGTTAGTATGTATGGCGGATAATGAAGATATCTTCTCTTTATAGAGATAATTTAATATTAGATGAATACATCTTCTTTGTAAAGAAATAGCTATTGAGAGAAATGCTTCAATGTCAATGGTTATTTCATTTTCATTCTGATTCTTTACAACTTGATCCCAAATGGCTTTAGTTGCCTCCATTAAAAAAACCTCATCCTCGGCCGCTTCTTCGCTAAACCGTTGAAAATGTGCTGTAGCATTTGGGTTTTCTTTTTTCAAAAATGGAAGAACATGCTTTCGAAATCTATTCCTGCTGTAGACTTCCTTATCATTACTCGGATCTCTTCTAGGGAAAAGCATATACTTATTACAGTATTCCTCTATTTCCTGTTTTTCTAAACATAAAAATGGCCTAAATAAACTTCCTGGCCCAAACGGACGGCTGAAAGGAATTCCAGCTCTAGCCTTGGCACTGCTGCCTCTAGTCAAGCGCATCAAAATTGTTTCCACTTGGTCATCTCCATGATGACCTAGAGCAAGGAAAGGAATCTCGTATTCATCCATTACTTCCTTGTAGAATGTATAACGATACTCTCTTGATGTCATTTGACCGTTTCTTCCTGTTTCCTCTATTATTGCCGGCATATTAATTTGTTTCCACTTGATAGGGATAGACCTATCTTTGCAAAAATCCTCAACAAATTTCGCCTCTTCCAGCGATTCCTCCCCTCTGAACATATGATCCACATGGGCAGCAATCACACTAATATTCCAAGTCGATTCCCTGCTCCATAGGAAATGGAGCAGGGCAAGGGAATCAGGTCCTCCAGATACGCCTACCAAAACTTTTTTCCCACTTAGAACTATTCCTTTTTTTATTAAATACTCTTCTACCTTTTCTTCTAACATAAAAAATACTTCCTTAATTTATCACTATTCTGCATAGTAACTTCTTATGACCTTTTTATGTATGCAGTCTGCTTATGTAAGAATAACATTTTTGAGAATGTACACCAAGTGCTTTACCTACTTTCATCAGACTTATATCAGGTCATTTGTCCATAAATATATACAATATACAACAGTGATATGACAACGATTAAGAGGATAGATTCCAGATAGCCAGTCCTTTTTTTCTTTTTCGTTCTCTTACCTTGTTGAGCTTGCACCCTTCCCTTTGTTCCACTAGTACTAACAGCAGGGGATTTCGTTCTAACTGCTGTATTTGTGCTTGTCCTACTTGCTGTCCTTGTTTCGTTTCCGCTTGAAAGCTGTATTAATTCCTTTCTCATTTCATCAGCACTTCTATAACGGCCTGTCAGTGCCTTTATAAGCACGTTTTCATATTGCACTAGCTCCCGTTTTTTTTGAATCATTATTTGAAGCTGTTTAAGACCTCCCTCTACTTTGTTGAATCTGTTAGGATAATAGATATTTATCATAATCATGGCAACCGCAAACAGGTCATACGATGGTTCTGCCTTTCTTGAACCGAGTCCCCAGTAGCCACGATCATAAAACTCAGTAAATTCCTTGATGGCTCTTCCAATAATTGTAGTACCGCCAACGTCAATGCATCTTATTCTTGTAGGCGGCCCATTTATGATTAAGTTCTCGGGCTTTAAGTCACCAAATACCCAGTTATTTTCATGTAGTACCTGCAAATCCTTTAAAAGCTGAATCATTAGAACATTAACCCAAGAATCATCCCTATTCTCGATAAAGGATAGAAGATTAGGACCGTTTATATACTCCATAACGTAAAATGAAATGGTGCCGCTTGTTGTGTTCCAATCATCAACATCTATTAAAGAAGGTCCAAGGCTGTAACCTTGGACCTTAGCAAAGGATTTCAATACATTTACCTCTGAAATAATGGACATGCCATTGTCACTTAGCTTTAAAGCCACTTTTCCGAGACTGGAATCTGCAAGAAAAACTGTGCCATTCGCGCCAAAACCAAGCTCTTTAATAATAGTATATTCCTTTTTATGCCATTTACCTCTAATTACCGTTCCACGATTTATCTTAAATGGACTCTTCATAGAATTCATCATCGTCACGTCTAATCAGACTCCTTAATGAACGTTTTTGCTTAAAGTATTGGATAGCTTCCTTTAAAGCAGGACCTGTAGGAGTAATGCCTCCCGTTGTAAGCTTAGAGAAAATACTAGTTAATGATTCTAGACGTGGAGTCCAATCAAGCATTTTTTCGACATCTTTCTTTTTCCCGGGAAATACGAACACAGAATACCTGTTTTCACCTGATCTTGCATTCAAGCTTAAAGATAAATCAATCAGTGCTTCTTTAACTGTTGGGAGCTTATGCTTCATGCTTGCACTAGTATCAACTAAAACAAGTACTTCTAGTTCAACCGTTTCGCCGAGCTCATCCACAACCTCCATCACTTCTCCTCTTTTTTCCGGGGGCAAATCCTCCACCTTGCTTGCACTGCCTAATATTTGCTGTAATTCTTTGTTCACAACTCCCTGCAAGGTTTGCGTCATTGCTTTTTTTGTTACCATCTGAACTGTTTGAGCAAGCTGCTGTGCATAAACGACTTGGCTCACACCACCGCCAGAAAGAGCAATCTCCTCAATTTCCTTTAATCCGCGATCATCAATGATATCCTTTTCCATCACACCGATTACATTTACTGTAATACCCTGTTCATTTGCTAAGGCAGCCATCGCAATAGGGTCATTTCCCTGATTGGAGCAACCATCTGTAATGAGCAAAATTTGCTTTAATGTACCTGTCTTCATTGTTTCTCCCCTCCATCTCAATGATTAGTCCCATTTTCGACGGAAAGGAGAGCATTTATACCTCTAATTTATAGAACTAGTTTGCTTTTTGATGAAATCCTCTCATTGGGATAGAAGACCATTTCGGAATATTGTGATTAATTTGCGCAACAAGAACTGTCATATCGTCTTCAATAAGACCAGAACGTGAGCGAATCACTTCTTCCATAATAAGGTCAGCAACCTCCTGCGGGCTGTCTGTCTTCAATTCTTTAATTTTTCTCTTCATCCACAGGTCAAAGTTTTCGACATGCTTCGGCCCTTCAAAAACGCCATCACTCATCATAATTAACAGATCTCCTGCTTTTAACTGCTCACTGACCACATCTACATCAAACTCCTGAACAATTCCCATTGGCAGGTTGCTTGCCTGAATTTTAATTACCTTTGATCCTCTTTTAATAAAGCTTGGTGTGGAACCAATCTTGAGAAACTTAGCATTTGCATTTTGCAAGTCAATCATGGCTAAATCTAAAGTTGCAAAAATTTCATCTGTAGTTCTTAGGGACAGTACAGAGTTAATTGATTTAATAGCAACCTGTTCCTCTATTCCAGACTGAAGTATTTTTTGGAGCAGCTGCAAAGTTTCTTCACTTTCTAAATGTGCTCTCTCGCCGTTACCCATTCCGTCACTTATTGCCACAGCATACTTTCCTAACCCTAACTCTATTGTTGAATAGCTGTCCCCAGATATAAAACCTCCATCCTTAGCAGCATGCGCTACACCAGTTTCAACCACAAAGGCCTTCGCAGAACGGAAAGTAGCATGGCTATAATCCTGGCCGTATCCTGCACTCTCCTCTTTATTAACAATGATAGTTTCTTTTAAGATATCTGAAAGCATTGGTGCTATCAGCTTTTCACATTCTCCAAAGCCCGTATTATATGGAATGGTTATATCTATATCCACATTCCCTTGCTCAAGACTGTAAATTTCCACATTTTCAATATGAATGCCAAAATCCTGAATCGCTTCAAGAATAAGCTCCTCTTGCTTGTGATGATTCTCTCTTTCTCTCTGAATTTCCTTTGCAAAATCGCCCATAACCTCTGAAACTCCGAGCAATTGGTCTGCAACTAGCTTTCTGCTCTCCTGTACTTGTTTTTTCAGCTTTTGATTTGCCTGATATAATGTCAATTCTTGATGAATGGCATCTGTGACTTTTTTTGATCTAGTACAATGCTTTTCCCATTCTCTTGAAAGTCCTAAAGAAATACTTCCGTCAGTCTCTGACATTTCTGTCATAATATCTTTCATATAATCATATGTTGTATTAAAGTTTCTTGCCCAGCAAGCTTCCTTTCTGAAGCATGTTTGACATGTTTTTTCTGTCACATTGCTTAAGAAATAATCGAGTTCTCTATCTGAGTCATCTATATCATTTGTTGTGCTTTTAGCAGAAAAACTGTTTGAAAGAGCCTCAAAGACTGTAGAAAATTGAGAAACCCTTTGTGCAGTAACATCACGCATTTTCCTCATATATTGCTGCTGCTCCTGAGAAAATTCTGTAGTACCTGGAATATGCTTGGCTATTCGGGACGTCAAGAAAGACGGAGTTAACATAAATAGAAAAACAGAGACGGTGGTTTCCATAAGAGATACTGACAATACCCCTCCGCCTTCTCCATACATACCAATTAGTAGTGTTGAAATATACAGTCCGAGTGCTACTCCTACCTTCCTGCCTTCCTTCAATAAACCTCCAAGCAAACCAGAAAACGCAAGCAAGCTCATATGATAAAAGCTAGAAATACTGGCCAGACTAAATATCAATCCTGTCACAACTCCTACAGTAGAACCGATTGTTGCACCTGCTATAAATGCAAACAGAAGCACAAGATAGCGTGACATAATATGCTCAATCGACAAGTCATATATTGACCATCCGATTGTTCCCGTCATAACAGAAGCAAGCATGATGATAAGACAAACAATTTCTTCTGTTTTTAAGGCTTGTCTCCTTTTGCTAATTGTCAGCAAAGGAAGGCTCTGCATAAATATCAATGTGAGAATATATCCTAAACTAGCTTCTACAAGTGCCATCATAGCTCCGTACATAGTAATAGTGTCTAATAAAATATAAGACTCTGCTAAAGATCCTAGCAGTACAGTCGAAAGCACAAGCATCGGAACAAATGTATTCTCATTTCTCCTCCATTTGCTTAGGAGTTTATATGCTATGAGGAATAGAAACGCAAGTATGAAGCTAACAAAAGCCTCTTTCAAGGAAAGAGTTGCAGCTCCTCCAATCAAACCAACTAATGCTAATGGAGCCTTATCCTTCCGCGTCAAGTAAACTGCTGCAAAGAAAGGGAGGACAAACGGTGTCAACGTCGCAAGTATCAGCGCTCTCCCTAAAAGAAAACCAATAACCAAAAGTATATAGCCTTTGGCCAAAAAAAAGTTCTCTACTTTTGTATGGAATTTATGATAAATAACGCCAAATCCCTCTTTTGATTTGCCAAAGTCTACATCTGCAATACCGTCGATAATATCCCTTTCCACTTTTTCCATTTTACTCAACTCCCTATCAGGTATCGTTGCACATCATTATAAAAGTTGTATTAGTAAAAGTTTGTCAAAAGAGCAGACAAGCTTTCATGTTTCTCTCGACTTGTTTCAATCAATTTCTTGAATTAGAACAAATTTCGCTAAAATAAAAACAGACAGTTCCTCCCATTCTATTAACTATCAACTAGTTGCCGCCCTTTATACTGCTATAACTAACCTACCCTTCACACGATAATTCTCCTTCTTACCCTTTTTCAACATTTGTTCTATTTCTGAGTCAATTTGTCAAAATATGAATTTTACGTGCAATTAATTTCCTCTCTAAAAAAATTAGTTGACTTTTAACTTAAAAGTTTGTAATATATAACTTGTGCTTATGACGCATTAAAGACATGGCGGTGTAGCTCAGCTGGCTAGAGCGTACGGTTCATACCCGTGAGGTCGGGGGTTCGATCCCCTCCGCCGCTATCCATAAAGGACGATAGAATTATTCTATCGTCCTTTTTTGTTATATATATATATTTTAAGAACAAACAAAAAAGCAAGCCCTATTGGCTTGCTTAAGCTATGGGAATATATAAACGATAAACCCTGCTTTTATTTATAAAAAAAATTCAGCAGCAAGTTACCCTCGTCTAGCGCCTCTTCCCCCGCGTTTAGACTCAGTATTTCGTTTAAGAGAAGCTAACCGATCTTCACTGTCTTTTAAGAAACGGGCCACTTTTGATTCAAAGTTCTCTTTTGGAGCACGATTATCATGGTGCGATTTCGTGTTGCGAGGTCTTGACGAGTTATTATTTGAATAGCCGCCTCTTGACTCTCTGCGATCTCCACGATCATTTGATCTTTCTGGTCGTTCCGGTCTATCTTTAGCTTTTTTAATAGACAGGCCAATCTTGCCATCTTTCTCCACATTAATAACTTTCACTTCTACTTCGTCTCCGACCTTCAAGTGATCATTAATGTCTTTTACATAATTATCTGCGACTTCACTAATATGAACAAGACCAGTTGCACCTTCTGGCAGTTCTACAAACGCACCAAAATTAGTAATTCCTGTTACCTTTCCTTGTAACTTGCTGCCTACTTCGATTGACATAAAAAAGTTTTGCCTCCTTAAGGATATAAAAAATCGTACTTAAATTATATTATACAAAATGAAAAAAAAGGGTGTCAATATAACTGTCGTCCTTATTATTTTCCATCATCGTTTGGTTTATTTTTCCCATCAGGAATATTAAAGATTATCTCTCCTTTTTCCGAGAGAAGTAAGTCTTTTCTTGCAAGCTTGGCCAAATAATCTTCATCATTTAGTTTGACAATTTGTTCCTTTAAACTCTTTTCTTCTTTCTCCAACAGAGCTATCTTTCCATCCAGCTTTTTCTTTTCAGCAGCCTTTTCTTCCAAAACGGAGCCCTGGGATATGAGTGTTGAAATCATAAAAAAGCCTATTGCCAGTGCACAGATAGAGAAAGCAGCCAATCTCCGGAATAAAAGCTTCTTTTTTCTCGCTGCACTAATGCTTAATTCTTCTTGTTGTACGTTATAGTCTGTTTGTATTTTTGTCACATCCGGTTTTCTTAACACACTCATACTCTGCTCCTCCCTTCCTTACTGTTTTTTTCTATTTTTTATCCATTCCTTAACATATTTCTTTATCATGGTATAATATCCTGCCAATTTCCCAGAATATTTATCGACGTTTAATTTAACCTTTTTCGGCAAAATCAGCCATATTAAGGATAATAGCCATTTAAGAGGTAATAAAACAACCTTCAGAATAAATCTTAATACCCTGATTACACCATTGACAAGTGCCATAAGTCCCTTTAAAAGAAAAATAACAACCGATACCAAAAATAGAAGAAGTGTTTTTATAGGTTTATAGATAAGATTCACCACTAGCTTGACAGTAAGCTGGTAGAATCGGACACTGACGGAAATAATCAGCTTTAAAAAGGATAGATAGATTGATTTCAAAAGGGCCTGGTATGCAGCAAAACCCAATAATAATGCCAGTATCAAGTAGATTCTAATTTCACCTTGGTTCACTAAAAATAGCACATAAAACATTAACAAACCCTGCAAAACCCAGAAAAGGAGATCATGAAAAAAGACGATAATTCGTTTTCGCTCAGCCCTTTTTAGAAAGAACTGATACGTATCTAAACTAATTCCAAAAAACAGACCCATGCCAACCATAGCCAGCATGGTCATGAATTGAGTGGATAATGTCATCGGAATATCTTGCTAAAGAAGCCTTTAGCTTTATCTCCACTTTGCTCATCTACATATAACAACTCGAATACTTTGCCTTTAATAGAAACAATCCCTTTTTCCACGTCCAGGTTTTTCATTTGCAGGTTTTGACCCCTAATAGATAAGAAGCCCATTACTGTTTCTAATAAAAATTCTTCATTATCAAAGCTCTCAACTTGCTTGACTCCTGTTATATCAAGGAGCCTTCTTCCTCTCATAATAACATCATGCTCTACAGTGCTAGTTTTTGCAGTATTAGAATCATAATTTTGGTTCATCTTTATCCCTCACAATCACAAAAGTACAATCATTTGTACAAGTGTATGTGAAGGGACAAGAAAAAAGAACAAGCTCTTATTTGAAAGTTGCCTCTTTCATTATTCGATGATTTTTACCCTGATAAGTCCTAGATTAAACTAGGAAACAGTTTCTTCTTTAATAATCTTGTACATATTTGCTGCATCCTCTTTTTTCGTTGAGTCTTGCAGTAATTCTATTTTTACCGTCACAATTTTCTGGCCAAACCTCACTTGCAATTCATCGCCAACTTTAACATTACTGCTGGCCTTTGCCTGAATTCCATTTATGAGGATTCTACCTTGATCTGCAACCTCTTTAGCTAGTGTTCTTCTTTTTATTAAGCGGGAGATTTTTAAAAATTTGTCTAAACGCATATTATCAACACTCCTTATCTGTCTTTATCAAACTGTTTAGCCTCTTCCCAATATCTATCTAATGTTTCCAAAGGAACTTCCTGCACCTCTTTGCCCATATCCTTCAGCTTTGCTTCAATATACTGAAATCTGCTGATGAACTTTTGGTTTGTGCTAAAAATCGCTAACTCTGGATCTATTTTGTAATATCTAGCTACATTTACGAAAGAAAACAAAATATCACCAAACTCTTTTTCCATTTTTTCCGGGCTGGCTCCATTTTCTACTTCTTCCCTAAACTCATTGATTTCTTCCTTTACCTTTTCCCAAGCGCCTGAAACATCCGGCCAGTCAAAGCCAGCCTTTGCCGCTTTCTTTTGAAGATCATAAGCTCTGGTAAGATTCGCTGAGCTGTTCAGTACTCCATCAAGCACGGATGCTTGTTTTTCTGGTTTTTCTGCATTCTTTGCCTGCTGCCATGTGTCTAAAACATCTTCCACTGTTTCTGCTTTTGCCTTTCCAAACACATGTGGATGCCTGCGCACCATTTTAGCAGATATTCCTTCAATTACATCATCGATAGAGAAATAGCCCTCATCTTCTCCAATTTGACTGTGAAGCATAACCTGAAGCAATACATCCCCAAGCTCTTCTATTATATTGTCTATATCGTCTTCATTAATTGCCTCAATAAGCTCATAAGCTTCTTCAATTAGATGCTTTCTCAACGACTCGTGGGTCTGCTCTCTATCCCACGGACATCCGTCTGGAGCACGCAGTGCAGCAATTATTTTTCTTAAGCTTGAAAACTGCTTATAAAGCACGCTTTCCTCTTGAACTGGAGGTACATATAGTGAGGTTAAATTATTTAACTCCATCTCTCTGTCCAACTCATGAAGCTCTATTTTTGTTATTTGCTCCTGTTTACTGCCTGCAGCAGTTACAATCGTTACAGGATAATCATATGGAAGCTTCTCCATTAAGGTAAGCTTAACCTCTGATGCGGAAAATGCATCATACACTTGTCCGATTATTAAATGCTGTGTGAACTGCAGCTCATCCTTACGCAAATCTGTTCCGTCCAAAAGCTGAAATCCGTCGATAGGGTCAATTTTTAAAGCTTGAAAAATACTGTCCAAGAAGCTTTGTCCACCGCCAATTTCAAGGTTGACCTCACCTTCTTCACTTCTTTCAATTAGGAGCTGCACTGTTTTTTCCGCTACGAGCGGATGTCCTGGTACGGCATAGACTATATCCTCTTGCTCCGCTTCCTTCATTAAAACAGCTACAATTTCATTGTAAACTGCCTCAAATTGGTCGTGCTTTTCATATATATAATCCATATAAATAAAGTTGCCGCCCTCTTGTTCTAATACAGTTAAAACAGGGTGATCCTTCGTACGCACATAAATCTTATTTTTATTATTTATTAAGCTTCTATAAACCCCTAGCGGAAGCTGTTCCATATCTCCAGCACCAAGGCCTATCACTTTAATATTTCTCATTTTCCATTACCTTCCTTTCTTAGGTAAAAACCAGCTCAATTTACTTCCGAACGGCAATGTAAGCAAATCCTTCTCTTTAAAAACATTTCCTTTTAGAACAAGAAAGACATAGACGAAGCCTCCCAACACTACTCCACTTAAGGATTGAAAGGCTGACAGCAAACGGCTTCCTTCTTTAAGGGCAAAGTTATCTGTCAGATAAATATACCCTTTAACAGTTAAGTACATACAAAATGCTGCCAGTAGAATGACCGTAACTTGTTTCTTATCTATTAGTGGCAATTTTAACAGTTTAAACAATCTAACAGCCAAAAATACAAGAATCAAAACTAGCGACAAATTAGTAGCATATGCAGCACCACTTGTGCCATAAGCTGCAACAAACGGTCCGTTTACAGCATATTTAAAGATAAATCCTAGCAACACAATGACAGCAGGATAGAAAGTGGCACCTAATCCTTGAAGAACTGAGGTATAGGTGACAATCATTGCATTTAGCAAAATAACAAAGCATAAAATCGCCAATACATGTGATCCTTGTTCATTTTGAAAAAGCATACTGTTCACTTTGTTAATCATGCTGAACAATCCAATTGATGCACCGAATCCAAAGAAAAGGCTGACCACTAGAGAAAACCTGACTTTTTCAATTAAAAGCCCCTTCTCCTTTTTCAGCATCTCTCCTGTTATGAAGGGAACTAATGTTAAAGCCATAGATGTAGAGATAACCGTTCCGAGTTGAATGAGCGGCTGACCTCTATCATAGATTCCCTTCAACACCTTTGCTTCATCTCCATGAATCCCTGCAGTTATCAGTTCTGAATAAATGGTTAAAGAATCAGCAAGCTGTAATAGAATGAGAAGCATACTGCTTATTGAAATGGTGATACCTTCATATATAATTCTTTTTATTATCTTTTTATTATCACGGTTCCATATGCGCGCATGAATTACCGTTCGTACGGACTGCTGCTTTCTATAAAAGTAAAACAGCACTATAAAGGCGAGCATACCACCTGTAACAGAGCCAAGCATCGCCCCTGCTCCCACCTTATACAGGGAATAGCCTTTGCTAATGAAATAGATGGAACAAAACAATATCGTTCCCACGCGCATTAGTTGTTCTGCCACTTGAGAAACAGCAGTTGGGACCATATTACCTGTCCCTTGGATAATCCCCCGTGATGTAGCAATAAATGGTGTAAACAAAAATGCAAAAGAAATCACTTTTATTAAAATGGCTAAATCTCTATCACCCATTGCAGATGAGAGAAACTCTGCCCCAAAGAACAATATTAAAAACGCACATATACCCAATGAGTATAAAAGTAGAAAAGAGGAACGTATGAGTCTTTCTATTCCAATCTGGTCTTCTTTTGACTTCATTTCCGTATATAGCTTGGATATAACAACAGGAAATCCATATGTACTTAAAGCTATTGCCACCCCATAAATGGGATACACTTGCTGGTATATATAAAAACCGGTATCTCCGACTATATTTTGAAAGGGTATTCTGTATACCGCACTTAAAATCTTGACAACAAGCGCTCCGACAGTCAGTATGATAGCACCTGTGAACCAATTATTTGATTGTTTAGGCACAAGCTTGGCCCCTTCCATCTTCTGTTTCGCTTGTATTATAGCATAATTTCATCCCAGTTGCCCTTGCACACAGATTCAAAATGCTAAAAAAAGGAAAACGCTTCACGCATTTTCCTTAATGATAACTACTACATAAAAGAAGTTAGAACAATAATCAGAATGATAGGTCCAAAAATATAAACATACGCTAATGGTCTGCCCATATTGATGGTCCAGCCCACTCCAAACCTTTTCTCTACAAATAATGATGGATCATTTTTATTAAAATAGAAAATACCAGCTTTCCAATGATAGTCTGAGTCAAAATCAGATACTTCCTTTTTGTCTGGATAAACAACCTCATGGTCATGATTAAGCTTTCCTATTTTCATTGCATAAGCAAGAGTTCCGATTAACACTAATGCGAGAAATGCTAACGGAACAAGCAGCATAAGAGACTGATTAAATATGCCTGGATAAATAATAGCCAATTGCAGGAAGGATAATAATATCGTCATTACTAAATTAATAATAGCCAGAAACCAACTATTGTACTTCCTTATTCCCAGCTGTCTTATCCTTGAACCAGCTCTATTAGCAGCGCTTATCTTAATCCCCGACTTCCTCGTAGCCTCATGGATGCCAACAAACATAATTTGTAAGACAAAAAGGAGTAACAAACTGGCAATGACCGAAAAATAGCTTTTTTCAGTAAAGCTGTCTGGCTGACCATTTGCTCCCCAGTGCGTTGGGATACTTTCTGGGATATGCGTGTACTGGGTAAAGGTTAGAATAAATAACCCTATTGTAAAAATAATAGGCAATGCTACTATATACCATGGCAGCATTTCATCGAGCTTTCTTGCGCCCAGGTCTGTTATATTCACTTTCTTTAAAGCGGAAGACCAGCCTGTTTGTTTTTTTAACTGCAGTAGCTTACCGTGACAATAAAAATATAAGATCAATCCCCAAATCATTAAAGAAAAAACAAGTACCAATCCTAAAGCTGCTGATACACTGATATCCAACTTATTCATCCAT
Source organism: Niallia taxi (assembly GCF_032818155.1). NCBI lineage: Bacteria > Bacillati > Bacillota > Bacilli > Caryophanales > Bacillaceae > Niallia > Niallia taxi. Next base: position 384,151 of record NZ_CP102589.1, read on the forward strand.
AAGGCATAACCTAATATTAATATTCCAGACACCGCTACATAACTAACTACATATAGTTTCTTATAAAACAGGACAGATTGATCATTTTGATATTCATCCGGGACATAGACACCAAATGCATGTGATTTTCGCATTAGCACAGGGATAATACTTTGCATTATGGTTAGAAAGACCATGATGGTTATGAACATTGCTTGCTCCATGTTTATTCCTCCTTATATTCTTCTACGAGCAATTCAACAAGGCTGTTAATCTCAGCTTTCCCCATTCCTAATGTCATCGCCTCAAGTAAAACTGGTTTCAATTCTCTAACCAGTCGCGCGTAATGTTCTGATTCCTTTTCTGCTTGCTGCAGCCTGACAACTGCTCCTGATTTAGGAACAATTTGAATGATGCCTCTTTTTTCAAGCTCATGATAGCTTTTATTTACTGTATGCATGTTTATACCTAAGTCAGCGGCCAAAGACCTTACAGAAGGAAGCATATCTCCTTCCTTTAAATCACCTTTTAAAATCCCCTCCATTAATTGATGTATTAATTGTGAATAAATAGGGAAGTCTGATTGAGGGTCTAATTTAATATACATTTAAGTTCTCCTATTTTTGTTATACATTTATTATAACAGATTTGTTCTATATTTTATATAACAAAAAGTACAATTTTCCTTTTTTATTAAAATGCACAATAAAAAAGCAGCCTTTAGGGGCTGCCTTGAAGTAAATAAATTTTAGGATTCCATTTGTCTAGCTAAAAAACCAGCAGCAGTTTCTACCGCTTTCTTTTCTACCTCACCAAGAGAAGTTTCTTTAGAAAAAATGATAACTGCACCAATTGGATCTCCGTTTGCAATAATTGGACCGATTGTATAAGCAGAAACAGATTCTGTATTGTTATCAACCAGGGCAATTTGCCCTTGTTGTGTAACAAGTACTGATCCTCTATCTTCCATAGCTTTTTCAATCACATCGCTAATATTTTTGTTTAAGTATTCCTTTTTCGATCCGCCTGCGACTGCAATATAGGTATCTCTGTCACATATTAAAACAGAGTTTCCTAAGCTATCATAAAGTGCTTCCGCGTATTCCCTAGCAAAATCGCTTAACTCACTTATAGGAGAATACTTCTTCAAAATTACTTCCCCATCACGATCTACGAAGATTTCCAGTGGGTCCCCTTCACGGATACGTAATGTTCTTCTGATTTCTTTTGGGATGACGACACGGCCCAAATCATCGATTCGACGCACAATTCCAGTTGCTTTCATTTCATGTTGCCTCACTTTCATCAGATGATTTTTTTAATATTGGTAAGTATTTCTTCTGTAAAATATGAAATGCTACCATATTTAAACTTAGTATCTTTCATATGGAAAGTTCTATGCATTAACTACGTAAAATTTTCTCTTCGATGCGAATATTACCATCTTAGGTAACTTGGAACATTGCTTACTAAAATTACAATCAAGCCCATGTACATTCCTTCTAAAAAAATCTTTGGCATCTTATAATTGCGAGGGGAATCCAACCCTTGTACAATCATATGTTTTTTAGCATTATCTCTATTTGTCTTTACCCTTGTCCAAAATAGTTAAAACTTCCCTTATATAAAAAAGACAAAAACCGTCTAATTCAGGCCTTTTGCCTTCTCAAACAGTTTTTGTCTACTACATATACATATATCAGTTTGCTTCCTGTGGCTCTTTCTTGAAAGTACTCAAGGCCTCCACCATTTCATAACAAGCGTTCAGCCACTTATCTGTTTCGATTCCTTTTACATGGAGAACCATCTTTAATTTCTTGCCATCCATGCCTAAGCCAATCATCCGGCCAAACTTAGAGCTTTTTTCGAATATTTTTTGGCCATCCATCTGGCTGCTGCCTTGCTCAGACAACAAGATAAGTACTTCTTCCTTCGATTGTTTAATAAGCTCAACTCCAGCAGCTTTGCCGTATAGCTTCATTTCTGTCAGCTTAAATAAATAGGCTACCTCAGACGGATAATCTCCAAATCTGTCGACCATTTCCTCCTGAAGCTCTGAAAGTTCATCGAAGGATGTAACCCCTCTAAACCTTTTGTACATTTCAATCTTTTGCTGACCATCATTGATATAGAAGTCTGGTATATAAGCATCAATATCGAGATCTAAATCAATTGTCTGTCTCTGCTGTTCATCAAATGTTCCTTTTCGTTCCTCAATGGCATCTTTGAGCATTTGAGAGTATAGGTCAAATCCGACTGAATCAATAAATCCATGCTGCTGTGCACCAAGAAGATTACCTGCTCCCCTGATCGTCAAGTCCCGCATCGCAATTTTGAAGCCAGACCCTAGCTCTGTAAACTCCTTGATTGCCTGCAGTCTTTTTTCAGCCACTTCTGTTAACACTTTGTCCTTACGATACGTAAAGTAAGCATATGCTACCCTGTTAGAGCGTCCAACACGTCCACGCAATTGATAAAGCTGTGAAAGTCCCATGCGGTCTGCGTCTTGAACGATTAATGTATTAACATTTGGTATGTCTACACCTGTCTCAATGATTGTCGTGCTTACTAAAACATCAAACTCTCCTTCTAGAAAGCTGAGCATCACTGATTCTAATTCATTTTCGGTCATTTGCCCATGTGCATACGTCACCCTTGCATCTGGAACAAGCATGGATATTTCCTCTGCTTTACGCTCAATATCTTCCACCCGATTATATAGGAAGTAAATTTGCCCGTTTCTTGCCAACTCTCTTTCAATAGCTTCACGCACAAGTCCACCATTGTATTCCATGACATATGTCTGGATAGGGAAACGATTTTCAGGCGGAGTCTCAATAACAGACAGGTCACGCACACCCAGCATAGACATATGCAATGTTCTCGGAATCGGAGTAGCTGTTAATGTCAAAACATCTACATTTGTTTTTAACTGTTTTATTTTTTCCTTATGTGTAACACCAAATCGTTGTTCTTCATCAATGATAAGCAAGCCTAAATCTCTGTAAATAATGTCCTTTGAAAGAATTCGATGTGTGCCGACAACAATATCTAGTGTTCCGGCCTTTAATCCCTTCATTGTTTCTGTTTGCTGCTTTCTTGTCCTAAATCTACTTAGTAAGCCTATCTCAATCGGATAATCCTGGAATCTTTCTCTTAATGTTTCATAATGCTGCTGTGCAAGGATTGTTGTAGGTACAAGAAAAGCAACTTGCTTTCCATCAGCAATAGCTTTGAAAGCTGCGCGTATGGCAACCTCTGTTTTTCCGTAACCAACATCTCCACATAACAGCCTATCCATCGGGCGTTCTCTTTCCATATCTTTTTTAATTTCATGGATAGAGCGTAACTGATCCTCTGTTTCTTGATAGGCAAATGATGATTCAAACTCCCGCTGCATTTCTCCGTCTGGAGAGAATCCATAACCGACAGCTGCTTCTCTTTCTGCATACAGCTTGATAAGATCGTCAGCAATATCTTGAACAGACGATTCAACCTTTTTCTTAACCTTCTTCCAATCATTCCCGCCGAGCTTATAAATTTTCGGCTCTTTGCTTTCTGACCCAACGTATTTTTGTATTAAATCTATCTGGTCGACAGGAACATACAGCTTATCACTGCCTTGGTAGCGCAAGTGCAGATAATCTTTATGAATACCGTTGATTTGCAGTGTTTCAATTCCTAAGTACTTCCCTATTCCGTGATTTACGTGAACAACATAGTCCCCGATTTTCAGCTCAGAATAGCTTTTTATTCTCTCCGCATTAGACAGCTTTTGTCTTCGTGCAGAGGTTTTTTTGACCCTAGTCTTAAAAAGCTCTTCTTCTGTAATGACAGCTAGCTTCATTATCGGCATTTCAAATCCTGACTGAAGACTTCCCTCCATCAGCTGAATTTTGCCTTTTGCAATTTTATCCGTGTCCTTCTGAATCACTGCTTGAATTTCATAATCCTGCAGTACTTGCTCCAGCTTTTCCAGCCGTTCTTCACTGTTCGCCAGCACAATAACCGAGTACTTGTTCTTCTTCCAACGATCCATCTCTGATTTAAGCACATTCATTTGTCCATGGAAGCTCTGCATCTGTTTGCATGTTACGTTAATAATATTTTGCGGATTCGTATTTGGAACATGGCGCAGGAATAAGGACATATAAACAATTGGCTGTACAGACCTTTGTAGCAAATCCTGCACACTTTGGGAAAGCTTCATATCATGAATGATTTCTCCATCATTAAGCAAGCTAGTGTACCAATCTGCTTCTTCCTTCTCCAATGTATCATTCATTTCTTGAACTCTACTAATTTCTTCAACGAACAGGAGACCATTTTTCGGTAAATAATCTATTAAACTTGTATGGTCAGGATAAAGAAGAGACAAATATTTATAAAGCTGCTCTGGTTTTTGGCCATTTTTAAGCTGCTCAATCTCATAGCCTATATTTTGGGCAAGCAATGTCTTGGTTTTCTCATCCTTTATTTTCTTCAAGCTTTTTGCCAGACCTGCTTCAACCTTCTGAGCGAAGGCTTCCAGTTCGTCTGTTCCGATAATTACCTCTGTTGCCGGGCCTATTGTAATTGACGAAAGCTTCTCTTTAGAGCGCTGATCTTCTAGAGAGAAGGTTCTAATAGAATCTATTTCCGTGTCAAACAGCTCTATTCGAAGTGGATTTTCCTCTGTTAAAGGATAAATATCTAGAATCCCTCCTCGAAGACTAAAGTCACCGGGAGCCGAAACCATGTCTGTGCGTACATACCCAATCGTCACAAAACGCTGGATAAGCACTTCAAGATCAATATCCTTTCCAACCTCAAGCTCAATCTGCTGCTCTTTCCAAAGATCTTTAGGTGGAAGCAGTTTGCGCAGCCCCGCTACAGGAACTATCAATATCCCTTTTGCTGTCTTATCATTTGTCCAATGATTCAGCACTTCGATTCGCTGTGCCCTCAACTCTGGACTGGAAATGCTTATCTCTGCAGCTATAAGCTCATTTGCAGGGTATAAAAATACTTCGTTCTCATCCACTATATTTGTAATATCATCATATAGCTTTTGGGCCTGAAGTAAATTAGGTGCTATTACAATTACTGGCCTTTTTGTTTTTTTATATATAGAAGTCATAAACAGTGTTCTTGCAGAGTTAGACAATCCAGAAACAATTTGTTCCCTTAAACCTGCATTAACACCAGATATGACATTTTTAACGTCTTCCTGTTGATCAAATAATTTTTTAAGCCCTAACAATAGAAGATTCCCTCCCTACTTTAAAAATGAAAAAAACAAATCTGTTCTCTCATATATTGACCCATATCCCATTTATCTGTTTTGTTAGCCTTCTCATCTACCTTTAACAGTGTTCTTACTTTAACTCTAGGACAAATATTACATTTATTCTTCAAAATTTTGTAAACAACAAAACGGAAAAATGCTTTGGAATCTCTCCAAAGCTTCTTTCGCCGTAATACCTAAATACCTATTAATGAATTAAATAATCATTTTCATAATATCCTGGATTTTTCGCTAATGATTCATGGCAATCCTCACATATGGCTTTAATATGAATATCGCCTGCTTCGCTGTAATTAATCATCTCTGCTCTTTCCTGTTCTGTCAACATATCAAAACCAAGTCGAGCTGTTTCCACAGAACTTTCTTCTATGCTCCCTAACTTTACTCCACAATGCCTGCAATTATAATGTATGGCCACGGGCGCAAGCCTCCTTAAAGCTTTTATGAACTAGTGCTAGTATTTACCTTTTGGAGGGAAGTTATACTAAGGAACATCGAGCAAAAAAGATGGTTCATCCAAAACCTACTGGATATTATGTATATTCATTACTTGTAAAAATGGTTCTTTCATCCATTGAGCACAAGCATCTGAACATTTCTTCACGATTATCTCTAATTCTGCTTGCTCTTCTTTCGTAAATTTACCTAAAACATAATCTGTAACCTTCATTCCGTTTTGAGGTCTGTCAATCCCGACACGAATGCGGTTAAACTTTTCCGTTCCTGTATGGGCAATGGCTGATTTAATTCCATTATGCCCGCCAGAGCTGCCCTTTTGCCTTAAGCGTATTTTACCAACAGGTAAATCTAAATCATCATATATAACTACAATATCTTCCGTATCAATGTCATAAAAGTCCATAATTGGACGAATGGATTCACCGGATAGATTCATGTATGTAAGCGGCTTTAATAAAACCACTTTTTCTCCATTAATCATTCCTAATCCATATTGTCCTTTGAATTTTGATTTATCTAAAGGAATTCCATATTCCTCAGATATATAATCTATAACCTCAAATCCAATATTATGCCTTGTTTTTTCATATTGCTTTCCTGGATTGCCCAAGCCAACTACCAATTTCATTTGTTTCACCCTTTTATTCTTGTTTATATACAGAAAAAGAAGGCTTGCCAATAGCTGTTCAATCGGCTAAGCCTCCATTTATTTATTACAACAGCCTGTTTGCGTATATCCATTTAGAAAAAGCTCTTCTATTTGATATTCTACATACAATTACTGCATACCTTCCTATTTTGGGCAATTAATCAATTAAAAATATAAAGGGTTTGCTCTCTACACTCAATCGGTTCCATCTACAGAAGTTTCTCTGCCTTCCACATTTTCTGGGATTCCGCCATCCTGCTGTTCCCCAGTGCTAATCTCTTCCTCTTGTCTTGGAGGAAGTACAGAAGCAATCGTTTCATCTGCCTCATGATTGATTTCCAGATTATCATACCCTTTAATATCAGCAACAGAAAGTGTTTCACCAACCGCAAGGCTGCTAATGTCAATATCAATAGCGGTAGGGATATCATTTGGCTTAGCTGTTACTTCAACCTCATGCAACGCTTGCTGCAATACACCACCGTCTTTTACACCGCTTGAATCTCCTGTAAGATTGACTCTGACTGTTGAAGTTATTTCCTTTGATAAATCAACTGCTAAAAAGTCTATATGCAGTATGCTTCTTTTAATCGGATCGGAATGGTAATCGTTCAGCACGACATTGTGCTTCTCTCCGTCAACATCCAAGGATATTACTCCGTTACGACCAACATCCTTTAATACTTTCAAAAAGTTTGCTTCACTTAAGGAAATAGATGTACTGTCTACCTTTGTTCCATAGACAACTGCTGGAATGTTCCCGTTATTTCTCAAATCCGATAATACTGAATGCTTAGATACCGTACGTTTTTTTGCTTGCAATGTTGCAGTCATGAAAAAATCGCCTCCATCATTTTGTATCGCTATATATAAAAAATTCCCTAAAACCGCCTATTTTAAACATGCAAGTTTTAAACTAGGTAACTTTTTCCTAGATGGAGTGCGCTTTGTCCAATAGAAATAAGTCGCCCCTTAGAGGGAGCGACATACTTCTTAATCAAATAGATAGCTGACTGATTGATCAGAATGAACTCTAATGATAGCTTCTCCAAGCAGGTCTGCCACAGAAAGTTGTATAACGTTTTCTGTTAGCTTTTCTTCTGGAAGCTCAATGGAGTTTGTTACTACAAGCTCTTTAATTTTAGAATTTTTAATTCTTTCCATTGCAGGACCTGAAAGAACTGGATGCGTACAGCAAGCATATACTTCCTTCGCTCCATTTTCTGCAAGAGCATTTGCCCCAAGAGTAATTGTGCCAGCAGTGTCAATAATGTCATCAATAAGGATGGCAATTTTACCTTCGATGTTCCCGACAATATTCATGACTTCAGCCACATTCGGCTTTGGTCTTCTCTTATCAATAATAGCAATTGGCGCTTTAAGACGCTCTGCAAGCTTACGAGCGCGTGTCACACCACCATGGTCTGGTGAGACGATAACAATGTCGCCGTCGAATTCCCTTTTGCTGAAATATTCTCCTAAGATAGGTACACCCATAAGATGATCGATAGGGATATCGAAGAATCCTTGAATTTGCGGTGCATGCAAGTCTAACGTGATAACACGTGTAGCGCCTGCAGTTTCAAGCAGATTTGCTACAAGCTTAGCAGTAATTGGTTCACGTGCACGAGCTTTACGATCTTGTCGAGCATATCCGTAATAAGGAATAACTAAGTTAATTGTTTTAGCAGAAGCGCGTTTTAAAGCATCAATCATAATAAGTAGTTCCATGATATGCTCATTTACAGGAGAACTTGTTGACTGAATGATGTAAACATCACAGCCACGAATGCTCTCTTCAATATTAATTTGAATTTCTCCATCACTGAAACGTGTTACAGAGCATTTACCTAATTCAACCCCAATTGATTTGGCAATTTCAGCTGCCAATGCTGGATTGGAATTTAAGGTAAATACCTTTAAGTTTGGATCTGTATTTTTTACTAGCATGATGAACCTCCACTGGCTTTTTTCCTAACTAATAGCTTGTCCTCTTTTAGAACAGAATAAGAAGCCATTATTTTCTTCTTATTCTTCAATGCTTTTTAATCTTGCTTTGACTTTTTCACGTACTCATCTTTATTAACTTGGCGGGCCCTTGCAATAGATAAAGATTCTGCTGGAACATCATCTGTTATGGTAGAGCCAGCTGCAACGTAAGCACCTTTGCCAACCTTAACCGGTGCGATCAGATTGGAATTACAGCCAATGAATGCACCATCTTCTATTGTAGTCAAAAACTTGTTTTCTCCGTCATAGTTGACTGTTATCGTTCCACAACCAATATTGACATCACTGCCGACCTTCGCATCACCGATATAGCTCAAATGAGATGCTTTACTTCTATCTCCAAACTCAGCCTTTTTGATTTCAACAAAGTTACCTATCTTCACATCATCACCAATTGAAGAAGCGGGGCGAATGTGAGCAAAAGGTCCAATATTCACATTTGCACCTATTTTGCTATCAAATGCTGCAGATTGTCTAATTTCAGTGCTTTCGCCAACAACACAGTTACCAATTTCCGTATTTGGTCCAATAACGCAATCAGAAGCTATTGCTGTTTGCCCTGAAAGAATTGTACCTGGCAAGATGACCGTATCGCTTCCAATCGTAACATCTGTACCAATATAAGTATTAGAAGGGTCTATAATTGTAACTCCATTGCGCATATGCTCTTCATTTACACGCTTTTTCAAAAGTCTCTCTGCTTCAGCCAGTGCGATTCGATCGTTAACACCAATCGTCTCACTGAAATCTCCTGTCTTATATGCAGAAACTATTTCACCTTGCTTTTTGAAAATTTCAATGACATCGGGTAAGTAATATTCCCCTTGTACATTTTCATTTGTAACATTATTCAATGCCTCAAATAAGGCCGCGTTATCAAAACAGTACGTTCCTGTATTGATTTCGACAATTTGCTTTTCTTCTTCAGAAGCATCTTTATGTTCAACGATTTTTTCAACTTCACCAATATTATTACGCACAATTCGACCGTAACCAGTCGGATCCTCTGCAACAGCAGTCAAAACAGTTGCTTTGGCAGAAGTTTCTAGATGGTAGCTGCTAAGAGCCTCTAACGTCTCTGAAGTAATTAATGGCGTATCGCCGCATACAACGACTGTAACACCGTCTTTGTTCTCCAGAAAATCCTTCGCCTGCATAACTGCATGCGCCGTCCCTAACTGTTCAGCTTGAAAGGCATAACTTATCTTATCTCCAAGTTGTGCTTTCACCTGATCTGAACCGTGACCTATAACAGTTACAATACGCTCCATTTGAAGCTTTGATACTTGATCGACTACATGCTGCACCATCGGCTTGCCGCAAACTGGATGAAGTACTTTATATAGCTTTGACTTCATTCTTGTTCCTTGTCCTGCGGCCAAGATCACTGCGTATCGATTTATCATTCACAGGCCTCCAATTTAACCTTTTTATCCATTAAAAATATATCTCAAATACAGTCTGATTTCAAGGAATGTTTGTATCCAAATATATGAAAATAAAGCGAAAAACAAGGGGTTATAAGGGTTTAATCCTCCTCATTTTTTATTTTCTTTTTTTATAAGGTTCCCAAGAATCCGCTTACCTAAAACCAACCAAATTAGGTTGTTATAAAATATTCATTATATTTATATATTTTGAAAGCATTAATTGCGCAAAAAAAAAGAGCCTTACTCTTCAGAAGTAGGCTCTAGCTGCTCGTATTCTTTAGGAAGCTCCGGCTTCTTCAAATTCAACTTCTAATTCACCTAAGCGGTGGTACTCTGCTAAAACAGCTTCCTGGATTTTACCTCTTGTACCTGAGTTAATCGGATGTGCAATGTCCCTAAATTCACCATCCGGTGTCCTTTTACTTGGCATTGCCACAAATAAACCGTTATTACCATCAATTACTCTTATATCGTGAACAACAAACTCATTATCTAGAGTAATAGAGGCAATGGCTCTCATTCTTCCATCCGTATTGACTCGGCGTAGTCTTACGTCAGTTACTTCCATTCTGTTCACCACCTTTACTAGAAGATAAAATCTAGTTAAGTAATTCAACAGAATTTTCGTAACTCCTTCTTTATCAGCAAACTTTTTTAGAATATTTAATATAAAATGCTAAAAAACGCTAAGTAAAGCTACAAAAACTAACATATTCCTACTTTTATACTATTTGCAAAGTGCAATTACTTCAATTTCAACCAATACATCTTTAGGCAATCTTGCAACTTCCACACAAGAGCGCGCTGGTTTATGTACATTGAAATATTGTCCATACACTTCATTGATCGCAGCAAAATCATCCATATTTTTAATAAAAACAGTAGCCTTAACGACAGTTTCAAAAGAAGCATTTGCTTCTTTCAAGACAGCAGCAAGATTTTTGAAGACTTGATGTGTTTGTTCCTGAACGTTACCTTGCAATAACTCTCCTTCTGCTGTCAAAGGGATTTGACCTGAGCTGTAAAACATATTATTGACAATAATCCCTTGAGAGTATGGTCCGATTGCTGCTGGTGCACCACTTGTTTGTACAATTTTCATTTTCATTATCCCCCTATCGTTTCTTATCAAAATAATTTCCAATTTCAACAGATATCTTTTTCTCTTTTACATCCACACCTGAAAGCTTCACTAATGATAAATAATCATCGACAAGTCTTTCCTCTGCTTCCTCTGCTTCAATCAGGACAGCAATGCCGGCAACATTGGCATTAAACTCATCCAGTAAACTAATCATTCCATTTACTGTGCCGCCGGCCTTCATAAAGTCATCGACAATAAGTACATTTGAGCCTTGTTCTAAGCTTCTTTTCGAAAGGACCATCGTCTGGATTCGCTTTGATGAACCAGAAACATAGTTAATGCTGACTGTTGATCCTTCTGTCACCTTGCTGTCTCTTCTAACCATAACTACAGGAACATTTAAGAAAGACGCAACAGCATATGCAAGCGGGATACCTTTTGTTGCCACAGTCATGACAACATCAATATTTGTTTCAGCAAAAGCGGACGCGAATATTTTTCCTACTCTTTGAACAAGAGCAGTGTCCCCTAATATATCTGTCATATACAGATATCCTCCTGGAAGGAGCCTGTCTGGTTTTACAATTAATTGACAAAGCTCCCCTATAAAGGCTTTTGCTTCTTCTTCATTAACTTTAGCGTGGTATTTAACACCACCTGCAGCACCTGGCAAAGTTTGTAGAATACCTATACCTCTATCTTCAAAGGTTTCCTTGATTATCGCCAAATCCTCACTTATTGAAGATTTCGCTGAACCATATCTCTCTGAAAAATAGGATAAGGAAACTAATTGCCTTGGATGCTCCAGTAAATAATTCGTCATGTCTATTAAACGTTCACTACGACGAAATTTCATAAGGCCATCCTCCAAAATCCGAATATTTTACCTTTAATTTTACATTATTATACGGATTTAATCAAGGGTATGACGATTTCCCATCATACGGACCGCAAAAACCTGATCACAAAAACCCCTTAGTCCATTATAAACACGATTCATTCTTGAATCATGCTCAATTAAACCGAAAACAGTTGGACCGCTTCCGCTCATTAATACTGCATCTGCACCGAATTTTTTCATCTGATCCTTTATTTGCGCTACCTCAGGATATAGATTTAATGTAACGTCTTCGAGCACATTACCGACATTTCTGCACATTTCATCATAATCACCTGTTCGTATACAATCAATCATCTGTTCTGTATCAGGATGGTTTATTTGAGAAACATCCAGTTTTTTATAGATGTCAGCAGTAGAAACACCTATAAAAGGCTTCGCTAACACGACCCAACATATAGGCGGAGCAGGAATCTGTTTAATGATTTCTCCTCTTCCGGTTGCAAGAGCTGTGCCTCCATATACACAGAAGCTTACATCAGACCCAATTTCAGCTCCAATTTCAGCAAGTTCATCAAGAGTCAGGCCAAGGTCCCAAAGTTTATTCAACCCCCTCAACACTGCAGCAGCATCACTGCTTCCCCCTGCAAGACCTGCAGCAACTGGAATGTTCTTTTCGATCTTTATTGTAACTCCCTTTTTAACATCAAACTTTTTCTTTAATAGATTTGCTGCTTGATAAGCAAGATTTCTTTGGTCATCTGGCACAAATCGATTAAGGGAATTTATTTTTATAATATCCTTTTCTTCCAGAATAAGTTCAATTCTGTCAGCAAGGTCAATGGTCGTCATGATCATTTCTACTTCATGATAGCCATCTGGCCTTTTATTTAATACATCCAACGATAAGTTGATTTTAGCTGGCGCTTTCACCAAAAGCTTCAATATTTCCACCTACTTAACATTTTCATTGTCCGCTTTTTCGTCCTATTGTACCACACAACAGGAAATAAAAAGAATGACTGAAATAATAACCTAATTCCTCTATGTATGAAACATAAACAAATAAGCATCCTATGCTTTGTGTTTTATGTTTACAAATCATTTCACAGTGTTTTATGGCTATAGTGATTTTACCATAAAATTTGTCATATTAAGCAAAATACTATATATCATTTATGTTTTCCCAAGAAAATTCAAGGGGTTTTTTTTCTGTCAGAAAAAAGGTGCAAAAAAAGACCTAACTCCGCATCCCTTTAGAATGCAGAGTTAAACCTGATACCGTGAATAAATCCTTGATAGTTAATGCTGAACTTAGTAAACAGGGATTTAACTTAAAGGCACAAAAATAAGACTATTTTTGATTATTCAGAAGACTTTGTTCTGCGATTTCTATTGCCCGCTTGACCATGTTACCGGCATCCTTTGCTCGGATTCCGCCCCATCCATCCTTCTGGACAACGTCATAGAACCCTAGCTCTTTTGCTAATTCTTCTTTTAAACCTTCTGACATAACTCCTCGTCGTCTACTCAACTTAAAAACCTCTCCTTTCATTATTCACGGTAGTTATAGTATGTAACCCTGTTTTTATATCATGTGTTGAATCTGTTTCCAGTTTTTTTTAGATTTTCCCCATGAAAAAAGCAGCAACCGATTGGTAACTGCTAGTCTCCATAATATATATTAGCTTAGAGCAACTTGTCCTGATGTATCTTCAAAGAAGGTAATTTGAACCGTTTCTGTTAAAACATCTGCATAACTGTACGATACCCGTTCAAATGCATTTTCATCCTGATCTAACTCTACTACAAACACAGAAGGATATGTTTCAGCTAGTACACCTGAACGTTCAATCGTTTTACGACGACCACCATTAGCTTTTAGCATTAATCTCTTCCCTAAATTCGAATCAAGAGCTTTTTTTATATCTGATAATGTTTTTGCCATATTCGGTCCACCTCACTGTGTAAAGTATATCACACTGACACAACAGAGTCAAACAAAAATATAAATTATAACAGTCTCTTTTAGAAGTTGTCAATATTTTTTATTCTTATTTTTCTCCTATTTTTCAACAATCTTATTTTTTCCCATACTGGAATAATTATGTATCAATATTTTTTTAAATTTACAAACTCTTTTTTGAATAAAAAATAGGCCGCTCTTTGTGAGAGTCAGCCTGTTTGGATTATGCCGAAAAAACTGTATTACAATATTGTTATTTTCGTGAAATTCCCCGTTGTCTATTCAGTTATATTTGTATTATAAGGCATCCCTGTACGCAGTACTCCCTTTGTTTCTATTCCCCCAAGGCCTTTTTCTCCTGTCAGAGTATTTCTCAGTATATCCCAAACATTAACTCTCTCCATGAAAGGCGTATAGCTTATTTTTGCCACAATATACACCGGATCTAAAGCATGAATATTAACTCTTGAAGGAGAGCTAGCAAAGTTCGCTCCTGCATGGATTAGTGATTCAAAGTGGGATTGACATGCTCCAGCAAAAATGACGAGTTGATCTAAGTGGGGAATTTTTTTACGAGCCTCTATGACTGTCTGCACAAAGTACTTTGAGTGGCGATAAGCATTTAAGTCTGTTTTATCGCCCAATGACTTTGAATAGGCGTCATGACCGGTTATAACAAGTATATCTGGTCTATAGTACTCAAGTAGCTTCGTGATTTTTCCCGGCATTTCCTTTTCGTTAGAATGAATACCTGTTACGGGAATTCCTATTTTCTCGTATAAATCAAGGCATTTCTTTAAATAGTTCGGATCCCCATCTAAATGTAATACCTTTCCCGGCATTTGAAAATAGTTGAATGGTTTGCTGTATGCATCTGTCGAAGAATATTCCTGTTTCCTATTCAGTAAGTTTACATCCTGCCTAAATAGCTCTAATGACTGTTGCTCTAAAAACTGTATCTCCTGAGCCATCTTCCTCTGCATCGGCTTATTGATAGAAATTAAGTCCTCAAAAGGAGCGTCTGCGATAAGACGGAAATCCTCTCCATATAAAACAGCGCTTTTTCGCCCATTTTCTTCCCTTATATCAATAATTCGAAAAGCTAAATCACAATGATAGGATTTTCTGCCGACGATATCCATGATATTTATGCTCACTAGTCGTCACTCCAGTATGCCCCTGTCTTTAGAATGGGCTATGTTTCTTATTTATCTCTCATTAACCTATGCAAAGGTCCAGAAAGGTGTGATGAGCAATTTAAGGTTTCATAAAGACCTTCCAAAATAAAACAGCCAGCTCCACTATAAGGATGCTGGCTGTTTACCATACTATATACTTTTAGAAAGACTCATACAGTGCATCACTAAGTGCAGCAAACTCTTCAATGGAGAGAGATTCTCCACGCCTTGAAGGCTCAATTCCTGCAGTTTGCAAGGCAGACAGTATAGCTTCCTTTTTCTCCTTGCCATTGTCAAGCTGGCTTGTTAAATTGTTAAGGATTGTTTTTCTTCTTTGCGCAAAGCTGGCTCTAGTTACACGGAAGAAGAATTCCTCACTTTTAACTTCAACAAGCGGCTTCTGTCTTATTGTTAACCTGATAACGGCTGAATCAACATTTGGCTGTGGCACAAAAACTGTCTTAGGGACAATCATTACAACCTCTGGAACTGTGTAGTACTGAATGGCTATGGACAGTGAGCCATACTCCTTTGTGCTTGGCTTAGCTGAAATACGGTCAGCCACTTCCTTCTGAAGCATAACAACTATTCCACGAAGAGGCAGATTCTCCTCTAATATTTTCATGATGATTGGTGTTGTCACATAGTAAGGCAAGTTTGCAACAAGCATAATATCATCTATGC
Organism: Niallia taxi; assembly: GCF_032818155.1. NCBI lineage: Bacteria > Bacillati > Bacillota > Bacilli > Caryophanales > Bacillaceae > Niallia > Niallia taxi. Next base: position 399,715 of record NZ_CP102589.1, read on the forward strand.
CTGCAAATTCCTGTTCAATCATTTCCTTTACATTTGCTTTCAGTACATCTGAATGGATTACCTTAGCATTTGGATATGGTTCAAGTGTTTCACTTAAGATTGGCAGTAAACGCTGGTCAATCTCATACGCAACTACCTTTTTTGCCCGCTTTGCCAATTGCTCTGTTAATGCTCCAATACCTGGTCCAACTTCAATTGCTCCTGATGACTCTGACAACTCTGCATGGTCCACAATATTTCTTAAGATATTTGTATCAATTAAAAAGTTTTGACCTAAACTCTTTTTGAATGAAAATCCGTGTTTTTCTAAAATCGCTTTTGTTCTTACAGGTGTCGCTATATCTTTATACATCTTTTTCCTCCTGCCAAATAGCATTTACCGCTGCAGCAAAGTCTTGCTTGGTGATGTTAAACATCATCAGCCTTTTATGAAGCTGTTTGCCATTTGTATACCCTATTTTTAAAATCCTGCCGAGCTTTTCTCTTCGCTCTTTTGATCCTGGACCACCAACTAGCTGCGCATCCAACAAGTCTTCCTTAGTAATTTGCTCTACAATGTCTTCTTCCATGTGATGAGCATCCTTAAGCGCCTCCCTAATTACTTCTACAGAGGCGTGCTCCACTCCAACACCCTTCCCATGTTTATGCAGAGCTTTATCTTTAGAAATGAAAGCATGTTTACAGCTTGGCACATGTCTTTCTATAGTATTACGTATCTTTTGGCCAGGAAAGTCTGGATCTGTCAGTACAATGACTCCTCTTGTTTCATTAGCAAGTTTTATTGCCTCAATTGTTTCCATACTTATAGCAGAACCATTTGTTTCAATTGTATCAGCATCAACTGCCCTTTTGACAGCGGTAGTGTCATCTCTTCCTTCCACTACAATGATTTCTTTAAGTTTCATGGAGCCTCCAAAAAAAAAATTAAGTTTTGCAAAAAAAATGAAACATTTTTGTAACATTAAACGTCTATATATTATAGAAAGAGTTAAATGAATTCTAAAGGTTATTATAGCTCAAATTTTTCTTTTCAACAAAATCCGTTTCAAAAGAAAAAAAACAGAGGAATGACTCCTCTGTTAAAGATGTGCTAATAGTAGATGTTCAATGTGTATTAGGTTTTGGCAGACACTAACAAACACATGCAAGTAAGAAGCCTAAATAAGGTTACTTTAAAATCTTGATTCTTACCTGTTTATTTCCCCAGCGATAAGCTTCTGCCTTCGTTGGGAAAAAGACGTCGATTTTCTTTCCTTTCACAGCACCGCCCGTATCACCAGCAATAGCGTATCCGTAGCCTTCAACATAAACCTTTGTTCCTAATGGGATAACGCTTGGATCAACTGCAATTACTTTTGCATTAGGATTTGACTTAAGATCAATTCCAGTAGCGGTATGTCCAGAACAGCCGCTGCAGCTTGCTGTATATGCAGTGGAATTAACATAAAGTTCTGTACCTTCCTCACTGACATTTTCGCCACGGGAAGCTACTTGTGTAACTTCAATAGTTCCTACTGCCACTACTTTGTCCTGTTTTTCTTTAACTTGTTTTTCACTAAGCAGATCTCTCGAAACTTCTTTACCGTTTTCTAAAGTAACTTCAAAGGTTTTCGACATTACACCGTTTTTGCCTTCTTTTATTACCTTTTCTGCACCCTTTTCAAGGCTATCATCCTTTTGGGTCACAACAGCATAATTAATCGGTTGTTCCACTACATCGGTGACCTTTTCTATACGTGTAATTTCTACAACGTCCTTCTTGTTCACTACTTCCTTTAGATCTGGCTCAACTCGGTCTAATTTTGTAAGTGATATCTCCTGTTGTTTTAAAAAGTCAGCGACCGTAGTCGAAGTGGACCATAGTTCTTTTTTCGATCCTGCGTCTACTAGTGTAAGTGGAAATGCAGTATGTACAACAATCTCCATATTGTTCTTTATATCGTTATTCTGCTTCTGATTGACCTTATCGTGCTCATTCAAAGAGATTTTTTGTTCCTTGAGAAACTCCTTAACTGTTTCTGCTGTTGTCCATACCGTTTTCTTCTCGTCGTCTTTGCTCAATTCAACCTGTTTTGCTTGCTTCCAAACAACCTCCATCTCGTCAGCTACATTTGCATCTAACGGGGGAGACACCTCATCTTCTGAGCTTATGGCAATGTCAAGTTCATCAAATATATCTTGAATAGTGGATGAGTGCGTTTCGATGACCTTCTCTTTTCCATCCAATGTCAGCGCCACAGTTTTTTTCGTTGATTCATAAATAACAAACCCTAAACCACTTATAAAAACTATGAAGCTAGCAATAAGAATGAATATTTTCTTTGTGCTCAAAGATTTAGAAAACAGGCTTTTCATGTTTTGGATTACGATGAAAAACGCCTCCTTTTCTCTCGGAGTGATTATATAGAGTATCGTGTCTGCTGTCAACCCTTCTACATTCTTTGAACGTATCTCCTATTATGCAAAAAATCTCCAGGAAAGGAAAGAAAGAAATCTCGACATGAACATTCTATGAGAAAAGGAAGCAATGTAGAACTTCTTAGAACAAAGTAATATTAGGACAAGCTATGCGATCATTCGACAGCATCTCTTATCATTTTATGCCGAATAGTTTTTTTGCATTTTCCGTAGTTTTAGCAGCAACTTCCTCAAAACTAATACCTTTTATCGCTGCAATTTCCTCTGCAACAAACTTTACATAACTTGGTTCATTTCTTTTGCCTCTGTATGGTGTTGGTGCAAGATATGGGCAATCAGTTTCAATTAGCAATTTATCCAGAGGAATTGCTGCTGCCGCTTCCTTAGGTTTTCTGGCGTTTTTGAAAGTGACAGTTCCCCCTAAAGAGATATAAAAATTCATGTCGATGCATTCCATTGCTGTCTCGACACTTCCTCCGTAACAATGCATAATACCCCCGACCTCTGAAGCGCCCTCCGATTTGAGAATTTCAACGATGTCAGCGGTTGCTTCCCGATTATGAATAATAATTGGAAGCTTCACTTTTTTCGCTAAATGGATCTGCTTTCTGAAAACTTCCTTTTGGATATCCTTAGGAGACTTGTCCCAATGATAATCCAAACCCATTTCTCCAATAGCAACTACCTTTGGGTGACTTGCCAATGATTCAATCCAATTTAAATCCTCGTCTGTCATATCAATAGCATCTACAGGATGCCAACCGACACTAGCATAGATAAAATCGTATTGCTCCACTAATTCCATTGCTCTTGTAATAGTTGGCCGATCGAAGCCGACTACGACCATTTTTTCCATTCCAGCTTCCATTGCCCGGTTAATTACTTCTTCTAAATCTTCATCAAATTGGTCTGCATTTAAATGTGTATGTGTATCAAATAGCATAATAAATCCTTTCCTTATCGCGATAGTCATATTTCTTTCCTATTCCCTTAATTGCTAACTAAATATCCATAATTGGACAGAAAAACATAGAAATATGCTTAATAAATGCAATTTCTATGTTTCTCCAACTTTTATTATTTAACTTTTGAGCCTAATGGCAGCGATTCATCTACTGATGCAATCGACAGAACTCCATCCTGACTTCCAGCAAGAATCATGCCTTGTGATAATTCGCCTCTTAGCTTAACAGGCTTAAGATTTGTAACGCAAATAACTCGTCTGCCTACAAGCTCCTCTGGCTTATAATATTGTGCAATGCCTGATACGACTTGTCTTTTTTCATATCCCAAGTCAAGCTGCAGCTTCAGCAATTTATCTGCTTTTTTCACTGGTTCTACTTGAAGGACCTGTGCAACCCTTAAATCTATTTTCATGAAATCATCAATTGAAATTTCTTCTGCTTCAGGAGCTTCCTGCTTTTCTGGTTGTTTTTCCTTGCTCTCTTCTACTACTGCAGGTCCTTGCATTTCCTTTTTGATGTATTCCACTTCTTCAGCAATATCAAGTCTTGGGAAAATAGGCTCTCCTTTTTCTACCTTGGTACCTGCAGGGATTGCCCCAAACTCGTCAAGGCTGGACCAAGTTTTCAATTCTTCCGCTTGAATATTCAGCTGCTGGAAGATTCTATCAGGTGTTTTTGTCAGGAATGGTTTTAACAGAACACCGATTCTTCTTAATGACTCTGCAAGATGAACCATTACTGTTGCAAGTTCTTCTGTTTTTTCTTCCTTAGCCAGAACCCAAGGCTGCGTTTCATCAATGTATTTATTATTTCTGCTGATAAGCTGCCATAGATTAGTAAGCACTACAGAAAACTCCATATTATCCATATGCTTTTCATACAATGCTTTAGTTTCCTTATGTGCTTCTACAAGTGACTTTTCAAAGTTTCCTTCAGATCCCTTGTATTCAGGTACAACTCCATCAAAATACTTATTGATCATTGCAACCGTTCTGTTTAACAGGTTTCCTAAATCGTTTGCCAAATCAAAGTTTACTCTTTCAACAAAGCCTTCTGGAGTGAATACGCCGTCAGATCCGAATGGTACCTCACGCAGCAAATAATAACGCAATGCATCAAGACCATATCTTTCGATTAATGTAACAGGATTTACTACATTTCCTTTTGACTTGGACATTTTCCCATCTTTCATCAATATCCATCCATGAGCAAAGACCTTTTTAGGCAATGGTAAATCGAGTGCCATCAACATGATTGGCCAATATATTGTATGGAAACGAACAATCTCTTTTCCAACTAAATGGACATTTGCTGGCCAAAACTTCTGATAAAGTGAGTCGTTTTCAGAACCATATCCTAATGCTGTAATGTAGTTAGACAATGCATCAATCCAAACATATACAACATGCTTTGGGTCACCAGGTACTTTAATTCCCCAGTCAAAGGTTGTCCGAGAAACAGCCAAATCCTCTAGTCCTGGTTTAATAAAGTTATTAATCATTTCATTTTTACGGGATTCCGGCTGGATAAATTCTGGATTTTCTTCATAAAACTTAAGAAGTCTGTCTGCATATTTACCCATTCTGAAAAAGTAAGATTCCTCTTTTACCAGTTCCACTGCATGACCGCTATCAGGACTTTTTCCGCCGATAATTTTGCCGTTTTCATCATATATTGGATCTACAAGCTGAAGCTCTGTGTAATATGTTTCATCAGACACAGAGTACCAGCCTTGATACTCATCCAAGTAAATATCACCTTGTTCAACAAGCTTTTGAAACATCTTGCTGACTACTTCTGTATGTCTTTTTTCTGTTGTACGGATAAAGTCATCATAGGAAATATCCATGGAATCCCAAAGCTCCTTGATTCCTGCCACAATACCGTCAACATATTCTTGAGGAGTGATACCAGCTTCCTCTGCTTTACGCTGAATTTTTTGCCCATGCTCATCTGTACCTGTCAGGTAACGAACATCAAATCCTTTAAGTCGCTTATATCTTGCCATTGCATCTCCTGCAACAGTCGTGTAGGCATGTCCAATATGTAGATTTCCGCTAGGATAATATATTGGGGTTGTTATATAGAAAGTATCTTGCTCTTTCAACTTTTTCCCTCCTAAAATTATTGCTTATGTAATATGCATAATACTTATTGTATCAATACTTGCTCTAATCTTAAAACTACAAGTTATATAATTGCACCTGAAATTTTATGGTATTTTTGTAGACTTCCTGTTTTTTTATGAAATGTCATAAAAAAAGCAGCTAATCATTGCCATTTTGCCCTTATATCCCCTCAAAATATACCCAAAATCGAAAGTTTTTGCAACTGTCTGCAAGTACCTATCCTTTTCATCATTATCCTTTTTTTGTTCTATATATTTAACGTATGATTCGACATCTGTAATGTTGTTTTTTGTCGAATTCAAACTTTTATTTTCTCAAAAATAATTATTTTGTTTTTACATTTATAAGCTTTTTCTGGTATTTAAAGTATATATAATATGCTATTTAACCTATAAACAAAGGAATTCTTTCTATTATCTCACTTTAAAAATAAAATAATTGACGTATATGGGAATGGCTGGTATTATATATACAAACAAAGAAATTTGTCGAATATTATCGAAAAAAATATATATAAGGTTTATCGGGAGGAGAAAAGGAAATGAAATCTACTGGAATTGTTCGTAAAGTTGACGAATTGGGACGTGTTGTAATACCTATCGAATTAAGACGTACATTAGGTATTGCTGAAAAGGATGCTTTAGAAATTTATGTGGATGATGAAAAAATCATCTTGAAAAAATATAAACCAAACATGACTTGCCAAGTAACAGGTGAAGTTTCTGATGATAACCTAACACTTGCTGATGGAAAACTAATTCTAAGCCGTGAAGGTGCAGAACAACTTATCAACGAAATCAAAAGTTCATTTGAACTTTCTAAATAATAATAAAAAAGCATGGGCTTCTAATGAAGCCCATGCTTTTTTAATCTATATGATATTCTTGATAAACTTCCCGTTTTGGCATGCTTCGATCTACAGCAGTACGCTTAATAGCATCTTTCGCCTGTAAATCGTCTACTTCTATATAATGGTTTACATGCTCTACAATTGAAAGGCTTGTCCACCATTGTTCATCTGATGCTTCAACTGCTTCTCCCTTTTCAATAACGATACAAAATTCGCCTCGTATCTCATCAGTATTCGCCCAGTCGATAACCTCATCTATTGTTCCTCTTATGAACTCCTCATAAATCTTTGTTAATTCTCTGCATAGAGAGATATTTCTATCACCTAAAATATCCTTTATCAACTGTAAGGTTTCCTTTAATCGATGGGGAGACTCGTATAGTAGGACTGTTCCAGAAATATACTTTAATGCTTCCAGCTCCTTTTTCTTTTCCTTTTTTTGTCTGTTAAGAAACCCGTAGAAGTAAAAGGGATGTGTTGGCAATCCTGAAGCAATTAAAGCAGTTAACGCTGCATTTGCTCCAGGCAATGGAACAACAGGCAGCCTGTTTTCCACTGCTGCAACGACAAGCTCATAGCCTGGATCAGCAATTGTTGGCATTCCAGCATCACTGACTAGGGCCACAGTCTTTCCCGATTGTAATGTCTCAATCAACTTGCGACCACTTGCTTCCTTATTATGCTCGTGATAGCTTACAATGGGAGTTGTTATTTCAAAATGATTGCATAGTTTTTTTGTATTACGAGTATCCTCAGCTGCAATGATATCTGCTTCCTTTAAAATCCTAACAGCTCGAAAACTCATATCTTCCAAATTACCTATTGGAGTTGGGACTAAGTAAAGAAGCCCACCATCATTCTTATAGCTTTTTTGCTGCCACATGTTTAACACCATTTTCCTTCCTCATATAAGACTCTTTTCCTTTTCTGTTCAACTGCTTGAAGGCATACTCTGCTTTTAAAGCATGTGACTTATCCAAAAACACTTCATGATAAATCAACTGAACGGGCAATCTCGCCCTCGTATACTTAGCCCCTTTTCCTTCATTATGCGTTTTAAGGCGCTTTTCAAGATTATTTGTGTAGCCTGCATAATATGTATTATCCTTACATAACAGGACATAAAAATAGTGGTTAGTTGTCTCCATATAAAATACTAGCCATTTCTTCTGTATACTCATTCAAGCCTTTATAAACATATAAGGGGGGTAATACTTTCAGATCAGGTTTCCCATCCTTTATACCTTCCACTAGTAGTATATTTGCTTCCTTACCCTCTTTAGGATATACAAAGCGGATTCTTTTTGGCTCTATTCGATATGCCCGCATTAATGTAATGATATCAAGCAGTCTTCCTGGTCTATGTACAAACGATACCTTTCCACCCTGCTTCACTAGCTGACTTGCTGAGCGAATAGTATCTTCAAGTGTGCACATTATTTCATGTCTTGCAATGGCCAAGTGTTCGTTTTCATTTCGTTCCTCAAGTGAGTCTGTTTGGAAATACGGTGGGTTGCACGTAACTGCATCGTATTTCTCAAAACCAAGCTGTGCTGGTGCATCTTTGATATCGCCATTGACCATCTCAATATTATCTTCCAATTTATTATAGGCAACACTTCTGCATGCCATATCATATAACCGCTCTTGAATTTCTACCCCAATAATAGAAGCTCTTGTTCTTAAACTCAAAAATAACGGGATTACACCATTTCCACTGCAAAGGTCCACTATTCTTCCTTTTGCGATAGGAACTGTTGCAAAGTTTGCCAATAATACCGCATCTAAAGAAAATGAAAATACGGTTGGACTTTGAATAATTTTCAGCTTTTCTGCCAACAAGTAGTCAAGCCTCTCATCTCCTATTAGCTGAACCAATTATGTTACCTCCATTTTGTTATGTATTCTATAATATTACCTAAATATACTTAATAATAATCATTCTGCCTATACTTACTCATCTAATTTAACACCTAAAAAAATAGGGTGCCCTTTTTTGAAGGACAAACCCTATTTTTTATTAAGGAAGGAAAGACAAAACAAGCAATCTCCGTCTTTTCTTGGGCTTCCGAAATGAAGGTTACAAATATGAAAACCTTCTTGATAAAGCCTTGCTAGATTATCATATCCTTCTCCAATATCCATGTGTTTTTCTTCTATATGCTTGGTGGACTTTCGGTGTTTCTTTTTAGTCTGTTCCTTTTGTTCCTTGCCTGCTTGGGACTGACTTTCCAAATGCCTTCTTAAATTTTCATTTTCCAGCGTTAGTGTATTATTTTCCTCAATCAATTCGGCTACATGCTGCTTTAGTTCACCTAATTGTTGATATAAATGACCAATTTGGCTTTCCATATTTATTACTGAATCAAAGATTTCTTTTTTATCCACTCTTCCACCTCATTAATCCGTGGATTGAACTGAAACAGTATCTTTTTGCAGTATTTCTTCTAAAGTATATTCAAGCACTCGTTCTTGTTCAGAAATTTCCACTTGGAGTACACGTTCTAATATATTTAATCCTACCACTTTTCCTCTTCCATCAGGTGTTGATATCCATTCTCCTAAATCTGGAAGCTGTTCTTTTGCAGATTCATATTCATCATTCTCATACTTAAGGCAGCACATCAGCCTGCCGCAAAGTCCTGAAATTTTTGTTGGATTTAAGGAAAGATTCTGGTCCTTAGCCATCTTGATTGATACTGGTTCAAAATCACCTAAGAATGTCGAGCAGCAGAGCATTCTTCCACATGGTCCAATGCCGCCAAGCATTTTTGCTTCATCTCGAACACCAATCTGACGCAGTTCTATCCTAGTCCTGAATATGGCAGCTAGATCCTTTACTAACTCGCGAAAATCCACTCTGCCATCTGCGGTAAAATAAAAAATTACTTTATTGCGGTCAAATGTATATTCTACATCTACTAGCTTCATATCTAACTCATGCAGACTTACCTTTTCACAGCAAACCTCATATGCTTCTTTTGCTGCAATCCGGTTTTCCTCTACAATCAATTGATCTTTTTGATCCGCGATTCGGAGCACCTTTTTCAGAGGCAAGACTACATCATTTTCGTCAACCTGCTTAGGAGCAATTACAACTTTCCCATATTCCACTCCACGCACTGTCTCTACGATTACGAAATCCCCTTTTTGGATATCCATATCATTCGGATCAAAGTAATATATTTTTCCAGCTTTTTTAAAGCGGATTCCTACAACATTATACAACTGAAGATCCCTCCTGCAGCTTCAATACAAGCTGTTCCATCAATAACTGTGGATTCATATTACCCTGCAGCTTTCGTTTTGCTTCAAAGATGGATGTCATTTGTTCTGTCAGCATTTGGGATGATGTTTTAAGCGCAAGCTCTTCTAACTGTGACCGCTCATTAATAAAGACTATTTGTTCATCCTTACCTAACTGGATATACAATAAATCCTTAAATAGCAGCAACAGTAAATCTAATCCCCTATCATACTGATCTTTCTCTTTGAAATGGACAAACCACTCTCTTTGAAGGGCAACTAATGCTTCTAAAGGATTTCCTTTAAGAGTCATATACAATTTTACCACTATTTTTTGCGCTTGTACAAACCATTCATCAGAACTTAGCATAAACGCTTCATCATAATCATTGGTAATCTGCGCAATTATTGGTGCATCACTTGCCTTCATTCCATCTGCCTTTAGCTGCTCCTGCATTTTTAATGGAGAAAGAGGTGTAAATGACAGTACTTGGCACCTCGATAAAATGGTTGGGAGAATCTGCTGTATTTGTTCAGTTAAAAGAATTGCTGTAGTATCTGCATGTGGTTCTTCAAGGAATTTCAGCAAACTGTTTGCAGCATTTGTTGTCATCTTGTCTGCATGTATTATTACATAAATCTTCTGCCTTGATTCGACACCTGTTTTTGAAAACTCTTCCTGTAAGCTCTGAATTTGGTTTTTCTTGATAGACAAGCCATCCGGCTCCACAATATGTACGTCCGGATGGTTGTTATTATTAATCCTCTTGCAGTTTGAACATTCCTCACAGGGCTGATAACCTTCAATAGCCCTTTCACAAAGAATACTTTTTGTAAGTATTTGGCTAACGTCCCTTTTGCCTGTTCCTCTCATTCCTTCGAACAGGTAAGCGTGCGCTAAACGGCCTTTCATAAGGCTGTTTCTTACCATTCTTAATACAATCGGCTGCTCCTGTTCAAGCTGTTCCCATGTTTTTATCAACACGATCACTCTCTTACGTATATATATTAATTAATAAGCCCTTTATTTCTCCAATTTTCCCTAGGATGTTTAAACTGTTCTTTTCCTTACTCATTACTTCCTCTGTAAGCTCGACTAGTTTATCATCAACAACTTGGACGACACTTAAATCACGTCCTTGCCCGAAATGATCCCATGATTTTTCTTTTTTTAATCCTATACCAAAATCAACTGCTTCTTTAACAAATTGCTTGACCAGTGACTTAAATTTATTCAAGTCTTTTAAATTTTGTGATCTGCCCAATCTAGTGCCAGTATCATCAATATTTTTCATTAATGCCTGCAGCTGACCTGTCTGTAGTTTTTCATTTTGTTTTGTGACAAGCTCACGAAATTTTGTTTCAACTTGCCCACTCTTTATCTCTTGCTTGGATGCATCTGTATTCACACGAATGTCTTTATTTATTTTCATTAGTTTCCTCCGATAAAAGCATCATAAAAAATCCTTTATATTTAGAGGTATTAACCTTACGCTCCAACCATATTAGAATTGCTTAAACTGCTCTACAGGCAATACGAATACAGTTGCTCCGCCTACCTCAACCTCAACTGGATACGGTACATACGAATCAGCGTTCCCTCCCATAGGTGAAACTGGTGCAACTAGCTGATCTCGTGATTGGCAGTTCTCTTTTATTATTTGCAGCGCTTTTTCCACGCGAATATCTTCTGTTCCTATCATAAAGGTAGTATTTCCTGATTTCAAAAATCCTCCGGTACTAGCCAATTTAGTAGCTCTAAAGTTATGCTCTACAAGAGCATTCAATAACTTAGCACTGTCTTTATCTTGGATTACTGTTAAAATCAATTTCATTTTATCCAACCCCTTTATTTATAGTTTTACCAGAATTACTGCTTTTTCCTATTATAACAATAAATAATAAAACAGACATATATAAATAGAAAAATAAGAGCTCTGCTCTATTTACCTATTCAGTATGGCATCAATAGCTCGTAATGACTGTTCAAAGACATCTTCTACCCCTTGCGATGCCTTTATTTTATGAAGCCTTTCTGGGAATTTATCAATAACTTTGTAATATCCCTCTTGGACTCGTTGGTGAAAATCCAACTGCTCTAAATCAAGCCTGTTTATCTCACGATTATTTGACTTATTAATTCTCGCTAGACCTGCTTCTGGATCAAGATCAAAATACAGTGTTAAGTCTGGCATTACTTCTCCAATGGCAAACTCATTTATCTTCCAAATTTCCTCTATGCCAATTCCTCTTGCATAACCTTGGTAAGCAAGTGAACTGTCAATAAAACGATCAGAAAGCACTACAGCACCTTCCTCTAATGCCGGAATAACCTTTTCAACTAAATGCTGCCTTCTCGCAGCGGCATACAATAGCGCCTCTGTCCTGCCATCCATTTCAGTATGATCAGGGTTTAATATTATTTCGCGGATTTTCTCTGAAATTCTGATGCCCCCTGGCTCTCTTGTTTTTACTATTTTTATACCTTTCTCTATATAATGCTCATAAAGCATTTCTAAAATGGTTGTTTTTCCGGCGCCCTCTGGCCCCTCCATCGTAATAAAAATCCCTTTTGTCATGTCAATCTCCTTAATTCTTTATAAAAACGGTTATTTTATCTTTATATATAGCTGAGTTCCCTTGAAACCTGCAACCACTGCCAACCAATATTTTCAGTTTTTGGATATGAAGATTTGTTATCTCTTCTCCAGGCATAAGCAATGGTATACCCGGTGGATAAGGAATGATAGGTTCAGCATTAATCATATGCAAAGAATCCTCTAGCTTTACTTCCTGTTTAGCATAATTAATTTGCTCTAAATCGTTTAACTTTAATTCTACTATATTGGTATATAGATTTATAGGTGCACCTTTATCTTCCTCTGCTGGCAATAGTCGCGGAGTAAATGAACTAACAGCAGCCTTTATTCTTTCAAAAGCAGCTTCAAATGGATATTCCATCTGACTTTTTAATAGTGGAAGTACTAAAAGTACATTATGTAAGTCTGCCATTTCACAATAAATTCCTGCTTCCTCCAATTTATTCTGCAGTTCAAAGCCAGACAGTTCACATCTACTCTGAATCGTCAGTTTTAATGGATCACCAGCCTGTCCATTATATGCCATGACTTCTAGTTGCTTTAAGGAAGATAATCTTTCTTTAAACTTTGCAGCTTCCGCTATTAAATATGCGCTGTCCTCCTCTTTATATGTACCCAAATAGCTTCTCGCCAAATCAAGCGATGCCATAATCAGATAAGAAGGACTGCTCGATTGAAGGATACCTAAGTATGTTTGCAGTTTATTCATGGAAACCTTGTTTGTATTAAAGTGAAGATACGAACCCATCGTTAACGCAGGTAATGTTTTATGTGCAGATTGAACAACTATATCTGCTCCAAGCCTTACAGCTGAAACTGGGAATTCTGATGAGCCTATAAAATGGGCTCCATGTGCTTCATCAACTAATACAGTCAAATTATGTTTATGTGCCACTTCAACTATTTTTCCTAGTTCTCCAACCATACCATAATAATTAGGAGAAGTAAGTATAAGTACCTTTGCCATCGGATATTTCTGTATGGCCTCTATAATTGTTTCACATGAAACAGTGCCTTCTACTTTCCACTTACTATCATAGCTGGGATTTAACAAAATAGGCCTACCCTTTGCAAGCTTTATCCCATTCATAATTGATTTATGACTATTCCTTTGTACAAGTATTTGATCTCCTTCTTCCACTGTAGACATAATCATTGCTAAGTTGCCTACTGTAGAACCATTAACTAAGAAATAGCTTCTTTTGGTTTGATATAACTCTGACAGTAATATTTCTGCCTCTAATATAACTCCACTGGCTGAATGCAGGTCATCTAGTCCGCTAAGCTCCGTTACATCATAGTTCCACGCATTTTTGAAAAATGCTTGTTTTTGCATAAGCAAACCATTCTTATGACCTGGAACATGAAATGATATTGGTTTATTATTGATGAATTCTTCTAACCTAGTATATAAAGGCGTCTTTTCCTGCACAATATTTCCTCTTTTCCTTTTGCTTCTCTTTATTGTACCATTCGCCAACTTTGAATAAAATGTGCGCTTTGACCTCAATTATTCCTAAGTGATACTTTTAAGTTGTCTGAATTTTGTATACATGTTTAAATTGTTGGCTACAATGATTTTAGGGAGGTGGAATTCATTGAGTATTGAATCTCAGAAGTTGGTCCAGCCTTATGTGGAGGAATGTTTATTTTGTGGGCAGAAAAAAGTGACTGGTATCCATCTTTACCAGTCACTTATCTGTACGGATTGTGAACATGAAATGTTGAACACAAAAACTAATGATATCAAATATAAATTCTATGTCCAAAAGTTAAAAAATGCTCATTATGCCCTGCAAAGGCGCCAAGCTTAAAAAACAAAAAAGCATCTAGTAATGTACTAGATGCTTTTGTTCGTGCCTGGCGACGTCCTACTCTCACAGGAGGAGAACCTCCAACTACCATCGGCGCTGAGAAGCTTAACTTCCGTGTTCGGTATGGGAACGGGTGTGACCTTCTCGCTATCGCCACCAGACTATTATGTTTTTATGAGTTGTTCTCTCAAAACTAAATCATATAGGAAGAAAAACATAAGAACCAAGTAATCTTTTGTCCAGCTTCAAAAGCCTAGGGCTTTTTTCCACTTTTCATTTTAGTTAAGTCCTCGATCTATTAGTATTTGTCAGCTCCACGTGTCACCACGCTTCCACCTCAAACCTATCAACCTGATCATCTTTCAGGGATCTTACTAGCTTACGCTATGGGAAATCTCATCTCGAGGGGGCTTCATGCTTAGATGCTTTCAGCACTTATCCCTTCCGCACATAGCTACCCAGCTATGCCTTTGGCAAGACAACTGGTACACCAGCGGTGCGTCCATCCCGGTCCTCTCGTACTAAGGACAGCTCCTCTCAAATTTCCTACGCCCACGACGGATAGGGACCGAACTGTCTCACGACGTTCTGAACCCAGCTCGCGTACCGCTTTAATGGGCGAACAGCCCAACCCTTGGGACCGACTACAGCCCCAGGATGCGATGAGCCGACATCGAGGTGCCAAACCTCCCCGTCGATGTGGACTCTTGGGGGAGATAAGCCTGTTATCCCCGGGGTAGCTTTTATCCGTTGAGCGATGGCCCTTCCATGCGGAACCACCGGATCACTAAGCCCGACTTTCGTCCCTGCTCGACTTGTAGGTCTCGCAGTCAAGCTCCCTTGTGCCTTTACACTCTACGAATGATTTCCAACCATTCTGAGGGAACCTTTGGGCGCCTCCGTTACTTTTTAGGAGGCGACCGCCCCAGTCAAACTGCCCACCTGACACTGTCTCCCACCCCGATAAGGGGTGCGGGTTAGAATGTCAATACAGCCAGGGTAGTATCCCACCAATGCCTCCACCGAAGCTGGCGCTCCGGCTTCCAAGGCTCCTACCTATCCTGTACAAGCTGTACCAAAATTCAATATCAGGCTACAGTAAAGCTCCACGGGGTCTTTCCGTCCTGTCGCGGGTAACCTGCATCTTCACAGGTACTATAATTTCACCGAGTCTCTCGTTGAGACAGTGCCCAGATCGTTACACCTTTCGTGCGGGTCGGAACTTACCCGACAAGGAATTTCGCTACCTTAGGACCGTTATAGT
>NZ_CP102591.1 GCF_032818155.1 Niallia taxi
GTATGCCTGCAGTAGTTGATTTTCCACAACCACCTTTTTGTATCCCCATAGTAATTGTAATCGCCAAAAATGATCCCTCCTTCTTCCAACGTTCTTTTCTTCTTTTCTTCCTTTTTTTATACTTTCTAGGAAATTAATTGAAAATCCTCTAAAAAAGTGAACTATAACACCTAATTTTTAGGTGTTATAGTTCACTCAGTTTTTGTTATAGTTCACTCAGTTTTTGTTATAGTTCACTCAGTTTTTGTTATAGTTGTGACTCAGTTTTTGTTATAGTTCACTCAGTTTTTGTTATAGTTCACTCAGTTTTTGTTATAGTTCACTCAGTTTTTGTTATAGTTAGGTCCCTCAAACCCTTGATACATAAGGGTTTTTTGCCTCCTAAAACAATTAAAACAATTAAAACAATTAAAACAAATAATTGATAAAACAATCAAAACAAGAGAGATTTGTAAAAACTTGTTTTTTTATTATTTTGTTAATTAAGAATATTTTTAAAAAATAAAAACTCCGTTTATCTAGTGTCTGTTTTAAATTTTCTGAAATATAACACAAGTAGACTATCATTTGTGTTTTTTGTTATATTTTAGAATGATCAATAAAAAGGAGTTTTAATATGGGATCCAAGATAAGTGCAGACAACTTAATTACGAAATCAAATCAGCTTATTGAAGCAGCATATAAATTAAACGAGATAGAACAAAAAATCATCTTAACCCTTATTAGTTTAGTTCAACCAAATGATAAGGAATTTCAATCTTACACTTTCACAATCAAAGATTTCATAAAACTGATTGGCGGAAACAGTAATACAAGGTATAAGGAACTAGAAGAAATTACGAGGAATATGTTAGCTAAAATTTATGAAATAAGATTCGAAGAAAGATTAGTACAAGTTCAATGGTTATCCCAAGCTGATTATAACTATAAAAAGGGGACAATCGAGCTTACACTACATAAGTTTCTTACCCCTTATTTATTAGAGTTGAAAAAGGAATTTACATCGTATCATTTAAAAAACGTAAGTAAACTAAAGGGGCATTATTCTATAAGGATATATGAACTGCTTAAGCAATATGAACGTCTACAAGAAAGAACCCTCACTATGGAGGACCTAAGACATAAGTTGGGCGCAACAAGTATATATCCTGCTTATGGAAACTTTAAGCAGCGTGTAATACTCCCTTCTCAAAAGCAGATAAATAAAAAATCAGATATCACATTTGAATTTCAAGAGATAAAACAAGGAAGGGCAGTTAAAGAAATTAAATTCTTTATAAAAACCAAAGACTCTATTATTCAACCTTTACCTATTCCGATATCTCATTCCAGTCAAAATGCAGTGTTAGATACAGAAGAACTTGAAAATGATCTTTTTGTTGTTTCTAAAGACGATATTAAAGACATTAAAAGTTTGGCGAGTGATTTAGGAGTTAAAGTTCCGAATAAAACTATACAAAGTTGGTTGAATTATGGGAAAAGAAATGTAATTCGAGTGATGGAGTCAATTAGAGATGATCATAAAATAGAAAATCCAATAGGGTTTATCACGTACAAATTAAAGAATGAGATAGATAAAAACATTATTGAGATAAATCCTTCAGATGACGCCATTCAAGATTTTATCAACAGTCATATACCAAAGCGTAAAATCAAAAGAGTAGAATTTTTAACAGACTGGATGATGAAACCGGAAGCTTTAAAAACTTTTAGTAAATATATGAATGAAGATGATGCTTTAGATTTATGGAATTCAAAGAAAGAAGCAATAATGCAGGAACTAAATGATCGCAGGGGAAAAATGATATTAAATTAAAAGAACAAAAACCATATTGGTTCTTGTTCTTTTTTATCGGAATTATTAACGTTGAACTATCTATTGCTGTAAGAGAGTTTATTATGTAGAATAGAAAAACATTTCAACTAGTAGAAACCTCTAAAAAGAAGTTGACTTCCACGAATGCGGATGGTATATTAGTAGATGTCGCTAATTCGAAAAAAACATTCTTTCTTTTTTTAAAAAAAGTTTGTTCGTAGAAGTTGACCACGGTGAAATGCTGTGTTATTATATAAAAGTTGCTCCTAACAGCAACATTAAATTGCTCTTTGAAAACTGAACAAACAAACGTCAACAATAATCGTTTTTATAACTTTCGTTATAGAAACAAAACAAGTAACAAAAGCTAGAGTTTAGCAATGAGCTAATCTTACTCTTTATCGGAGAGTTTGATCCTGGCTCAGGACGAACGCTGGCGGCGTGCCTAATACATGCAAGTCGAGCGGACTTAAAAAGCTTGCTTTTTAAGTTAGCGGCGGACGGGTGAGTAACACGTGGGCAACCTGCCTGTAAGACTGGGATAACTTCGGGAAACCGGAGCTAATACCGGATAATCCTTTTCTACTCATGTAGAAAAGCTGAAAGACGGTTTACGCTGTCACTTACAGATGGGCCCGCGGCGCATTAGCTAGTTGGTGAGGTAACGGCTCACCAAGGCGACGATGCGTAGCCGACCTGAGAGGGTGATCGGCCACACTGGGACTGAGACACGGCCCAGACTCCTACGGGAGGCAGCAGTAGGGAATCTTCCGCAATGGACGAAAGTCTGACGGAGCAACGCCGCGTGAGTGATGAAGGTTTTCGGATCGTAAAACTCTGTTGTTAGGGAAGAACAAGTACGAGAGTAACTGCTCGTACCTTGACGGTACCTAACCAGAAAGCCACGGCTAACTACGTGCCAGCAGCCGCGGTAATACGTAGGTGGCAAGCGTTGTCCGGAATTATTGGGCGTAAAGCGCGCGCAGGCGGTCCTTTAAGTCTGATGTGAAAGCCCACGGCTCAACCGTGGAGGGTCATTGGAAACTGGGGGACTTGAGTGCAGAAGAGAAGAGTGGAATTCCACGTGTAGCGGTGAAATGCGTAGAGATGTGGAGGAACACCAGTGGCGAAGGCGACTCTTTGGTCTGTAACTGACGCTGAGGCGCGAAAGCGTGGGGAGCAAACAGGATTAGATACCCTGGTAGTCCACGCCGTAAACGATGAGTGCTAAGTGTTAGAGGGTTTCCGCCCTTTAGTGCTGCAGCAAACGCATTAAGCACTCCGCCTGGGGAGTACGGCCGCAAGGCTGAAACTCAAAGGAATTGACGGGGGCCCGCACAAGCGGTGGAGCATGTGGTTTAATTCGAAGCAACGCGAAGAACCTTACCAGGTCTTGACATCTCCTGACAATCCTAGAGATAGGACGTTCCCCTTCGGGGGACAGGATGACAGGTGGTGCATGGTTGTCGTCAGCTCGTGTCGTGAGATGTTGGGTTAAGTCCCGCAACGAGCGCAACCCTTGATCTTAGTTGCCAGCATTTAGTTGGGCACTCTAAGGTGACTGCCGGTGACAAACCGGAGGAAGGTGGGGATGACGTCAAATCATCATGCCCCTTATGACCTGGGCTACACACGTGCTACAATGGATGGTACAAAGGGCAGCAAAACCGCGAGGTCGAGCCAATCCCATAAAACCATTCTCAGTTCGGATTGTAGGCTGCAACTCGCCTACATGAAGCTGGAATCGCTAGTAATCGCGGATCAGCATGCCGCGGTGAATACGTTCCCGGGCCTTGTACACACCGCCCGTCACACCACGAGAGTTTGTAACACCCGAAGTCGGTGGGGTAACCCTTCTGGGAGCCAGCCGCCTAAGGTGGGATAGATGATTGGGGTGAAGTCGTAACAAGGTAGCCGTATCGGAAGGTGCGGCTGGATCACCTCCTTTCTAAGGAAAAATGGATTTATTCCATTCATAGATTGTTGACAGTTTGTTGTTCAGTTTTGAGGGAGCAATTCCTCATGATATAAAATTGTTCTTTGAAAACTAAATCATATAGAAGAAAAACCAAGATAAAACCGAGTAATCGCCATCTTAGATTCTCTATGTAAATAGAAGAATTAGGGTAAAGAGTAACATCTTTAGCCAAATCAAGTTAAGTTAGAAAGGGCGCACGGTGGATGCCTTGGCACTAGGAGCCGATGAAGGACGGGACTAACACCGATATGCTTCGGGGAGCTGTAAGTAAGCTTTGATCCGGAGATTTCCGAATGGGGAAACCCACTATCCGTAATGGGATAGTATCGTTACTTGAATACATAGAGTAACTGAAGGCAGACCCGGGGAACTGAAACATCTAAGTACCCGGAGGAAGAGAAAGCAAACGCGATTCCCTTAGTAGCGGCGAGCGAAACGGGATTAGCCCAAACCAAGAGGCTTGCCTCTTGGGGTTGTAGGACACTCTACATGGAGTTACAAAGGAACGGGGTAGATGAATAGGTCTGGAAAGGCCAGTCACAGAAGGTAAAAACCCTGTAGTCGAAACTTCGTTCCCTCCTGAGTGGATCCTGAGTACGGCGGGACACGAGAAATCCCGTCGGAAGCAGGGAGGACCATCTCCCAAGGCTAAATACTCCCTAGTGACCGATAGTGAACCAGTACCGTGAGGGAAAGGTGAAAAGCACCCCGGAAGGGGAGTGAAATAGATCCTGAAACCGTGTGCCTACAAGTAGTTAGAGCCCATTAATGGGTGATAGCGTGCCTTTTGTAGAATGAACCGGCGAGTTACGATTACATGCAAGGTTAAGTTGAAGAGACGGAGCCGCAGCGAAAGCGAGTCTGAATAGGGCGATAGAGTATGTGGTCGTAGACCCGAAACCAGGTGATCTACCCATGTCCAGGGTGAAGTCCAGGTAACACTGGATGGAGGCCCGAACCCACGCACGTTGAAAAGTGCGGGGATGAGGTGTGGGTAGCGGAGAAATTCCAATCGAACTTGGAGATAGCTGGTTCTCTCCGAAATAGCTTTAGGGCTAGCCTCAAGGTAAGAGTATTGGAGGTAGAGCACTGTTTGGACTAGGGGCCCCCATCGGGTTACCGAATTCAGACAAACTCCGAATGCCAAATACTTATCCTTGGGAGTCAGACTGCGAGTGATAAGATCCGTAGTCAAGAGGGAAACAGCCCAGACCACCAGCTAAGGTCCCAAAGTATACGTTAAGTGGAAAAGGATGTGGAGTTGCTTAGACAACCAGGATGTTGGCTTAGAAGCAGCCACCATTTAAAGAGTGCGTAATAGCTCACTGGTCGAGTGACTCTGCGCCGAAAATGTACCGGGGCTAAACGTATCACCGAAGCTGTGGATTGACATCTATGATGTCAGTGGTAGGAGAGCGTTCTAAGGGCGTTGAAGCTAGACCGTAAGGACTGGTGGAGCGCTTAGAAGTGAGAATGCCGGTATGAGTAGCGAAAGATGAGTGAGAATCTCATCCACCGAATGCCTAAGGTTTCCTGAGGAAGGCTCGTCCACTCAGGGTTAGTCGGGACCTAAGCCGAGGCTGAAGAGCGTAGGCGATGGACAACAGGTTGATATTCCTGTACCACCTTATGAATCGTTTGAGCGATGGGGGGACGCAGGAGGATAGGGTAAGCGTGCTGTTGGATTAGCACGTCCAAGCAGTTAGGCTGGTAATGAGGCAAATCCCATTACCGTGAAGGCGGAGCTGTGACGGCGAGGGAAATATAGTACCGAAGTTCCTGATTCCACACTGCCAAGAAAAGCCTCTAGCGAGATTCAAGGTGCCCGTACCGCAAACCGACACAGGTAGGCGAGGAGAGAATCCTAAGGTGAGCGAGAGAACTCTCGTTAAGGAACTCGGCAAAATGACCCCGTAACTTCGGGAGAAGGGGTGCTCTTTTGGGTGCAAGCCCGAGAGAGCCGCAGTGAATAGGCCCAGGCGACTGTTTAGCAAAAACACAGGTCTCTGCGAAGCCGTAAGGCGAAGTATAGGGGCTGACACCTGCCCGGTGCTGGAAGGTTAAGAGGAGGGGTTAGCGTTCGCGCGAAGCTCTGAATTGAAGCCCCAGTAAACGGCGGCCGTAACTATAACGGTCCTAAGGTAGCGAAATTCCTTGTCGGGTAAGTTCCGACCCGCACGAAAGGTGTAACGATCTGGGCACTGTCTCAACGAGAGACTCGGTGAAATTATAGTACCTGTGAAGATGCAGGTTACCCGCGACAGGACGGAAAGACCCCGTGGAGCTTTACTGTAGCCTGATATTGAATTTTGGTACAGCTTGTACAGGATAGGTAGGAGCCTTGGAAGCCGGAGCGCCAGCTTCGGTGGAGGCATTGGTGGGATACTACCCTGGCTGTATTGACATTCTAACCCGCACCCCTTATCGGGGTGGGAGACAGTGTCAGGTGGGCAGTTTGACTGGGGCGGTCGCCTCCTAAAAAGTAACGGAGGCGCCCAAAGGTTCCCTCAGAATGGTTGGAAATCATTCGTAGAGTGTAAAGGCACAAGGGAGCTTGACTGCGAGACCTACAAGTCGAGCAGGGACGAAAGTCGGGCTTAGTGATCCGGTGGTTCCGCATGGAAGGGCCATCGCTCAACGGATAAAAGCTACCCCGGGGATAACAGGCTTATCTCCCCCAAGAGTCCACATCGACGGGGAGGTTTGGCACCTCGATGTCGGCTCATCGCATCCTGGGGCTGTAGTCGGTCCCAAGGGTTGGGCTGTTCGCCCATTAAAGCGGTACGCGAGCTGGGTTCAGAACGTCGTGAGACAGTTCGGTCCCTATCCGTCGTGGGCGTAGGAAATTTGAGAGGAGCTGTCCTTAGTACGAGAGGACCGGGATGGACGCACCGCTGGTGTACCAGTTGTCTTGCCAAAGGCATAGCTGGGTAGCTATGTGCGGAAGGGATAAGTGCTGAAAGCATCTAAGCATGAAGCCCCCTCGAGATGAGATTTCCCATAGCGTAAGCTAGTAAGATCCCTGAAAGATGATCAGGTTGATAGGTTTGAGGTGGAAGCGTGGTGACACGTGGAGCTGACAAATACTAATAGATCGAGGACTTAACTAAAAAGATTACTTGGTTCTTGTGTTTTTCTTCCTATATGATTTAGTTTTGAGAGAACAACTCATAAAAACATAATAGTCTGGTGGCGATAGCGAGAAGGTCACACCCGTTCCCATACCGAACACGGAAGTTAAGCTTCTCAGCGCCGATGGTAGTTGGGGGTTCTCCCCCTGTGAGAGTAGGACGTCGCCAGGCACCAAAAAGGATAGTAGTCATTAGACTACTATCCTTTTTTTTGATTTTATCGTGGAAGTTTACTTCTTTCCTCTTATGAATTAAGATATTAAGTAAGTACCAAGTCTGGATTTAGGGGTGATAAAGTGCAAAAATCTAATGTTATTAGTCAATTTGCAGACTGGCTTGAAACAGAAGGGAAATCTGTTAATACAGTCACTACTTATCAACGTGAAATGAAAAAATTTCAAGACTGGCTCTACAAATATCCTACTTATTTAGAGAATATATCTCAAAAAGATGTTCAAGATTATCTCTCTTTTTTAGAGCAACAGCGCAAAAGTCCAATAACTATCGATAAAATACTTGGCTCTATTAGAACGTTTGCTAAGTTCTTGAAACGTCCAGAAATAACTTTAGATATTAAAGTTATGCCTATAGAAAAAAAGGGAGAATTGGAAATACTAACTCCTTATGAATACAATCAATTACTTCAAGAAGTAAAAAATGATGGTCACGAAAGAAATATAGCTATTGTTTACTTATTACTTCATACAGGTATTAGAGTTTCGGAATTATGTTCTCTAAATAAGTCGAATATTGATATTAGAAAAAGGCAATTAACCGTTAGAAATGGGTTAACTGGTGAAGAAAGGTATATTCCATTATCGGAAGAAGCTAAGAAATATCTTCTTAAATACTGTGACTCTTTTTATAGTGAGGATGCTTTATTTACTTCAAAATCTAATGAACGATTAACAGAAAGATCGATTCAATATATGTTGAAAAAATATAATGTTCATCCGCATAAATTAAGACATACTTTTTGTCAAAAGCTTATAGATAAAGGAATAGGCTTAGAAGTTGTCTCGAAACTTGCTGGACATAAAGATATAAATGTTACTAAAAGATATGCAAAATCCAGGATGGAACAATTCGAACTAGAAGAAGCAATACAAAAAACTTTTATTAACGATACACTAGGGTAGGTTGTTTAGTATTTAATTGTCTTTTTATAGTTAACATCAATCCGATGGGTAAGCTTAAAGTGAATTTAGATTTAGAACGTTTCAGGGGCTATTTTAGAGGATTTTAGGTACTTCTCTTAGTTAAGTTCGTTTTTAGAAAAAGGACAGTATTATAGATCGAATATAAGAACCTAAAGACGTTCGACAATGGAAATTCTATTCGTTTTTTATATTTTAAAACTGATACTAGATATTTCTTTTTAAAAAAGATGAAAAGAATTGGACACTAAAGCGCAAATATATCGTTCTAATGTATCCATATCACAACTCGAAACAACGCTAAAAGAAAAAAATCTTTTAGCGTTGTTTGTGCAAAGACAGGAAAAATTCAATAAAAATTTTGGAATACCATAATATCTCTAGAGATATTATGGTATATCTACACTATATCTCCCGGGCCAAAAAGTGATATCAATTTAAACTCCTTGAAACCTAATAGGCACCGACTATTCATCACCTTTTATCAGAAGGTGATATCAGGTTTCCTTATGCTCTTTTTTTAAAAGGATAGATAAGCAAAGAAAATAGACATATAGATACTCCATACAGCGGTTATAAGCATTGTCCATTGCTTCAAAAGTGTATGGAATGTCAAATAGAAAATGGAATAGGATCCAGGAGGAAATAGAAGAAATAAAGAGATAGTGTTTTTGAATTTAGTCTTCATTTTTGATTATTTCCCGAAGGGAAAAAGACGGAATTTGCCCGAATATGGCTCCATTCCGTCTTTTGATTTGCTGGCTGCTTGGGATAAGACGCATTATGTTAACTGCTATTAAAATTAATTTTACGTATCCAAGTTTGGATGCATCAAATTATTTACCGATATTATTTAAATAGTCCTCTAATGCTTCTTCAATTAATATATAGATGTTTTTTTCCTGTAATAAAGATTGCATTTTCAACTCTTTATGTAAGTCTGTTCGTAAATCGAATGAGACTCGTTTTCTTATCAGTTGTAGTGTAGAAGCTTTTTCCTCACTAATCTCTTCAGCGAGAGCCTGGGAAGGAGTAATCTGTTTCTGAAGACGTTTCATATTTTTTATGTCGTTTACTTTGGACACGTTTAATCAACTCCTTATAAAATTCTTCATATTGAAGTAAAGCCTGCTTTAATTCTGAGTTTTTATTAAACCCATATAAGGCTAAACGACCAATAGGAGCTCTTCTAGTAATAACCGTTTTAAAAACTTCATCAGGGTAATCCTCTGTGATCATTTCATTAAAGGCCTTAGCATCACTTCTTCTTAAGTCATTCAATGTTCTTAGAATCCCTATTACTTCAGTATTTCTATTACCATGATTTTTAGCACTTGTGACAGACTCCATAAAGTTAGGTATTGCTGAATAGCACCAGTTAGAGCACTCGAATAATACCACTACATACTCACTAGCACATAGGGCATTAGTTGTTTGTTCTGATAAAGAAGGTGGCGTATCAATAATAATGAAATCATACTCATTTCTGATTCCATCTAAACTTTTATCTAGAATTAAACTAGGAGCTCCTTTAAAAGGAATTGTATCGCCTTTATAAGTCTTTCCGGTATATATCCACCTGGGGAATGTAGCTAAAAAATTTGTAGCAGGCAACAAATCTAAATTTTTCTCTATAGGTAGAATATACTTTTTTACATCTTGTTTCTGCATAGCTTCTAGTACTGATCTTCCAATGAATTCATTGGAAGGTTGATTAGATAATAGTTCTGTTAAGTTCCCTTGAGAATCCAGATCAATTGCCAACACCTTATAACCATCTCTACTTAGTAA